>NZ_JBXVVI010000026.1:0-25325 GCF_057219155.1 Roseovarius sp. YIN77
TCGGCCATTCATCGATCACGATGACAATGGATGTCTACGGTCACCTCTTTGAGAATCCTGAGGAGGATGTCGCGTTGTTTGAAAAGCTGGAAAGTGATCTACTGGCTGCATAAGTTCAGTCGGATGACTAAGCCAAGTTCAAGCCGAGGCCGGACCAGCCTCGGCTTTGTTGTCTTGTATAGTGACGATGATAACTAGTGTCCGTTATTTGGACGATGCGGTCATCTAAAAAAGTTTCGTTTGCTCTTCTTCAAAATGTGTCACGCATGTTGGGTGGCGTGGTGCGTTTGCAAAGACTTCTTCGACAAAAACGAGAAATGCGTTCCGGCGCTCTTTGCGAAGTCGGCGTATCGTTTCACGATCCTTCGCAGTGCGACGAGAGTTGTCGATGAACAGCGGCTCTATCAGGTTTGTATTGATGATGGTCATTGCGATGCTCCTACTTGGATTATGATCCAAGAGTGCACCTTTTGACTTCGAACTGCTTGAGGGTAATCCTTGGAAAACCCTGTGATTGCATTTAGAAATTGGTTAAAAGTACTAGTTTCATTAGGTTGCGGAAATGCAAATTCGTTTTGCCAATTGTGTGCTCGACGACGCTCTATTGACGCTGACGCGTGATGGCGCAGTCGTGGCGGTGGAGCCGCGCGTATTTGACCTCATCCATCTCTTAGCTCGAAATTCAGGCAAACTCGTTACCCGAGATCAATTAATTGAAGACGTATGGCATGGTCGGATTGTGTCAGAAAGTGCGATTTCCGCTTGCATCGCCGCCGCACGCAAGGCCGTCGGGGACGATGGGAAAAAGCAGTCAGTTATTCGCACGATCGCCAAGCGTGGATTGATGTTGGTGGCTGGTTCAGCCCCTGGGGTGGCCGGGGCTTCCAACCCAATGCCAGCGCCCGCTGCCGCGCCGCGCACACGCTATGTTTCCGCTGCGGACGGGCAAAGTATTGCCATTGCAGTTCATGGCTCTGGTGCTCCGCTCCTTCGAGTCGACGCTGGGGGCTGGGATATAGAGGCCGAGATGAACTCACGTGTTTGGGGGCGATCAACCGATGCCCTAGCCCAACGCTATCACCTTGCTCGCTTCACAAGGCGCAGCTTTCAGAACGGAAATGATGGAATGCCAAACATCGACTACGATGTGATGGCCAATGATATAGGTATAGTTGCGGATACAGTCGGGTTCGACACATTTGACATGTTATCTAATTCAGCAGGTCTGCACCCAGCGTTACGTTTTCTGGTGCGAAATCCACACCGTGTCAGACGACTAGTAATCGTGGGCGGTTACGCAGAGGGAAGATCGAGGCGTAGCGGAACAGATGCAGAAAGTGATACTTTCCGTCGGCAAGTATCGGAAAGTTGGCAGGCCGAAGCCGAAGGGCTTGGCGCGGCGTTCATGTTTCCCTACCTCCCCGAAGGGCCTTTGGACGCGATTATCGACGCAGCGAACAATTTTCAGGGTTCGTTCTCTAAAGAAACCGAACTTAAAATCCGGGATGCGATCAACACGGTGGATAATACCGGTCTTTTACAACATGTGGGTTGCCCCACGTTGATTGTTCACTCAAGACACGACGGGGTGCATCCGTTGTCAGAGGCTCGGAAGATTGCCGAAGGCATCCCCAGTTCCGAACTTCTTGTGTTGGAAAGTGCAAACCACATGCCACTACCGGGGAACGCTGCATGGGATGTCTATTTTTCTGCTCTATGTGAGTTTTTAGATGCTGAGTGACCTCACAGATTAGAATCCTACGAGCATCCGCTTCGAGCTCTAAGAAGACCTTTGCAACTCAGAGATCGACCCCATAGAACCACAGCTCTATGCGCTTAAATTCAATGAAAAGTCTGGCGTTTCCAATGGATTATGATTCCGCTGCTCTAACCACCTGAGCTACTCCGCCAAACCGAGTGTGGATTTATGGGAGGGTGAAGTAGGCGTCAAGGGGGAAAGTGTGCGGCGTCTACCTATTCTGCACATGCGCCATTCACCATCCTAAAAGGCCCAACTAATCACTCACCTCGCTTGTTGGTCTCTCTCAGGGATTATGAAATCTGTATCCAACACCTCTGACCGTCTCAATAGATCCGCTCATTATACCCAGTTTATTTCTGAGCGAGCGGATGATCACATCGACAACATTGCTCGAAGTATCGTGGGTCACTCCCCAAACCTCTTCAAGAAGTTCATCTCGACCGACCGGCTGAGGCTCTCGGTCGATCAAAAACTTCAAAACTTTAAATTCCAACTTTGTCAAACTGCTGCGGTTGCCGTTAACGACGATTTCTCGTGTGTGTTCATCCAACATGCTTGGTGACTTGACACCAAGTTCCGCGCCGACAATGCCATTCAGCCACCCCAAAACCAGACCAGGTCCGAAATCGTTGACTGCAATTAAGTGATCTCGTCCATCTACGCGGATGACGTCATTGGTAAATTTAAATCCCAACACAGGAAGTACATCTGCATAGTGTGCAACATCCCAGGCGGAAGTATAGACCCGCCGCAACGTTTTTCGCATTTCCAAATAGGTTCTCTTCACATCTAGCCAGCATGCCGCCTGAATTTGAGAGGGAGCTTCTCCGTGCTCGGACGAAAGCCATTTTCGTAAAATAAGAGCATTTTGCCCGTGCGGGAGTGGCTCTCTTTTCAAGTGTTCGCATATCGCAGTTACGACAGGGTCAGCCGAGATCGCCGAGGCCGATGCTGAACCGACGTCAAAACAGAGATAAAACCCTACGACTTGACTGGTCTGATCTTTCACGACTTTGAAACTTGATTGTAGCGCTTGCCACCATGTCTCAAGGAAGTCTGACGTTTCATTCCCTTCTGTTCGCTTTGCGATCGTGAAGATGAGATCTTGATGATCGGGATGCGCGGATTCTACCACATAGGGCTGGAAATCACTCGGGAAAAAAGCCTCTCGGACAATTTGGTTTTCTATAAGATAGAGAAGATCGGCTGTGTAGCGCCACAAATCTGTTGATGTGGCGAGCTCCAGATCCTTGTTTAATTGTTGCCATGCTGCCCAACGCAGGGCTCTATAACGCGACGGATCGGAAGATATTAATCCAGAAGCCAGAATGCTCCGAACGGCGTCGTGGATAATTAGACCGTCCTGCCCTCTTTCGATAAAGGGGAGTTCTCCTAATTTTATATATTCGGTTTCAGATACGTTATCCCCTTCAAGGGATCTCAGAATAGGCAATGTGATCCGCCGGACGATCGACGTTGATTCAACAGCTTTGCGCAGAGTTTGATCGGGAATGTTTTCCAGGTATTTTTTCGTCAGGACACCAATCACATGTCCGGTCGCACGATCAACACTGCCACAGTCACGAAATACACCTGCTCCCAACCTGAGAGCGAGCGGATTGCCGTTCATAATCTGGTTTAGCTGTCTTGCCACATCCTCCTCGATTCCCAGGCGTTTAAGAAATTCGACTGCAGACGCTTCTGGTAATGCAGAAAGTTGCATACCCTGAAAAGCATGCAGCCATCCAGGATCGGTCAACCAACCTGAAACTGGGGGCTCTCGCCCCGCCAAAACCAAACGTACATTAACAGGTAACTTGACGACAAATTCCCGCCGCAACCAAGTATCCAGCAGGCGCAGAACTTCATACGTATCGACAATAATGATCACGTTTGGTGCAAGCCCAGACAACTGCCGGACTGCTTGTGCGACGGAGGAACATTCAAGGTCGATTGATTTTTGCAGTTCCGACAGAAAGCCCGCTTCGGTGGGTTCAATATTCCGGCCATCCAATGCCACGACTGCATAATGTAATTCTCTTAATATTTGAGAGAGTTTCCTAAGCAGTGAGGATTTTCCGATACCGCTGATGCCGTGTAGCTGAATGACGCCCAAAGAGTCTCTTTGCAAATATTCCAGAAGAGTCGAGATTTCCTGTTCACGACCAACAAATAAATCCTCAGGTTTCCAGACTAAATTATCGCTGGTTTTATAGTGATCCACATCAACCTCCTGCCAGAAGGTTACCCTAGGCTGTCAGTTCCACCAAACTACGCGTCACTTTACCTGGTGCGTCGATCATCTCAAAATTGCGGCTCGAAATATTGACCAGATTGGGGTGATTGATGACGGTTTGAAACAGCTCTGAATATGAAAACGCTTGCTGCGATCCTGCATCGCGCCAAACATATATGCCACCATAGGTGTTCGCGTCCCGATCAGACAGCCAGGTTTTCGAAACCAACCCAGGAACCTCTGCAAACGCAGGTGCAATCTGATTGCAAAGCGCCTGATAGTCTTCTGGTGTCATATCTTTGAGGTTGAAGTTTATGATTTGCACATGCATCGTCCAAGCTCCATTCAATAATTAAACTGGTATTGAACTTATCGGATGATACTCACACCTTCATGAGATGCAGATGAGGATCTTATGAGAAATCGCCAAATCCACGTTATCCATCAAGCCCAATGCGATTGAAGCGGCTGATAACATTTCAAGTCGATACTGGTGCAAATCAGAGCTTAGCCTTTGAAATGAAATCTTTCTATCTCTGATTTGTTTTTGGAACCCCTGCCTTTTCCAAGCGAAACAAAAGCGTTCCCATAGTTTCAGGATCTTTGAAAAGCTCCTGGCCTTTGACATAACTCAACGTCAATGCCGGGTCGTCCTCAATCACAGAGCTAATGACCTTTTTTGCTGCTTCAATTTTTCCGACCGCCAAAAAGCTAGCCGCTGTATAGTAGCGGGAGCGTCGGGTTTGATGGTTCAAGTTTTTGGCTTCGTTGATTACCTTTTCATAGTCCCCCATCGTGTAATATGCCGTTAGATACTCTTCGACAATATAGACAGGAACAAACGGGTCTAGTTCCACAGCACGGTTCAGGCGCCTGATGCCTTCTTCTGGGTCGCCATTGAATATATGCATTACCGCGCAGCGCCCCATCAAATATGCATCATGAGGGGCAAGCTCTACCGATTGGTTAGACAAGCGTATTCCCGCGTCAAAATCACCCAATGTATACTTTACCCATCCCAGAATTCTGTTCGCTTCAGGATCGGTCGGGTCTGCTTCATATGCTTCGGTGGCAATTTGGTTTGCCTTGACTTCGTCATAATCAGGCAGATCCGACCACGCACAAATCATTGATGCTCTGGGACGGTTGAAAGTAGGGTCAGCTTCTAGCGACTTCTTGAACCACTCAACGGCTTTTCGGGAATGTTGCGCTGTAATACCACCCAGCCGATGATGCCATAGCCCTCGCAAGTAGTATTCATAGGCAGTCATGTTTTCGCTGCGCTTTATGCGTGCAAACTCAATCTCGTTATGCTCAATTTTACCCGAAACCCGGGCTGCAACTACGGTGACAATCTCATCTATGATGTCGAACAACTTTTCGAATGTAACTTCAAATCGCTCGGACCAAACAATGTCTCCATCGCCGGCCTCTGCGAGCGTAAAATTCAGGCGCACCGATTGCCCTAATTTTCGGAATGAGCCCAGCAAGACATAGCTCACACCAAGCTCCTTCCCAATTTCGACCGCATCATGCGATCTGATCGCATTCAGTGTGGTTCTCGAGCAAACATCAATCAAACGACATCGGCTAAGTTCCAGAATCAGGTCCTCTGTGAGGCCCTCCGCCCAATAGTCATTAGCATCTGCATCTGCTCCTATATATTTAATTGGCGCCACGGCCAGCGAACTCACGCGCTTCTCACGACGTGGAGTAGGATTGGTATAGACAGCCATGAATGGTTGACGCTGCATGGGCCTGCTAACTCGGAAGACACCTGCCAATTCCGGCGTCCCTGTTTCCGAAAGGTCCTCGAAGAAACAGGGTGAGTTTCGACGAACCGCCGTGAAAAACCTACTGGATACGTAAATCTCGTCTGAGGGTGTCGCTGAAAGCAACTCCTGCAACGTCGCCAGATCACCTGACCCAAAAGGAACTCCCGGCTCGCCACTTTCGCCAGCATGAAGCGCAATAGAAATTGAAGATGGTGAGTTGCTTCCTTTGCGCGACGCCTTGCGCAATTCTATACACGAGCGCAGGCCGTCGCTGGCCTCTTCAAAGGTTGCGATGCGCAGCCCCTCGGATTTCTTCAACAATTTTCCGCCCAAATCAATCGTTACATCTTCGATCTTGGAGACATCACCCTCATCTCCTTGAAATGCCGCAAGAAACGGTGTGACCAAGTCGACCTCTTGGTGTTCAAGTTGATTGGTTGATGATCTTGAACCTCTTAATTTGCGAGCTTTTTTCCAGAGCTCCATGGTTTTATGCTCGGGCTCTACGTCCAGATGTTTTCGCAAAACATTTTTACACCTTTCATATTGCCTGATCGCCATGTCGGTCCTGGATTGGGACAAGTAAATCTGCATCAGATCCCTGTGCGCCTCCTCATCCGTCGGCGTATGGCGTGCTACCGATGCCATTCGAACTTCAGCGAGATTACTTCTTCCACTCGCCAAATCAGATTTGGCTCGCTTCTTTTCGATTGAAATCAGTTTTGCACGTGCTCGCGCGCGCTCCTCACGCAACCAATCCTCGAAAGCCGGCTCTGACAACGCCAAACCCTCCAACAATTCCACTGTTTCAAGCGGCTGGTCCGGCTGTATCTGTGTGTCCTCAATCCGATCCAGATCAGTGGATATGTTCTGCGCGACGATGGAAATACTTTCCCCGGTTACCTCTATTACTTCTTCTGCGAGGTCACCCAATGCGGATTTCAAAATAGACAACGCTTGCCGCAAACTGGACCGGGCCTGATCATCGGGCCTGTCTCCCCATAACAGCCCGATCAGAGTTTGGCGCGGTACTGTAGAACCGCGTCGCATCACAAGATATGCAAACATCCCTCTGACTTTGCGCGGTAATTCGATAAGTTCACCTGCAGCAGTGTGAATCTGCATTGGCCCGATTAAGCCAACCTTCAGCGCTGGCTGCTCCATCGACAATTCTTTTTTAACTAGCTTAGGCATGCGTTCCTCGACGCTGTGCATTCCACCGCAGGCAATAGGCATTGAACCGATACGGCCCGCACTCAAACCTACGATACAGTTGCACTCTGATATTTCAAAGCAATCCGCTGGCGCATGTTGTGCAGCTTCCGAAGAAAACCAACAAATACACCACTGAATTCGGGTGTCTCTTCTTGCATGTCACCACTGAGGTTCAATTCAGCTCTTTGCCGCATTTCCATCAAACGCAATCCGTCCAGTTCGAACAAGGCAGGTGTAATTCCAGCTCTCAATTGCCGTTTCATATCACCACGAAGATCAGAATTGTATGTATGCATTGTTCATCTCCACAGAATTAAAAGATGGACTAATGATCACTTTGAACTGTTATCCAGGTGTACTGTAGGGCGTTATTTTTCTGTTATTTCGAGCACAGGTGATATGTACACCAAGAAATTGTTTTACTGAAGATCCCTCCATCAGTCCCATCAGTCAATCAACTTAGCCAAAAGCGAGTATGGACCCTGGAGGGGCGCGTGGGCGTCATGGGGGGAAGTAGGAGGTTTGGCATGCGATTGCATTTCAACCTGCCCAAATTTGATTTGGACGGCTTTGCATTTTGACATTCGTGCATCTTGCTCCCGCGAAACCGAACCATTGCATACAGAGTAATATGAAATGTGTGGCTTGTCCAAAGTCTGCCGAATACGCGACCCAGTCATTCGAGCAGTTGGCGGGCAGCATTGGCTGACATAAAATGCTCAGATGACCGCAGCGAGCCCCCGAACGGTCCTCCGGCGCAGTCAACCGCCCCAAGGCAGAAAGGCCAGGGTCGCAAATGCAACACCAGCGGCTGCGAGAGATTGCAACGAAGGTACCTTCCCGGACAATCGGCCTGACGCAATATTGCGATCGCGCTTGGGTGCGGAAAATCTGTGGAGGCTGTTCAGATAAGCATCGTGATCTTTTAGATAAGGATCAATCATGGCTCTTTCCTTTCTTGATGTTTGACAGAAGGTACCTGCCATAAGTCTGGGCTGAGCAGGTAGTGCAAGATCGAAACCAATACCGCTTCACATTGTGAACTAGATATGTACGCGGCTAACCGGGTAACTTTGTGTTCGAAGGAGATAGCCGGATGAGAGCTAAACCGTACGGGATAATTTGCCCTATCTCACACGCCTGCAATATGTTGGAGCCGCGATGGACAATCCCCATTCTGGTAGAAATGTGGGACGGCTCAACGCGATTCAATGAAATTCGGCGTGCAGTCGGAAACATATCCTCGGCGCTTTTGTCTAGACGACTAAAGGAGCTGGAATTGCATGGTCTCATCGAAAGACTTGAAGACCCGGCAACCGGGCAAGTTGAGTATGTTCGCACCCAACGTGCGATCGACCTCGAACCTGCGCTCAACGCTTTGGGTAATTGGGCGCAATGCAATATCGATGCGCGCACCGCATTGACCGATACCGACGTACCAACCCTTATGTGGGAAATGCGCCGGCTGATCGATCCGGACGAACTTCCAAGGCGCCAGATCGTGATCCAGTTTCGGTTTAGCGATGAGGGGCTTGAGCACGACACGTATTGGGCGCTCATTCGGCCGGACAAACCTATCGAGGTTTGTGTGGAAATTCCGGGATTTGATATTGATCTCTACGTTGAAACAAACCGCGTCTCGCTGGCAGCCATAATCGTCAGTCGTTCCACAATTCCGCGCGAGATTGAGGAAGGTCGCCTCTTCTTGAGCGGCGACGCGAAACTTTCGCGCACAATGAACAAATGGTTGTTCCACCGGACTCGAGAAGATCCGAGCGTAATCAGAATGCTTGCGTGAAGATCGGAGAGCTTCGCAGACGAGTTGCGTGCAGAACAACAAATGGGCCGACGGATCGTAATTGAGCCATCATGTGGCCGGTTCGGGATAACAACCGAGATCCTGATAGTCACAAAGAGAGGAGTTTTTTGCGATGACAAAGTTGACTGAGTTTCTCGCGGATCGCGAACCTGCCGAAATGTATGAAGATTACTGGGTTCCAAGAACGTTGTGGCCTCACTCTCTTTCACTTGCTGAGACGGTTTCACCTGGAAACAACGTGCTGGACATGGGCGCAGGAACCGGACTGCTGACGGATCTTGCAGCGGCTCGTATGGGTACCAAAGGCCACATCACGGCGATTGACCCAACCCCGTTCATGCAAAAGGTTCTTCACCAGAAATATGATGGTTACGCCAGGGTCACTCTTTTCGATTGCGGATACGAAACTGCACCCCTGTCGCCAGAATCTTTTAACATAATTCTCTGCAACCAGGTGGTCCAGTACTTGTCCGATGTTAAGGATGGATTCCACGAAATGTACAAGCTGCTGAAGCCAGGTGGAAAACTGGCTGTTGGAGTGTGGTCGGGACCGCCGGAACAGCAAGCTGCACCTCTTGAGGGTGGATTTGCAAAGCACTTTGGTGACGCCTACGCGCCAATCCACGCGTGGTCTTTCGGAGGCCTTTCCAGATTGGATGAATTGGCCAGAGGTGCGGGTTTCAAAATTGAACGGCTTAAAACTGAGAAGATCAAATGCCGCTTCGCATCAATCAAAGAGCTTATGCTGGTGCACGTTGCGGGCGGTATGAGAGTTGAAGGTGACGACGTTTTGATGGGAATCTTCGATCTTTCTGATGCCGCGTTCGAACCGAAAGTCGAGGCGTTGTATACTGACTTGAAGGATGCCCTTGACCATCTGGAAGGTCCCGATGGACTGGAGATTGAATTCGCCAGCGACGTCTTGATAGCCCGGAAGTGACCACGATCTTCTGAAGGTCGAAAAGTAGAGCTTCACTCACGCTTATGTGAGAGGATGCCTATCCTTTGTGGTGTATTGTCCAACGATCGGTTTTCCACTTGGATTGCGATCAAGAACGGGGGAATTTCCATGACTTACTTTATCGAACGCATAAATTTTATGCCAGTTGTCGCCACTCTGGCTTGTTTGTCGTCTCCTGCCGTCGCTGAGGGGATCATCAATAAAGTGGTCTCATCACCGCTCTCTATGGATGGAACGGTCGCGGGCGCACGAACGGGTATCAACATTTACCTCGAGAAGCCTGACGCCACGGGCGCTGAATTCATGAATCCTGAAATCGTCGGATATGGCATTCCGGCTGGCGGCCGCATGGAGGTGGAACTCGGCGATGGCTTCGAGCGCGATGAAACAATCCCGCTAGACCAGCCATCTATCATGTTGGTGACCGGTGCCCCTCAGCAAGGCTTGCCTGGAAAAGCCATTGGTTACATTGTCAGCGAGGGCGATACCAAGACCTTTGTCATCACGCCGACAACCGAAGACGGAGTTGTGGCGGAAAACACAGTAACACCAGCACCCGGAGCTGCCGGGGACCCAATCCGCAGTCGCGGGATCAAGGTTGTGCATGTCGGTCTAAAAAAGGCCTTCGTCAACGGCTCCAATCAGGGTCTCGTCGAAGTGCGGATTTTCGATGACAACGATGATATCATCGAGAAGGGAACGGCCACTTTGACCTTCGATCAAGAGACACGGCCGCAGGTTTTTCCGACAAATTTTGCGCATGGTCGGCGAAATCATAATTGGCAGATAGTCTCTCCCGGAGAGATTGTCGGTCATGCGGAAGGTACAGTTCCCATGACAGCCATGCTATACCAAGTCGGCGAAATTGGATCTAAGGCTGGGATCGTCGGCGCTGGCGTTCTGTCAACACAGCAACTGGCAGCGATAGAGTTTGAGATGCCCAAGGGGCTTTCGCGGTACACCGGTGGACTGATCGTTGAAGATACCAGCGGCGATGGTGTCATAGATCCTTCTGACGACCGGATTATTGGTGGTGTAATTGGCGCTGCACCCGAAGGCGCTGAAGGGCAGGAGCTAAAGAGTCTCGTCCGGGACGGGGTTGCCACATTGTCTAGGCCGACCGCAGCATTTGAACGCGGTCCAGGAAATGCAATGGGAGGCGCGATAATGTTGCTGGAATTTCATGCTGGCGATACGCTGGGACTTTATCGCCCGACGCTAGCGCTGCTAAGGGATCCAGATGACCCGAGTTCTGGCGATGGATCATCCTACACGTGGACGGTTGTGGTCGAATAGCTGCGCCCGACGCCCATCTGAGCCACCCCTTTTCGGATTGCCGGTCAGTTGTACGCTTGTGATATTTCCTTGTTCCAGGGGGCGTTTCGGGTCTATCCCTTTGATTACTTGTCTCGCTCAGGAGTTTTGAAATCGATAAGCGGGACAATGTTGCCATTCCGAGCTGATGCCGTTACGCCTAGCTCTTGAGACGTTCCCAAATCAAAATACCCCGTCCGTGCTTTCCCCCGAAAACAACGCTTTCCGCCGTCAATTTCAGCAACTCGCCGTGCCACGTCATTGTTCGGAGCTTGTCTTGTCCCGCCCAAGATGCCTCTGTCGCCGCATGCACTTGGTGCCGAACGACATTGTTTTCTATCGACCAATCACCGCAGTAAGAAAAGTAACTCGGATCAGCATTTTGGCTACCGGCCTCAACGTGTGTGTCGGGGTTCCAAAGATGAGCCGCCATGAACCCATCGCTCGTATAAACAATCCGGCCTTGAGGTTTTTCGCCATACGGTAGGTGCGTGGAGCCATCGTCAAACTCGGTGACGAAACTCTTCAAGACCCAGGTACCGACTATCGAGAAGGTCGCGCTCATGCCGTCAATCTAGCCCGACGCGCGGTTGCACGGCAATGACCAGGTTGCGGGACAAAACCGCCGTTAGTGTTTGAATGGTGACAATTAACCTCTCCACTGGCATCCTTATCCCAGTTTGGATGGAGATGAGCAATTGACCGATCAGAAAGGCAACTTGGTTACCGGTGGCTGTTTATGCGGCGCTGTTCGTTATGAGGCTGACGGCCCACCCGTTGGCATAGGCAATTGCCATTGCCGAACTTGCCGACATCACACAGGAGCACCGATGGTTACATTCGTGATGTTTGAAGCGAAAAATGTCCGATTTCCGAAGACCGAGAGAAGTATCTACAGGTCTTCGCCAAATGTGAAGCGAGCGTTTTGCTCCAATTGTGGGACGCCATTGACTTGGGAGGGAAGGTACAAAGGGCTTGATATTATCGAGTTTCACGTAAGCACAACCGACGACCCGAATGACTTTCCGCCAGACCTTCATTGGTACTATGACGAGAAAATAAGTTGGCTGCATTTGAATGACGACCTGCCTCGATAATCTGTCACAATTCATGTGTCCGCTTTGGGCTGATACTGTTGAAAAACTCCATTTTTTCGCAATTTCGAGTCCAAAATTGTCCGCACAGAACTGGTAGGGTTTTCCAGCCGAGGGATCGGCCAAAACCTGGCTCTGGCCGCCAGAGGGCATCTCAACAATCGTTATTGGTATTGATGGAGGACTTTTGCGAATGATCGCCCGTTTGCAGAAAGTTTAGGCTTCCCGGATTTCCGAATTTTTCAACAGTATCGGCTCAAAGAAGACTTGTGGCAGTGTTGAATGAAGAGGAGAATTCCGTCAATCTGTATGTCGGCTTCCGTGGTTTGAACTTGTTTACTTTCACGCGCAAAGAACACCCCTCTCCAAGGATCGGTTTGGAATGCGACTTCCGCCCAAGGGTCTCCAGTGAACAGGGAGCGGTATTATCTAAGACTTCGCTTTTGTTTGATTGACTTTTTTGAAGCGTCACTTGGTTTTTCGCGTGTGAATCTTGATCCGGAACTTGATCGCGGAGCTATGCGCTGAGTGCATAGCTATGCAGACTTCAGGGCGAAAACTGAGCGCAAGAGCCCCATTATCCGACACATCAAAAATCCGCAGTTTTAACCCCAAAAAAGCCTTATAATTCGCTCCGAAATCGATCACCCTCAACTTAACAACAATGACGCCCCTGAGAGGCTTGATCGATGAGTATGACGCATTGCACCTCCACGCAATACGCTGGATATTGCAATCATCAGACATCGGAACCGACATGCAAATTGTACCCAATTATCCGCCAGTATGGACTCTGATCGCAGTTGCTTTGGTCGTATTGATTGATTGGCTGTTCCCGTCCTTCGTCATGGGCTTTCAATCCAGATGGTTGGGATCGATAGGGGTTGTTGTCGGACTTGCCCTGATCATCTGGTCTGCAACATGGTTCATCCGTCGGAAAACGCCCATTCACCCACACCCAGGACGCTAGATCTCCACCCTGTCCGGCTCAAGATAAATTTACTCTGAAAAGGCACGTGTATGAGTTGATTTCCTAATCTACCGGTGAACCAACGTTTTCGATTACCACAGCCCAACAAGTCGCGTCATGCGCCTCTCGGAATCCGCCACACATCGTGCTACAAAAATTGATCCAAAGATAGTGCTTTCTGCCCTTATTTTATTGAGATTTGAGCTAACCTTGGAATCCCTGTCTCTCCGGCACGCAGTCTTATCTTTGATTTGACTTCTAATGGAGTTCCCCAAAACCGCGTATCGGGTCGAATAAGGAGTCCAATAAGACGATTCGTTGGTCGAATAAATATTTGATATTAAACGATAAATATGATGGCGGAGGAGGTGTCTGTATAATATAGGCCATATAACATTGATTTATTTAAATAATGGCAATTACTTAAGAAAATATACCACAATAAATACCACCTAGAATACTGTTTCAAGCCAGATCTCATGTTGTGCTCAACACAAAGTCGGGATGAATACCCGATACTTCAATCGACCGTTTCGCGTCCTTCCCCCCGAAAAACCCAAACCCACTGATTAATGCTGCGCGAATGCCGTTGTGCAAACCTCCCAACACATCAGTATGCAAACTATCGCCAACCATAACAATTCGCGACTTGTCACGTTGTCCATTCAACCTTTCAAATCCTATGTCGTAAATATTTGAAAAGGGTTTGCCAAAGAACATGGGATCGACGCCCGTTTTGTCCCCCAATTGGTGAGCGTAATACCCAGGTTCAAGACTGAAGCCATATTCCCGCGGAGCAATGATGTCAGGATTACCTACATAAACAGGTCGCGATCTATGCCTTAACGCTGTTTCCAACAAATCTTGCCGGTGTTCATTCCAAGCACCGCTGCCAATCATTAGAATGCCATCTACAGATTGGTATGGCGCCGGATCATCAAGCAACCATTCGAAAGTCAAATGGGAAAATTCTTCATCCCCCAATTTCGGATCGGCTATAACGCCCCAGCGATATTCGCGCTCTTGACCAATTTTACGTAGCAAGGTTGCACGGCTGGAAATCACATCTTCAGAAGCAAACCGAAATCCAAGGCGCTCATATTTTGCAAGCAGCATGGTTTGGGAATAGCTGGCTGCATTCGTCACCACCATCACGCGTTTACCGGCATTTTGCAGGTCTCTGACACGTTCGGGGGCACCCGGAATCGGGGTCTCCCCTACATTTAGAACACCAAAAGCATCCAAGAAAAACACGTCAAACTGGTCCGCAATATTTTCAAGACTGTTTTGATGGATACATCGACCCTTACGGGTCGCTTGAGGCAATCGCGCGCGCGCAGCCTCATACGCTGCAAAAGCTTCATCGCATGTCATAGTCTTCAAATGATTGCGCCTCTGACTTTTGCGGACACCCATTCACTAATCACCACAGCAAACAGAATGACCAGCAAGATCAGGCTAACCTGCGGCCAAGCCAGCACGTTTAGAGAGGCCGAGAGCTGCAATCCAATGCCCCCTGCACCGACGAGACCCAAAACCGTGCTTTCACGGATGTTGATGTCCCACCTGAAGACAGCGATTCCCGCAAACGCGGGCAAAATCTGTGGGACAATGCCGTAAGCCATGATCTGCCATCTGCTGGCGCCGGTTGCAGTTATAGCCTCGACCTGAGTTTCATCTATTTCTTCAATCGCCTCGTAGAGTAACTTTGCACAAAACCCGATAGAGCGAATGGCAATCGCGATTACGCCTGCAAACACACCAGGACCGATGATTGCGATAAGCAAAAGCGCCCATATCAATGAATTGATAGAACGTGTTGAAACAATGATCAAAAGTGCAATCGGTCGTAAGAACAATTTCGAAGGTGTCGTATTGCGCGCCGCCATAAACGCAACTGGCACCGCAAAACAAATGGCAATGATCGTGCCCAATGTCGCGATATTCAGTGTGTCCCAGATCGGTCGGCCAAGTTTTGCAATATACTCCCAACGAGGTGGGGTAGCGCGTGTCCAAATATCATTTGCGATGCGGGGAGCGTCCCAGACAAAAAACCAGGTGGTCGCCTCAGAAATTTGTTGCCAGCAGTAAACGAATATGGCGGTTCCAGTCAGCCACATACCCCAATGCAAAAGCGACTGTTTTTGCGTGCGTCGCTGCCAGACTTTTTCGCCGTTCTGCTCTGATACGGGCATTACTGCACCCTCGCACGAATAATGCCAGAAAGATATTCCAGCGCCATAACCACAACGATGATTAAAATCAAAATGGCTGCTGCAGTGTCATACTCATATCGGTCGAATGCAGTGTTCAGAGTCGCCCCTATCCCACCAGCTCCGACAAGTCCCAAAATGGCGCTTTCGCGGAAATTGATATCAATTCTGTAAATTCCGAGGCCAATTAACCTTGGCATCACCTGCGGTTGAACACCGTAATTGATCCATTGCGTCCAACTGGCACCCGAAGCTTTAATCGCTTCAGCCTGAACTCGGTCCATGCTTTCAATGTCTTCGGCCAATAGTTTTGATAAAAAGCCAATTGTCGCAAAGCTGAGCGTCAGAAAACCCGCGAGCGGCCCAAATCCAAATATGGCCACCAAAAGGATCGCAACAATAATTTCTTGCAAAGCACGACTAACAGCGACGATGCCCCTACAGACCAGATAGACTGGCAGGGGCGCGATATTTCGAGCAGCACCCAACCCGATCGGTATGGAAATTGCGATCCCCACTACCGATGCAGCGACCGTCATGATGATACTTTCCATCATACCTGCCCAGATATCTTTGGAGCGTGATACAAAATCTGGGCTGGTAAAGGACATAATAAAAGCGGCACCCCGGTCGAGCCCTTCGTAGACCCGTGCCCAGTTTACCTCGATCGTGGCAAATGCAGCGACCAAATAGACCAAGAACCCGATGAACAGCACCCGACGCAACCAGGCACGCTGAACCAGCGGGGGTTTCCTCCACGCTTTTCCAAGGACTTGATCAAGTCCCGTACTCATTGCGCAGCGACCTCTTCTTGGTCCTCTTCCTCAACCTTCTCGATTGTAGCTTCCCAGTCCTCTTCGCCATAGATCGAGGTCAGAACTTCCGGTGTTAGACCACCTGGATCACCATCAAACTCAATCGCGCCAAACCGCAGACCTACAACCCGTTGAACAAACATTTGAGCCAAGGCCACATCGTGAATGTTTATGATCGCCGCCAATCCACGTTCCGCGCAGAGCTCGCAAACCAGGCGCATAATCTGCCTAGATGTTTTTGGATCAAGTGACGCTGTCGGCTCATCCACCAGTAACAAATCAGGGTTTTGTATCAGCGCCCGGCAAATTCCTACCCGTTGCCGTTGCCCGCCCGATAGCTCATCTGCACGTTTATCGGCCATTTCCAACAGCCCAACGCGATCAAGCAGGCGAAATGCCTCATCTACGTCTGATTGGGGGTATCTGCGAAGAAAACTTCGCCAAAATCCTACATAGCCTAGCCGCCCGGACAGGACATTTTCCATTACTGTCAGGCGTTCCACCAAGGCATATTCCTGAAAAATCATCCCCATTCGGCGGCGTTCTTGACGCAATCCACCGGACGAAAGAGAAGTCAGGTCAACATCTTTCAGCCAAACCCTGCCGCTGGTCGGCTCAACCAGACGATTGATGCATCGGATCAGTGTTGATTTACCTGCGCCGGAAGGCCCGATCAGGGCTAGCACTTGACCTTCTGGCACCTCCAGATCAATCGCCTTAAGCGCCTGATCCCCAGTTTTATAAGTCTTTACTAGCTTCTGAAGTCGAAGCATATGCCCCCTGCCCTATATATATTTTTTGGAGGGCGGTTCGATTAGAACCGCCCACTCATATTATTCGCAGGCGTAACTAACGCCGTTTGCGGTATCGATTTTGCGGATCACTTCCCAAAATTCTTGATAGGTCATTTCTAGAAACTGACCTTCATTCGACTTAGAGAACTCTTCTTGCAGTTTCGTACCTTCCCAATCAAAGCTGAAGAACGCATTTCGGATTGCCTCCTGCAGTTCTGGCTTGAGGTTGTAGACCACACCAAAACCAGTGGTCGGAAATGTTTGTGATTTATAGATAGATACGACCTGATCCTCCGAAATCACTTCCCGGCTAATCATGCGGTGAAGAACCGAATTTGCAATTGACGCTGCCGGATAATCCTTGTTAGCGACTCCAAGTATGGAATTGTCGTGTTTACCGGAAAATACTGGTTCAAAATCCCGCTCAGCTTCCATCCCAAAGTCACCTTTCAAGATTGCTGATGGTGCCTTGAAGCCAGAATTTGATGTTGGTGACGTAAAGGCCAGCTGACCACCCCTAATATCTTCAACCGATTCGATTCCTGAACCAGGATAAGTCAGAATTTCCATTTCATATCCGAAATTGCCATCCAACGAAGCCATGATAGTAAAAGGCCTAAAACCGGCACAATTCACAGCAAGTGGATTCGATCCAGTGTTGAAGCCAGAAATGTGCAATCTGCCAGAGCGCATTGCCTCAATTTGGGCAGCATTTGATTGAACCGGAAAAAAGGCGACGTCTTTGCCTGTTGCCGCTTCCAGATGCACCAAAAATTCAGACCAAACTTCCGCATAAACAGCGGGATCCTCAACTGGTGTATAGGCAAAAACCAACGTATCCGGATCGATCAGCATGCTCTCATCTTTTGGAATATCAGCGATCAGATCTCCATCCGCGTCACAGAACCGTGCGTCCAGATCACCACGTGGGCATTCCTGAGCAGTAGCACTTGTTCCCATAGCGCCCATACTGAAGGCAAAAGCAAAACTTGTAATTGTTAACTTGAGATTATTTTTCATTTTCTGTCCTCCCATTGGGGAAGGCTAACGAATTCTCAATGTGATACAAGAAATTTTCAGTAACCCGTTTGCAACGGTAAACTGATAGTATCAATATCTAGATATCGCTAGGGTACACCAATCAACAAATCTGGTTTGCCCATCATAGCCGGCCTTTGGTTTTCAAATTCCCAATGACCACTTAGCCGTCTTTAATTCATCGCAAGTCCAATGACCGCTGTGCGGACAAAGCGTCATTCGCTGCACCTGCAACGTGATCAGACGCGAGCATCAGGACTGCGCAGGATGCGGACCTCGCAAAGCCAAGTACCCTGATCAATCAGCAAGCACACTCGGCCCAATGCAGTCATTTATCGTGAAACTCATCGCGGCTTCACCAAACCGGACATTCGCTGCACCGCCAAAATGAACATGTGGCTCAAAGCTTGGACTACCATGAATGTTCTATACGTTCGGTGTTCAGCCTTTGGCGTACCAGCCATTGTCAACATAGGTGGCATTGCCGTTCACAAAACTGGCCTCATCCGACGCAAGGAACACCACAGCCGCAGCTACCTCTTCCGGATAGCAAATGCGCCCTTGCGTGGCTGCCATGCCTGAATCTTCCCATTCTTGCCCGGCGGCATCCAGTTCTGCAATCTCCTTGAGGCCATGCGCGGTCTCGACAAATCCCGGACAAACCGCGTTACACCGGATGCCGACGTCGCGGTACTCGGTTGAAATCGTGCGAGCCAATTGCAGAACCGCACCTTTGGACATGCAGTAGACCGACTCAAGCGCATAGCCAAGTTCGGCGGCAATCGACGAGGTGATGACGATAGACCCACCGCCATTTGCGCTCATGTCCTGCACGGCACGGCGGCAGGTTAGAAAAGCGGATTTCACGTTTACGTCCATCAGCCAGTCGTATTCTTCTTCGCTGGTTTCATGCATCGCTTTGACGATGATTGTGCCAGCATGATTGAACAGCACGTTGTACGGCCCAAAGGTTTCAAGTGCGGCATCAAAGGCGGCGTTAATTTCGGCATCCTTGGTCACATCGGCATGAAAAAAGGCAGCCTCGCCGCCAGCGTCATGAATCATGTCGACGGTTTTTTGCCCCTCTTCATCCTGAATATCGAAGATGCTGATCTTGGCACCTTCTTCGGCAAACATCAGCGCGGTAGCCCGGCCCATCCCAGTGGCACCTCCAGTGATGACAGCAACTTTTCCGGCCAGGCGGCCATTGGGTGTCTTCAGGCTTTTGGTCATTTCAGTGTCTCCTCTACAAAGACGTTAAATGCATTCTCCGCCATCGATGACCAAAGCGTGCCCGGTCATGAAAGTGGACATGTCAGAGGCCAAGAACAGGACGGAATCAGCCACTTCATCGGTGGTTCCCCAACGCCCCATCGGGATCGTTTGTGCCACATAGTTTTCAAGGTTTTCACGGCCGCCCATCTGGGTCTCGAACCCGGCATTGAAGGGCGTGTCAATAAAGCCCGGACACAGCGCGTTGAAACGCACATTGTGTTTGGCATAGTCCGCGGCCATCTGGCGGGTCATTGCGACAACCGCATGTTTGGTCGTCGCATAGGCGATCATCTCGCGATCGTATTGAACGCCTGAGTTCGACGAGGTGATGATGATGCTTCCGCCGCCTTGATCGCGCATGTGCCCAACAGCCGCGCGCGATATGATAAAATGCGAGCGCACGTTCAGCCGCCACGACATGTCCATACCTTCGACTGGGACCTGCTCCAGATTTCCCTCGATCTGGTAGCCAGCATGAGAGTGCAGAACATCAATGCGCCCATGGGTTCTGACGACCCTGTCGACCTCGGCCTTGACCGCCTGATCGTCGGTAACGTCCAGCCCCGACGAGAACGCCTCCAGCCCCTCGTCCCGCAGGTCTTCGACCACCAACGCAGCCTTCTCGGCGTCCAGATCTGTCACCACCACCTGCGCACCATGGCGCGCCATGGCCATCGCACCTGCCCGACCAATGCCTGATCCAGCGCCTGTGACCAAAACAACCTTGCCGTCGAGCATCGGAAATGCCTGGGCCTTGAGAGGTTTTTCCGCAAGGGTCATTGGGACTTCTTGCCTCCGCGTTGAAGCAACAACTGGGCCGTAATCAGCAGGAACAGGGACACACCCATCACCATCGTCCCGATTGCGTTGATTTCCGGGGTCACGCCACGTCGGATCGACGAGAAGACATAAATTGGCAGCGTCGTCTCGGAACCTGCCACGAAGAATGCAATGATGAAATCATCAAAGCTGAACGTGAAGCTGAGCAGAAATCCTGCGAGAATGGCTGGAAAGATCATCGGCAATGTAACCTGCCTAAACGTCCCCATCGGTGTGGCATAGAGGTCCGAAGACGCTTCGGTCAGGGCACGGTCCATGCCAGCAAGCCGGGCGCGCACGATAATCACCACCAACGCCATAAGAAACATCGTGTGGGCTGCAATCAAAGACCCAACCCCCATGCGTAGCTTCGGAGGCTCAAACCCATTTGGCCAGATCGCTGCAATCAATGGGTTCAATTGGTCAAACACCGTCACTAGACCAATCAGGGTGGCAATGCCGATCACGATGCCGGGAATCATCACTGCGACATAGATCAACATATCAAAGGCCACGCGTACCGGACCACGGATGCCTTGCAATGCCACGGCTGCCATGGTGCCAAAGACGCTGGCACAAAAAGCTGAGCAAAACGCCACGATCAGGCTGGTTTCCAGTGCATCCATCACAAACGGATTGGACAGCGCTTTGCCATACCACTTGGTTGAGAACCCCTGAAGCTGGCTCGCGTGGCGTCCAGCGTTAAAGCTGAACAGGGCGATCACACCAATCGGGATGTAAAGAAAAAGGTAAACGCAGATTGCATAAAGTCTCATCGGTTCACCTCACATGATCGACACGTCTTCACGGCTTGCGCCGAGGCGGCTGATGAGCCGCATGTAAATCGTGACAGTAATCAGCATGACTACCACAAGGGTGACCGCCACCGCCGACCCGTAAGCCCAATTGCGCGATTGCAGGAACAGATCGACCAGCGCATTGCCGACAAAGAAGACTTTGCCACCACCCAGAAGCGCGGGGATCAGATATTCACCCATCAAAAGGATAAAGACGAGCATACAGCCGGTCGCAATGCCGGGGATCGAAAGTGGGAGCGTGATCTGTAAAAAGGTTCTCCAGGGCTTCGCGCCCAAGTCCGATGAGGCCTCGAGCAGGCGTTTGTCCAGCTTGTCTAGGCTGACATAAATCGGGAACACCATCAGTGGCAGATACCCGTAGATAATGCCAATGAGCACCGCGAATGGCGTGTTGATCAGGCGCACGCCTTCAATTCCAACCCAGTCCAACAGCGCGGGAATGCCGCGCCCCCCCAACAGAAAAATCCAAGCATAGCTGCGGATCAGGATCGAGGTCCAGAACGGCACAATCACCAGAACCAGTAGAATGGTTTTCCACCTGGGACTCGTTTTTACGGCCAGAAAATAGGCCAATGGATAGGCGATAAGCAGTGCTGACAAAGTTCCAATCGGAGCCAGTGTCATTGTATTCTTAAATGCTGCCCATCGCGCCGGCAGGTTGGCGTACTGTTCAGTGGTGAGAGCGAGCACAACGCCACCGGACGCTGCTCGCTCTCCAAAGCTAAAGATGAAAACAACTGTCAGCGGGATGATGAGCATCACCAGAAACCAAGTTCCGGCAGGCGCTAACAACAGCCAGTTACGAGTACGTTGCGTCATGTTGTTTTCATCCAGTCCCGATCAGGCCGACTTGAAGCGGGCCATCAGTTCCGCACGGTTAGGGTCGGTCAGCGTGATCGCTGCACCAAACTCGAGCGGGCTCAACAGCTCTTGCGCCGGGAAGATGATCGGATCGTTCTTCAGGTCCTCGGGTAGTTGACCATAGGTTCGGGAATCCGCCGTCGGATAACCATGCGCCAACACTTCTTTCGCGTTCACACTTGGATCCAGCATGAAATTGATCAAAGCATAGGCCGCAGCCTTGCGCTCTGAGCTTTTCGGAATGGCCCAGTAGTCACTCCAGATTTCTCCGCCCTCTTTGCCAAGCACATAGGCGATCTCGGGCATGTCAGTGTTGAGCTGTTTGCCGTCACCAGACCAGCAGATGGTCAGCCATGCGTCGCCATTGCGCATACCCGGCTGATAATCCGATGTGATCGCGAAAAGATGCGGTTTCACGTCGATCAGCAATTTCTCGGCATCCGCGAGCTCTTTTTCGTCAACCGAGTTGAACGAGTACCCGAATGCGTTCAGTGCGCTGCCAATCGTGGTCAGCTGATAGTCGTGCACGATGGTACGGCCCGAGAACTTGTCCATGGTGATGTCAAAAAACTCTCTCCAAGACGAGATCGCATTTCCACCGTTGTGAGCGGTGTTCACGGCCATGCCCGTCGATCCCCAGTTCTTTGGAACGCCGTAGAGCTCGCCATTGACCGAGCCTGCCTCGGCGTAACGCGCATCAAAGGCTGACGCGTCATAATTCGGCAGCATCGCGGTATCCAGAGGTTCGATCAGGTCCTCTTTGACGTAGTCTTCGAAGGTGTAGTTGGTCGGCACATAGACGTCCCAACCGGTGGCGCCGGCCTGAAGCTTGGCCAGCATCTCTTCGTTTGAGCCAAACACATTGACCTGCACATGCGCGCCAGTCGCCTCGGTAAAGGCGTCAAAGTTGGCTGGATCGTGATAGTTCGGCCAAGTGGCCAGAACCACACGATCACCAATATCGCCAGCAAATGCGGGCTGCGGGCGCAGACCGGGCACCGAAGCCCCCATCACGGCAGCTGCGGCACCAAGGCCAGTCACATTCAGAAAATGACGTCGTGTGATCGAGCCCTTTCTGTAGCTCTCAAGCTTTTCCATGAACTCCTTTTCGGAGATATGGTCGATGGTTTTCTTAGTCATTGTCTTTCCTCCCTGTCGTTATGGTCTTTGGTTAGTTTCGGTCGAGTACCAGCGCCGCTGTCGCCTCCCACGACACCGTTGCCGTGTCACCCACGGCAAATTCGCCTTCGGTGAGGTCAGCCTGACGCGGCGCAAGCACAAGAAAATCGCCGAGGGTTTCGTGGGTCATGAGGTATTCGGTGTGCTCTCCAAGAAAGATACGGTTGCGGACCTCAACCTGAAGCCCCTCGCCCTTTCGGTTCAGCTTCATCTGTTCCGGACGCACGCTGATACAGACATCCTGACCTTCCGTCAGGCCTTTACCAACTGTACCCTTAGCCTGCATTCCATTGTCCAGAACTACGGTCGACAGCTCATCGGATAGCTTCGTTAACTTGCCATTGAAGAAGTTGGAAGTTCCCACGAAATCAGCGACATATCGCGATTTAGGACGATCATACAGCTCCTGAGGGCTGCCGATTTGCACAATCCGGCCCTCACGCATGATACAGATCCGGTCACTCATCGAAAGCGCTTCTTCCTGATCGTGCGTCACCAGCACAAAGGTGATACCCAACTGGCGTTGCAAGTCTTGCAACTCGATCTGCATTTCCTTGCGCAGCTTGCGGTCAAGCGCGGCCATGGGCTCGTCCAGCAACAAGAGTTTCGGTTCGTTGATGATCGCGCGAGCCAAGGCAACGCGCTGTTGCTGACCGCCGGACATCTCCCAGATCTTGCGATTCTCAAAGCCCGCCAGCTGCACTACATCTAGGGTCTTGCTCACCCGTTCCGCAATTTGCGCCTTGGGTATACGCGGGCGAATCTGGCGCAACCCATAGCCAATGTTCTGAGCTACGGTCATGTGTGGGAACAGCGCATATTGCTGGAACACCATATTCACCGGACGGTGGTGTGCACCGAGAGTGTTCACGACCTCCCCATCCAGCAGCACTTCCCCTTCGGTGGGGGCTTCGAATCCAGCCAGCATCCGCAGAGCTGTTGTCTTACCGCACCCGGACGGGCCCAGAAATGACAGGAACTCGCCCTCGGCAATCGAAAGGTTCAACTCACTGGCAGCCAACACTTCTCCAAAGCGCTTTGTCACGCCACGAAGTTCTGCGATTGGTTTTTTGCCAGCTGGCTCAGCGCCGCTGACATATCCCCCATTTTCCATTTATTTCTATCTTTTTCCGATTTGTTAACTACTATCGATATCGAGAAAATAGTAAGAAAATCTTATTTCAGTGTATATACCACGTTTTTAGTATATCAATCTGGATAGAAGGGCGCGAAGGAGTATCATGAAAGTTCTGTACGAAGCAACCGGAACGCTCATAGACGCTATCGGCACAGAGAGCTTTGCACAAACCTTGTCCGATACGCTAAAGCAGATAACCCCTTTCGATTATACTGTAGTGTTTGGCTATTTTGGTCAGGCACGCCCTTTAGATTTGTTTGATGATTTCCCAAGAACCAAACGCAAGGTCTTTGTTGAGGATTATCAGGAAGGCCCATACCTGCTTGACCCATTTTATCTGGTTTGCGAAACGAATTTCGTCCCGGGGCTGCACCGAATCCGCGATCTCGCGCCTGACAGGTTTTTTCAAGGTGAATACTATCGCAGCTACTATGCCCGCACCGGGCTTGCCGAAGAAATGGGCTTTGTGATCCGGCTTCCTGAATCCGCCAATGTGGTTGTTTCTGTGATGCGTGCACAAAAGGCGTTTTCCGCCAAAGACTTCAGAAAACTTAGTGAATTCTGGCCTGTTGTTCAAGCTGCGTGCAAACGACACTGGGCCGATCTTGCCAACCGGTTTGGACCAGTCGAAGGCGGGGCAACAGATGATGGCCTTTTCCAGAGCGTAGTCCTTGCCTTTACCAATTTCGGACAGGATGTCCTGACCCCAAGAGAGCGCCAGGTCGTCGAATACACACTCAAAGGACATTCCGCAGACGCAGTGGGGCGTATTCTCAAGATTTCACCGGGTACAGTACGTATCCACCGAAGAAACGTGTACTCTAAACTACAGATCCGGTCCCAGGGAGAGTTGTTTTCAAAGTTCATTGATGCGTTGGTTTCAGGTGGACCTCCTTAGCCAACATACCTCGCGAAAACAGCGAATGGCTGCTTCCGCCCATGCCTTAATTTCGGGGCAGCCTTGCGCCCTTGTTGGGCGACCGCTTGGGCCTACGTTCGAACTAATGCACTTGCAGCAGCACAGCTGCGGATTCACGTCTGCAAAAGGCTGTTTCCGGCCTGACGTGTTTGCGGCAAGTAAACTGGTCTAAGGAGTCTGCTCAGGGGCTTATTTTGTTGAAAAACTCCTGCTTGATTGATGGGTTGATCGCTGATTCAATTCTCTTATTGATCAGGAGGATTGGCGATGATGGGACCGAGGCAGGAAGCACAGGCAGCGCTGTTTTACG
>NZ_JBXVVI010000027.1:0-22616 GCF_057219155.1 Roseovarius sp. YIN77
CCATGGCCCAGCCGATGACACGGCGGCTGAAGGCATCCAGCACGACCGCCAGATACACAAAGCCCGTCCAGGTCGGTACATAGGTGATGTCGGCAACCCACAGCACGTTCGGTGCGTCGGCATAGTACATCGAGCTATTCTACAACTCGAAACGCAAGCATACGAACAACGGAATGACGTCGCCCCGCTCACACATGCTTTGCATGTGTTGCCGGCAACAGTTGACTTGAAGAAAGACAGATCAAACTGAAACAGCCAGGTGCGCAGTAACCTAGGGGCACCTCAAACAATGTTTAATTACACCCGCACATGGGCAAGCTCAGGATGCCACTAAACGCGCCCCATTCCATTTCTCGCTCACGCACGAGCTTGGTCTACGCTCTATAGGTAGTTCCAAAGATCCAGAGCGGTTTGTTCCAAGGATGATGGATCAGAAAATGCTGAAATCGTTAGCGATGTGGTCAATTCGTCGCCGCCAATCTGAACGATTGACCCTTCGGCAAGTTCGGTCGAAACGGCTGTTTCTGGCATCCATGCAAATCCACTTCCGGCCATCAACCTTCGTTTGATCGTTTCAACCAGGCCATCAACATAAATCGTATCAATTGGCAGGTTTTTATGATCCGCGATGCTTTCCACCACCATGCCAAGGAACGACGATCGTTCATATGCCAGATGCGGGACGGATGAACTCTCTCTATTGCTCAGATCCCAACCATATGCCTTGGCGGCGCTGCTTTCGGCAACGGGCAGCAGGCGATCTGTTACCAGGTCTTTGCGCTTGAACGCGGTTTCATCAATCATGGGCGATACAGCGTGGTGGTTGTAGCAAAGCAAAATGTCCACTGCGCCTTCAACCAGCAATTCGCAGCAAGTGCTCAGAGAATCTGATGTAACGCGCGTGCGAAGATCGGGTAAAATGCGCTGTGCGGCTTCAATTCTTGGTGCCAGATAATTGACCGAAATTGTGTGAAGCACTGAAATCCGGATAAACTGGCTATCGCCCCGGTCAGTGTCACGGATTGATTGTCGCGCTTCAGACAGTTGAGAAATCGAGCCAATTGCTATCGGCAAAAATTGTCGGCCCGACTCGGTCAATTGCACAGGATAGGTGGCCCGATTGATCAATGGCAGCCCGACCCAGCTTTCTAAGGCTTTGATTCTACGGCTGAACGCTGATTGGGTGATATTTCGCTCTTCTGCCGCACGGGTAAAATTCATTGTGCGTGCAAGGCATTCAAAGTCGCGCAGCCAGTTCAAATCCATCACAGATCCCTATTTTTTGCGTATACTACAGAGGTTCAGAAATTATGCAAAACTTGCATAGTTTGATGAAATGTTCGAATTGGCGGTGTGGCCTGCAATTGAACTAGACTTCTCTTACAGGTGGAGGGCCGACCACCCAATTTATCCCGGGCACAGATTTCACCGCGTCCGGTGATTGCCGTAACCGGAAACACAGCCAGCGCTAAAGCTGGGCAAGGAATGCCAAATTTATAATGGCCAACAGAATAACCGCGCATCCAACAGCGCGACCCAACGGAGGAGATAAACATGAAATTTGAACTGAAGTCATTCGGGCTTGCTGCGGCAATCAGTGTCGCGGCGCTACCGGCTCTTGCTGCCGAAGAGGTTAAGATCGGCGTGCCGTCATGGACGGGGGCGCAAGCGATTGCGCATCTCTTGGGTGCGGTGGTTGAAATGCGCATTGGCGGAACGGTCGAATTTGTTCCGGGAAACAACGCAACGATTTTCCAGGCCATGCACCAGGGCAATGGCGATATTGACGTGCACCCGGATGTCTGGCTGCCCAATCAAGAAAGTTTCACCAAGAAATATGTTGACGAAGAGGGCACAGTGACCCTGTCATCCAACCCTTACGAGGGCAATCAGGGCTTCTGCGTCTCGCAGGATTTCGGTCAGGCAAACAGCATCACCGACATTGCCGATCTGGGACGCCCCGATGTCGCGGCCTTGATGGATAGCGACGGCGACGGCAAAGGCGAAATGTGGATCGGTGCCCCGGGATGGGCATCGGCCAATGTGAATGAGGTTAAGACACGTGACTATGGCCTGCTTGATTTCATCGAGCCGGTTCGCGCGGAGGAGAGCGTCAAAACCGCCCGTATCAAAGACAGCATCGCCAAGGGCGAAGGTTATGCATTTTATTGCTACAAGCCCCACGCCGTGTGGTTCATGTTCGACGTGCAGATGTTGACAGAGCCGACTTATGACCCGGCGAAATATGTGATGGTCCAGCCATCAGATGACCCGGATTGGTACGCCAATTCCATGGTTGCCTCGAAAGATGCCTTGAAGGATGTTCAAATTGCCTGGTCAAACTCGCTACCAGAACGTTCCCCAGCGATTGCCGAATTTTTCGCCAATTTCGCACTGACGGCCGATGACGTTTCCGGCTTTGCCTTCGAAATCAGCGGCAACGGCCGTGATCCGGCGGATGTCGCCCGCGAATGGGTTGAGGCAAATCCAGAACGCGTGGATGCCTGGCTAGGTCTCTGATCTATCGACGCAACTTGTAAAGGTTGGCGCCCGTGATGCGGGCGCCGCCCACTCCGCTGCCTTCCTTCATAGATAGAGCCCTGCGATGAGCACAGAAACCGTCATAGAAGTATCCAATATTTGGAAGATTTTCGGTGCAGATGCCGAACAAGCACTTCAGGCCATCCGCAACCGCGGGTTGGGCAAGCCAGAGGTATTAGCCGAATTCAATGCCGTTGTCGGTGTGGCCGATGTCAGCCTGTCCATCAACCGTGGTGAGATTTTCTGTATCATGGGGCTGTCGGGCAGCGGCAAATCCACCATGGTCCGCCATTTCAATCGCCTGCTGGAACCAACCGATGGCAAGATCGAAATTGAAGGCATCGATGTGATGGCATTGGGGCCAAGCGAGCTGCAGGAATTTCGCAACCGCAAGATCGGTATGGTCTTTCAAAACTTCGCGCTGATGCCGCATCGGTCGGTGCTGGACAACGTCGCGATGCCACTGGAAATCCGCCAAGTCAGCAAAAACGAACGGATGCGTCAGGCGGCTGCAATTCTGGATATTGTCGAGCTTGGCGCATGGGGGGCCAAGTTTGCCCATGAATTGTCCGGCGGGATGCAACAACGGGTCGGTCTCGCGCGTGCCTTGGCCGCCAACCCGGATGTGCTCCTCATGGACGAACCGTTTTCGGCGCTTGATCCGTTGATCAGGCGGCAGTTGCAGGATGAATTCATACGGCTGTCCAAAATCCTGAAGAAAACCACCGTTTTTATCACGCATGACCTGGACGAAGCAGTGCGCATCGGTGATCGCATCGCCATCATGCGCGATGGCAGGGTCGTTCAGACCGGTACTGCAGAGGATATCGTAATGAACCCCGCCGACGACTATGTGGCGGAATTCGTCGCTGGTATTTCGCGTTTGAAAGTTGTGCGCGCGCATGCGGTGATGCAACCCATCGACAGATATATCAAGGATAAAGGGCCTTTGAGCGCCGATGCACCACGCGTCAATGAGAGCGAAACGCTCAGCAACCTCATCAACATGGCGATTGACAATGACAGTGCGATTTTGGTCGAGGACGGGGGGGCCGATGTCGGTGTCATCACCCGGGCCGACCTGCTGCGCACAGTGATTGAGGGGACAGAAGTATCATGACTGACAATACAGTTAACCCACTCGAAGACACCGAAAGCGACGCCGCACTGGCCTATGCCGCTGAGCGTCGGGAAAACATCAAAACATTTGTGGAAACCTCACCCGATTATTACATCGCGCAATTTGACAAGATCGGGGAAAGTTCGAAATTTACACCGACATTCAACCTGATGGCTGGCCTTTTGGGGCCGCTTTGGTTCGGCGCGCGCGGGTTGTGGTCTTGGGCGTTGCCGTTTCTGATCCTTGAAACGATTGGATATGTGCAAATTGCCCGTGGCCTTTTTGGGGATTTGGCTGCAGATGCGATGGCACGCATCGCCTCGATCGAAGGCACGCTTGAACTTCGGCGCCAACAACTTGCCGCAGCGATTGAAGCGGGTTCAGACAAGATCGATGTCTATAAACGCACCGTCGATTCATTGGAGGCCAGTATCGGCGGCATTCGCGCCGAAGCAGAAGCATTGGCCGATCAGGGCATTTGGATTGTGCTAACCGGTCTGATCATCCTGATCATCGCCAAGGCGGCGCAGTCGATCACGGGGAACTGGGCATTGGAAACGCGCTTTTCCGAGTGGCTTTCAGACCGGACGGTTCGTTCGGGTATCCCGGTGGCGAATTTCATATTCAGCGCCATCTTCATGGTGATCATCGCTTTGGCGGCCATGATGCATTACAGTTTTCCGGGCCGCTTTGATCTGTTGACCCATTTCCCGACCGATCCAAATATCCGACTGACCGGTATCAACTGGGTAGAGGATTTCATTGCCTGGTGTGTCCGAAACAGCGAGACATTTTTTGATCTTTTGACTTTTGGCATCCGCAGCCTACTGGATGCGCTTGAGGTCATGTTGGTCAACACACCTTGGATTGTTATCGCCGCCCTGATCGTTCTTCTGACATGGCTGACGGCGGGTATCCGCACCGCGATCTATTCCAGTGCCTTTTTGGCTTACATGGGTCTTTTGGGATTTTGGGAAGCGGCGATGACAACGCTTGCCCTGCTTGGTACGGCGGCGTGTCTTTCGATTGCGATCGGCATTCCACTGGGCATGTTCGCGGCCCGGCGCCCCCGATTTTATGCCTTTATCCAGCCAATCATGGATTTCATGCAAACCATGCCAGCATTTGTTTTCATGGTTCCCGTCATTGCGTTTTTCGGCGTTGGCAAGCCGGCAGCAGTCATCGTGACAATGATTTTTGGCGGCACCCCTGTTGTCCGCCTAACCGTGCTGGGCCTACGTGGTGTACCGGAAAGTGTGCGCGAGGCCGCGATCAGCTTTGGCGCCAACAAATGGTATCTTCTGACCAAGGTTGACCTCCCACTGGCCAGCCCATCGATCCGCGCCGGGATCAATCAGACCATCATGCTGTCACTGGCCATGGTGGTGGTCGCGTCACTGATCGGGGCCAAAGGCCTGGGCGAAGATGTTCTGGAAGCGCTGCAATACGCCAATGTGGGCCAAGGCATCTTGGCAGGCTTTTCAATCCTCTTCTGCGCCATGATCTTGGATCGCATCGTGCAGGGCGCGCGCAAATGACCCCACTGGTCTTTGTGCACGGGTTTCTGGGGGGCAGTCGGCAATGGCGCGCACAACTGGCGGCCTTTCAGGGCGAATTCGACGTCATTACCATTGATCTGCCCGGGTTCGGAAAGAATGCCCACCTTGATGTGATGAACCGAATTAGTGATTTCGCCGAATGGGTTCTGGATGAATTATCCTCGCGCGGCATTCACCGCTTTCATCTGGTTGGGCATTCAATGGGGGGCATGATCGCCCAGGAAATCGTGGGGCGGGATCCCGATCGCGTTGATCGATTGGTTCTCTACGGCACCGGGGCCTCAGGTGTTTTACCTGGACGCTTTGAGCCGATCACTACATCCAGACGCCGCGCCTGTGACGATGGCCCTCAATCTACTGCGCGTCGTATCGCTGCAACATGGTTTTTTCAGAATGAGGCGGCGGAAGCGTTCGAGGCATGTGCAGCTATTGCCGAAAGCAGCAGCCTTGACGCCATTTTGGCAGGCCTTGAAGCTATGGAGGAGTGGAGTGGTGTGACCCAACTCTCCAATATACGCGCCAGAACACTCGTGCTTTGGGGCGATCAAGATCGAACCTATTGCTGGGCGCAGACCGAACAACTTTGGCATGCGATCCAAGAGGCGAACCTCGCCGTCCTTCCCGGATGTGCACATGCCGTGCATCTGGAAAAACCAGACCTGTTCAACAATATACTTGGTGACTTCCTTCGTGCGTGATCGGGTTCTACTTTTGATCCACAACCACAGAGGCTCGAACGGTGTGTGTCGGCGATCCGTTGAATTCAGACAGGACAATGCAGCCAATCACGTTCTGACTTGGAATGGAAGGTTGGCGATTTCCGCCGACAAAAATATCCCGAACTGAACGATTGCAATCGGCTGGTTATACCCTTGGCACAAAGGCTGTTTCGTTGCCGCGGATGTCATTGGTAATGCGATCACGAATAAACTTCGATATTTCCAGGGAATCGAGACTGAATGTTCCACAACCACGTAGTGCCATTCTACTGTTCACCTCAGTGCCAAGAAACTCATATACAACCCGGTAACATGCGATATCTCGGATCGTTTCCGTGGCGATACCCATGGTGAGGCCGGACAAGAAGGTCGTATGCCTGAGAGTGTTGGCATAAACCACGGTTTGCCATATTCGCGTTCCCATCGCGGTCTCACGTTCGTAAATGAACAGACGCTCGGCATTGTACAATGCGACGCCGTCAAACTTGAGAGTTGTCGCCGCGCCATCGCTTTCGTCGGGATAGCGCTCAATGTTCTTGGTCAAAACGGCGCCATTGGATTCGTAAATGCACAGCAACGAACGGGTAATCTGATCGGGGGCGCCTGCGACGATGAAGTGAGAATAGTAAAAGCCCAGAAACTTCTTTATTTCACTTCGCGTATTCGCGTCGCTACGCGCGCTGCTGGTGAAAAAGGCTTGTAGCGGATCCAGCGGTTCGGATTGCGGAGGGTTAAGCGCAATCAACTTTCTGAAATCGCTGACGGGCATCAGCATTTCCGTTTCTTCAACGCCAAAATAGTCAGAGATTTTGCGAAGATTTCGCACCGACGGCAAGTTCTTTCCCGCGAGGTATTTGGTAACCTGTTGCCGTGACATGTTTATATCACGGCACACCGATGAGATCGATGGGCGATACCCAATAAGCAGCCGCAGATTTGCGGCAAAGATTTCTTGGTTTGTCATGTTTCGCGCTCCCTTGATGCGCATTTTCTATCATGACGCACAATGACGCAAACAATTTCCATAATGCGTCATGCAACGAAACTGTAAATTGTTGATGTATGAACTGCGTCTCCCTAGCCTGCTGTGGATTCCGCACAAGAAACGAAACAAATGGCGGGCGCTGCGTCTGGGAGGACACATGACAAACATAGACAAAATAGGGAAATTCACCCGATCATTCGCGATATGCATCGCAGGTCTTGGGATCGCTACGGCGGCCCATTCCGCAGAAATCAGGCTCCAAATGGATTCTGATTTTGGCCAATTGGATCCAGCATTCTGGCAAAGCGGGGCAGATTCGACGATCATTAACGCAATCTTCCCGAAATTGATCGAATTCAAATCAGACACCACTTGGGATTGGGAGCTATCGGCAGCTGAATCGATTGAGCAAGTCGATGATCTGACGATCAAGTTCACCTTGAAGCCCGGCCTGATGTGGACCGGCGATTACGGTGAAGTCACAGCCGAGGATGTGGAATATTCCTTTGAACGCTTCACTGACGAAGAGTTGGCCGCACCTAACAGTGGCGACTGGGCTCCGCTGAAGGATGTCGAGGTTCTGGACACGTACAGTGGTCTGATTCACTTCAATGAGCCATTTGCACCAGTCTGGTGGAGCACTTTGCCGTATTTGGGCGGATCGATCATCAGCAAGACCGCAACCGAAGCACAAGGCGGAACGTTTTCGACAGAGCCAGGCGCGACCGCTGGACCATACAAGATCGAACGTTGGGACCAGGGTCAGCAAACAGTGTTGGTTGCTCATGATGGCTGGAATGGCGAAAAACCGGCCTATGATCGCGTGGTTCTGATCCCGATAAATGATGCAAAATCTGCTGAGGTCGCATTTGAGGCCGGACAGGTCGATGTGTCCGTCGTTGCGATTAGCTCGGTTCCTGAACTGCAGGCGAACATGCCTGAAAACTCCTCATTGGAAGTGCGCCCGACGGCTGGTTACTACTGGCTGGGTCTGAATGCCGAAAACCCATCGTTGCAAGACCCTCGGGTACGTGAGGCCATCACCAAGGCGATCGACGTCGAAGCGATTATCGAGGGTGCCTATTTCGGCCTTCCTGAACAGTCGACCGGTCTGATCGCACCCGGGTTGATCGGATTTAGCGAAGACCCGCAGCCTGCGCGAGATGTTGACGGCGCACGCGCCCTTTTGGCTGAGGCCGGGGTAAGTTCACTTGATCTGGAACTGGAGCTACAGAACTCGACCGACGAACAGACCACCGGGCTGATTATTCAGGCGAACCTGGCCGAAATCGGTATTAATGTTCAATTGAACACGCACGAAAGCGGAACGTTCTGGAGCCTGGGCGACGAAAAGGGTGCCGATATGCAGATGACCCTGAAAGCATATGTTAGCCCGCCGGATCCCGCCTGGTCGACCCAGTGGTTCCTTGCTGAACAGGCTGGCATCTGGAACTGGGAATGGTTCAAAAGCGAAGAGTATGAAACCCTGCACTATGCCGCGATGGCCGAGACCGATTTCGAAAAACGCGCGCAGATTTACCACGATATGCAGGATTTGATGGATGCTTCGCACTCCTTCGTTTGGCTGATCCATCCGCCTGCATCCTTGATCTACAACAATTCGATCAAGCCTGGCCTGCTGCCAAACGGCGATTACAAGCTGCAAGCTTTCGCACCTGCTGAATAAGCGAAATCTGTGTAAGAACAATCTCTCGGCGACACCTTCGGGTTGTTGCCGAGAGGCTTGACGTATTTTGAAACTCTTTGGAAACCTGAACCGATGGCCCTAGACGCAACGCCAAAGCACGAAGCGACTCTTTTGATCGACCCAAAGGATTTGCCATATTCAGTGGTAGAAGAAGAGATCTACATTCCACTGGCCGATGGCACCCGCCTTGCGGCTCGGATTTGGCGGCCTGACATATCGGCCGGAGAGACATTCCCCGCCATTCTTGAATACATCCCTTACCGAAAACGCGATGGAACCCGACTGCGCGACGAAGAGCAGCACGCGTATTTGGCGGGGCATGGCTATGCCTGTGCCCGTGTGGATATGCGAGGCTCGGGTGATTCCGACGGCATTCAACTGGATGAATACCTGCCAATCGAGCAACAAGACGGTCTGGAAGTAATTGCCTGGCTGGCTGAACAGTCGTGGTGTACCGGATCTGTCGGCATGTTCGGATTGTCCTGGGGTGGCATCACGACGTTGCAATTGGCATCACATCAACCACCGGCCCTGAAAACCATTGTTCCAGTCGGCGCATCCGATGATCGTTACTATGATGATGGGTGCTATTTTGTCGGCGGCTTCGCCGGAGAAACGCTCGGTTGGGGCGGCGTGATGTTTGCCCTGAACGGCCGACCGCCTGACCCGATCCTTTATGGAGAGGGATGGCGCGACGCCTGGATGCAGCGCCTAGCCGAACCCGAACTGTTCATGAAGATCTGGTTGGAACACCAACAGCGTGATGATTATTGGCTGCAAGGCACTGTCTGCACCGATTATGACCGCATTCAAATCCCGGTTTATGCGATCAGTGGATGGACCGATTGCTGGCCCAACACTGTGATGCGGTTGATGAAAAACCTGACAACCACGCGCAAGGGTTTGATTGGGCCTTGGTCTCATCTTTATGCCGAACATGCCCTGCCCGGGCCCGGGGTGAACTTTCTGGATGAGCTACTGCGTTGGTTTGATCGTTGGCTCAAGGGTGACGAAAACGGCGTTGAAAACGAACCGATGTTAACCGTTTATCGGCAGCAAGAGGTATCGACGGACCCGTGCCATGCCATGCGGCCTGGGGTTTGGGTGGACGCCGAGACTTGGCCAGACAGGTCATTGCGCCACAAAACGGTCTGGTTGGGTCGGAATGGTCTGGCTGATGCGCCTGATCATGGAACAATGTCGATACGTTCACCGCAATCTCTGGGAATGCTGAGCGGGGATTACATGCCGGTCACGAATGACCCCTCGCTGGCACAAATGCCCGGCGATCAACGATCCGAAGATGCGGGTGCCTTGTGTTTTGACAGCGAACCACTGAACGAGCCGCTGGACATCATCGGCACCAGTTCGATTGATTTCGAGGTCAGTTCGGACGCGGGCAGCGGGCTTGTCGCGGTGCGCTTGTGTGATGTCGATGAAAACGGGGCCTCGACCCTGATCACCTATGGCATTGTGAATCTTTCACAGCGGAATGGCCGCGAGGTCTGTGCCGATGTAGAGGCCGGAACCCTGTATCGGATTCAGTATGATCTGAATGATATCGCGCATCGTATTGTCAAGGGCCACCGGTTGCGCGTGGCGGTTTCAAATGCGATGTTCCCAATGGCCTGGCCCGTCGCAGACAATCACACGCTGACCCTCAACCTTGAGGGATGCCGGGTGAACCTGCCCGATGCCGACCTTTCCCCTAGTGACCCGTCGCGCGTGCTGTTCTCGCGGCCAAGAGTGGCGAAGCCTAGCAAGGTGACAACCCATGAAAATGGACTGCACAGCCGTATCATCAGCCATGACTTGGGGACCGGAAAAAAGACGTTGAGCCTCAAAGAGGATTTCGGGCGCAGACAGATACATAGCGCAGATATCACCGTCACCGGATATGGACATGATCAGTTTGAAATTGCGGACGGTGACGTTCTGACAGCCAAGGCCGACTATCAGTTCCGGATGGGATATACGCGTGACGGTTGGAACGTGGCAACCCAAGGCCAAATGACCGTGACCTGTGATTGTGATAACTTCTATCTTCGGGGCGAATTGCGGGCATTTGAGGACGATCAGGAAGTTTTCTGTCGAACATGGGATGAAACCATAGCGCGACGGGGGTTTTAACATGCGTTTACAACCGGAGGCGGGATCATGATTGGCTATACGTTGCAGCGCGTTGGCGTTGCCATCATGATCGTACTGCTGGCGATTACGACTCTGTTCATAATGATCCAATTCGTGCCTGGGGATCCTGCAAATGTGATGCTGGGCCCCCGCGCAACCCCTGAATTGAAAGAGGCGCTGCGAGAAAGATTGCATCTTAACGATTCAGTCTTTGTGCAGATTTATTACTTTTTCGTTGGCGTTGTTCAGGGTGATCTAGGGGTCGATCTGACGTCAAACCGCCCAGTTGTCTCCATTCTGGCAGAGCAGGTTCCCTACACCGCCATGCTTGTCCTGTCGATTTTGCTGGTGACGCTTCTGGGGATCCCGATCGGAACCTATGCCGCTGTGCACCGTGGTGGGCCATTTGATCAGATCAGTGGTGTGGTTTCGGTCTCGCTGATTGCGGTACCACCCATCGTGATTGGTCTTTATCTGATCCTTTTATTTTCAATTCAGTTGAAATGGCTGCCGGCCATTGGCGCTGGTGAAGGCATTGGTGGCACGATCAAGCATCTTGTCCTTCCGACATTTGCCATCGGGCTCACCTGGATTGGGTACGTCTCTCGGCTGGTCCGGGCCTCTGTGATTGAGGTGTTGATGCAGAACCACGTGAAAACGGCCCGTGCATTTGGCATCCCGGAACAGCAAGTGTTGCGGCGGTATGTTTTGCGGGTGGCTTTGCCAGCCACGATCACCATTTTGGGCGTCAGCATCGGATTTATCCTCTCCAGCGCCGTCATCGTCGAAATATTGTTTGCGCGACCCGGCATCGGGAAGCTGGCCTATGACGCGGTAATCAGTCGAAACTACCCGGTTGTCATGGGAACAGTTCTGGCCAGTACCGTCTTCATTGTTTTTGCCACCACACTTTCGGATTTGCTGAATGTCATGCTTGATCCGCGCTCAAAGGATGCGTCCCAATGACCGCTGTGACCACATCAAAAAGCCAGACGCGGGCCAGTCGGATCGGGGCAGTGTTGAAAGCTCTGTGTTCCAGTCCTTTGGGGATATTCAGCTGCATTGTTGTGACAATGTTTTTTGTCGTTGGCCTGACGGCCGATTTCATAGCACCTTATGATCCCGTCAAGATCGACGTTCGAAACAAGCTATCCGATCCCAGCTGGGACCATTGGCTGGGAACTGATCAGTTGGGGCGGGATGTGTTCTCGCGCTTGATCGTTGGCACCAAGGTCGCGCTGTATCTTGCAATTACATCCGTGTCGGTTGCGCTGATTATCGGCATTATCTTGGGTATGCTGGCGGCGTTTACCACGCGATGGATCGATTGGGCCCTTTTGCTCGTCTTTGATACGGTGCGATCCTTTCCGGGCGTCATGTTCGCTTTGACTGTTGTGGCGCTATTTGGCCCAAGTGTGAATTCCATTGTCGCGATCGTCGTGATTTCAACATTTCCATCCTATGCGCGGCTTGTGCGGACGCAGGTGATGTCGTTGCGCAATGCTGAATTCATCGAAGCGCAGCGCGCCATGGGGGCAAGTCTGCCACGAATACTTCGCCTGCACATTCTTCCGAATGTGATTGGCCCGGTGTTGATTGTCGCCAGCATGGATGTGCCGCTGGTGATTGGAATTGAAGCAGGGCTCAGCTTTCTAGGGCTTGGCGTCCGCCCCCCCACACCCAGCTGGGGCACCATTCTGAATGATGGGTTCAACTTTATCAGAAACACGTCATGGATCGTATTTGCGGGGGGGATTCCCCTCATCCTGACAACCGTGGCTTTCACATCTTTGGGGGAAAGACTGCGTGACATTCTTGACCCCAAGCTGCGCAAGTAAGGGAACGAAATGGAACAGTCTAAACACCTGGTCGACATACAGGATTTGTGCATCGACTTTGGCTCTGTACGCGCGGTCAAAAACGCCAGTATGACAATTGATCACGGCCAGATCATGGGGTTGGTCGGCGAAAGCGGTAGCGGCAAATCCACCTTGGCCAACGCGATCATCGGATTGCTGCCACAGGCGGCGGACATTACCGGGGGCACGCTGGAATTCGACGGGCGGGATTTGCGCAGCTTCACGTCGGACAAGTGGCAGGCGACGCGCGGCCGCGAAATTTCCTATGTGTCGCAGGATCCGATGAGCGCCCTGAACCCGTCGCTGCGCATTGGCCAGCAAATGGTCGACATTCAGCATTGGAGCAAGGACAGCAATGCCGCCAAGCTTAAGCGCGCGCTCGACGCGTTGGAACAGGTTCGCATGCCCAGCGCCGAGGCTCGGCTGGATATGTATCCGCACGAGCTGTCTGGGGGTCAGAAACAGCGGGTCTGTATTGCCATGGCGATCATGGCCCGGCCAAAATTGCTGATCGCGGATGAGGCGACAACCGCGCTGGACGCCACGCTGGAGGTTCAGATTGTAAAACTCCTGAAGGAGCTGCAATCAGATATCGGCTGCGCGATGCTGTTCGTAACTCACCACCTGACCGTCGTCGAAGCGTTGTGTGACGAAGTTACCGTCATGTATCATGGCGACATCCGTGAAATGGGACCGGTGCAAGATGTTTTTTCTAACCCATCGGATGATTACACCCGAAGCTTGCTAAATTGTGACCCGGCGCGCATTCATGAAAAATGCAGACGATTGCCGGTTATGTCCGATCTGTCGCTCAAACGTCTGGCTGACCCCAAGGCGGACGAAACCCGCATCAACAAAACCGCCGGACCCATCCTGTCAATTGATGGCCTGGATGTGACCTTTACCAAACCACGTAGAGTCATTGACATTCTGCAGGGGCGACCGGCGGAGCGGATCGAAGCTGTCAGAGATGCAACACTGGACATCGCGCCCGGCGAAACAGTGGCGCTGGTGGGCGAGAGCGGTTCGGGCAAATCAACGTTGGCCCGTGCGGTTTTTCGCCTTGCAAACGCCGAGGGCGGTAGCATCTTATTTGAGGATTCAGATTTGCTGCACGCGACCCCGGGTCAGATGCGTGCCGCACGGACCCGCATGTCGATGATGATGCAGGATCCGATCGGCAGCCTGAGCCCGCGATTGACAGTCGGCGCAGCAGTGGTAGAGCCCCACATCATATCGGGCAAGGCACCGGATATGAACCTGAACGAAGAAGCCCGTCGATTGTTGGAACTTGTCGGTCTGCCCGCGGAATTTGCCAGCCGCTATCCGCATGAATTGTCAGGCGGTCAGGCCAGACGCGTAGGTGTCGCGCGCGCATTGGCCTTGAACCCCAAACTGGTCATCGCGGATGAACCAACAGCGGGTCTGGATGTGTCCATTCAAGGCGAAGTGTTCAACTTGTTGGCCAGTCTTCGGGAAACCATGCAGCTGTCAATTCTGATCATCACCCATAACCTGCATGTGGTGCGCCATTTGGCAGACAGAATGATCATTATGTATCACGGCAAAATTGTCGAAAGCGGCGATACCGAAAACATCATTACCGCACCGACGCATGATTATACCAAACTCCTCCTCAACGCCAATTTGCAGGCCCGCTACTGAGCACAGGATTCTTGGCAGATCGAAGGGCGGATTTCGTCTTGCAACTTTGAAACCGGACTTCACAGCCGAGCACTGGGTGTAATGCGAGTCTCGCCACAAAAAGCGCGGCAAGCGTTATCCGATGACAGGATCGGGCCGATTTCCACATAAACGACGCTGATAAACGGAAACCCGCAATGGAACGCATACTGAAACTGGCCAACGGCTATAAAATCTGGACCAAGACCATCGGAAGCGGGCCGGGCCTGCCCCTGTTACTGTTTCATGGGGGGCCAGGGGCCGGGCACGACTATCTGGAGCCCCTGGAGGTGCTCGGATCCGAGCGCCCAGTCATCTTCTATGATCAGCTTGGCTGCGGAAAATCTGATAAGCCCGGCCGGAAAGGGCTTTGGACGATTGAACGTTTTGCCGACGAAGTGCAGGAAGTTCGCGATCAGCTGGGCCTCGATCACTGCCATATCCTGGGGCAGAGCTGGGGCGGCTGGCTCGGGGTTGAGTATCTGCTGCGCCAACCCAAAGGGCTTGCCAGTTTTGTTCTGGCCTCGACATCAGCCTCGATCCCGGAATTCAGAGCGAACTGCGAAAGGCTGATCGCAGAGATGCCCGACGAACAAAGCCATGCGCTGCGGCACTATGGTGCGTTAGGTGAGTTCGAACATCCAGATTACGTTGTTGCCAAAGATATGTTCTATGAAAGACACCTGCGTCGATTGAAAACCTTGCCCGATTGCGTGCTTCGCACGGCGGCGAATATTGACGGAAACGAGGTTTACCATACAATAAATGGTCCGAACGAATTCACCACAATCGGCAATTTGCGCTATTGGGACCGTACGGCCGATCTGGGCCAGATACGCACGCCATGCCTGATAACCTGCGGCCGCTATGATGAGCTAGGGCCGACTTGCGCCGCCACCTTGCAGGCGGGTATCCCCAATTCCGAAACGGTGATTTTTGAGAACTCCGCCCATTCTTCACATATCGAAGAACCCGAGGCCTACGCAAAATGTGTGTCTGAATTTCTTGCAAGACACGACAGCTGAAGCTTTTGGAAGAACGTAAGGCATCGTCTGCAAGAAAAGCATATCATTGGGTTGATAGCGGTTTAGTGTGGCCTAGGAATTTACCACCGAAGGCAAGGTTGAATTTTTCATTTACCGGATGAAACCGTTGACTGGTCTCTCTCTGTATGGATTGCAACAATGCGAAAGCAGCCCCTTAAGTCCACTTTCGCTTTATGCCTCTGCCCTTCAATGAAAATCCCGGCTGGGGAAGAGCCGCTTGGCCTGCTCTCGCGGATGACGGGCGCTTGGCCCAGTACGATTTGATCGTGGCGCGTCATCGGCCTGGGGTTGGGTGATGCCGATCGCCTCGTCCAGCGGGTGGCCCAGTTCTGACAGTTTGTGGGACATATCCGCAATCTCTTGCGCGATCAGATGGACGACAATGCCCTCGCGTTGCAGATACCCGGTGACACGCAACAGCCGACCGCCCATGACAGTTCGCCGGAACTGTTCATAGACCTTTGGCCAGACCACCACGTTGCTGACCCCGGTTTCATCCTCCAGCGTCAGGAAAATCACGCCCGATGCCGTGCCCGGCCGCTGGCGGGTGATAACAAGGCCACAGACGGAGTACCGCCCCAACGGCGTGGTTGCCAGCGCCCCATGGGTGATCAGATCGGGGATCGTGGGGCGCAACAGTTCCATCGGATGGGCGCGCAGGCTCAGGCGGGTGGCGACGTAATCCTCCACCACCTCTTCGCCCAGATGCATGGTGGGCAGGTTGACCTCTGGCTCCCGGATGCCCTCTCCATCCAGCGGATCGTTGAAGAGCGGCAGCGGTTTTTGGCTGCGAATGGCCTTGACCTGCCACAGCGCCGCGCGTCGCCCCAGCCCCATATCGGCAAAGGCATCGGCCTCTGCCAGCCGCTCCAGCGCGGAGGGCACCAGCCCGGCCCGCAGCCACAGCGCCTCTGGATCGCGGTAGCCATTGCCGCGCGCCGCGACGATCCAGCCGGCGTCTTCCTCGCGAAAGCCCTTGATCTGGCGAAACCCCAGTCGCAGCGCGAGGCTCCCATCGGCGCGCCGTTCCAGCCGATTGTCCCAGTCGGAGTGATTGACGCAGATCGGGCGGATATCGACCCCGTGTTCGCGGGCATCGCGCACGATCTGGGCGGGCGCATAAAACCCCATCGGTTGGGAGTTCAACAGCGCACAGGCAAAGACCGCCGGGTGATGACATTTCAACCAGGCCGACACATAGGCCAGCATGGCAAAGGCGGCCGCGTGGCTTTCGGGAAAGCCATATTCACCGAACCCCTCGATCTGGGTGAAACACCGCTCGGCAAAGGCGGGTTCATAGCCGCGCTCCAGCATGCCGCCGATAAACCGATCCCGAAACGTGCTGATCGTGCCCATCCTGCGAAAGGTCGCCAGCGAGCGGCGCAATCGGTCAGCCTCTTCCGCCGTGAACCCGGCGCCCACCACGGCGATTTGCATGGCCTGCTCTTGGAACAGCGGCACGCCCAGCGTCTTGCCCAACACGCCCTCCAGATCCTTGGATGGGAACTGCACATCCTCCCGCCCTTGGCGCCGCTTGATATAGGGGTGCACCATGCCGCCCTGGATCGGGCCGGGGCGGACAATCGCAACCTCCACCACCAGATCGTAAAAGGTGCGCGGTCGCATCCGAGGCAGAAAGTTCAGCTGCGCCCGGCTTTCGACCTGAAACACCCCCACCGCATCGGCCACGCACAACATGTCATAGGTGGCTGCGTCCCCCTGCGGGATGGTGGCGATCGACAGCGCCTGCCCGCCCGTATCGCGGATCAGGTCAAAGCTCTTGCGGATACAAGTCAGCATGCCAAGCGACAGCACGTCGACCTTCAGAATACCCAACGCATCAATGTCGTCCTTGTCCCATTCAATAACCGTGCGATCCTCCATCGCGGCGTTCTCAATCGGACACAGTTCATCCAGCCGCCCCTTGGTGATGACAAAGCCACCGACATGCTGGGACAAATGCCGGGGAAAGCCGATGATTTCCCTGATCAATCGGATCGTCTGCATCAGGCGGCGGTCCTCTGGATCCAGCCCAAGTTCGCGCATCCGGTCCAGATCGACCCCGCCATTGGACATGCCCCAGATTTGCCCGGACAACCCGGCGGTGACGTCCTGGGACAGGCCCATGACCTTGCCGACCTCCCGGATCGCAGCGCGGGACCGGAAATGGATGACGGTCGCGCACAGGCCCGCCCGGTGGCGGCCGTATTTCGCATAGATATGCTGGATCACCTCCTCGCGGCGTTCATGCTCGAAATCCACGTCGATATCCGGCGGTTCCCCCCGATAGCGCGACACGAACCGTTCAAACACCATGGTGATTTGCTCTGGGCTGACATCGGTGATGCCCAACAGGTAACACAGGATCGAATTGGCGGCTGACCCGCGCCCCTGACACAGGATGCCCTGGGAACGGGCGAACTGCACAATGTCATGGACGGTCAGGAAATAGGCGGCAAAGCCCAGATCGTGGACCAGTGCCAATTCCTTTTCCATCAGCCCGATGGCCGTGTCGGGTGGCCCGCCCGGATAGCGACGCACCAGCCCCTCGCCAGCCAACCGTTCCAGCCGCGCCTGTGGGGGCTCATTGCTGGCGATCTCATCCGGGTAGTCATAGGACAGCTCCCCCAGATCAAAGCCGCAGCGCCCGGCGATGTCCAGCGTCCGGCGCAAGGCCCCGGGATGATCCTGAAACAGCCGCGCCATATCCGTGGGCCCCTTCAGGCGTCGTTCGGCATTGGGCAGCGCGCGGGTGCCGATCTGATCAATGGTGACATGCTCACGCATGCAGGTCAGCACATCGGCCAGCTGGCGGCGGCGGGCGTGGTGCATCAACACATCGCCCACCGCCACCATCGGCGCGCTGGTCTTTTGCGCAGCCCGGGCGCAGGCCGCCAGATAGGCCTGATCGGTCCCGTCATAGCGCGGCGCCGCGCCCAGAAAGACGTGATTGGGAAACCGGCGGCGCAGCTTTTGAATATCCGGGGTAGCCTTGGTCAACCCGTCCTGCGGCAGGGCGATCAGGATCATGCCGGTGGCCGCCTCGATCACATCCGCCAGGCCCAGATGGCAACCGCCCTTTTCCGCCCGCCGCTTGCCCAGCGTCAACAGCCGCGTCAGTCGGGCATAGGCCGCCCGATCACAGGGCAGCGCCAGCCAATCCACTGTGCTGTCGCGCAGGACCAGACGGCAACCGACGATCAGTTTGGGCAGGCGGGCTGCATCAGGCTTGGCAATCGGCTGTGGATGGCCGACCTCCTGCCGTGAAGAGCTGTCAATCCGATGCTGCGAACGGATCTGTATCGCCTCCTCGGCCTCGCGGCGCAGCTCCTTCAGCGCACTCCAGGCCCGGACCACACCAGCCAACGAATTGCGGTCGGTAATCGCAATGGCCGACAGGCCCAGCTCAGCAGCGCGGGTGACCAGTTCTTCCGGGTGGGAGGCCCCGGTCAGGAAGGTGAAATTCGTGGTCACGCACAGTTCGGCATAACCCGCACCTTGGGGCGCCAAGGGCTCCGCCCGTTCGAAGCTGAAATGGTCCCCCGGACCATTTCCGGGACGCTTCTCACTCATGCGAACTCCCCCTCCACATACCAGCCCGGGCTTTGCGGAGTATGAAACAGCCACAGCCGCCGCCCCTCATGCGTTTCAACCCGCCAGTAATCACGCACGCCCGTGCGCCAGCTGTCACCCGGCAGCCACCATTCCGGCGCGATGCGTTCGGGCCCGAAACTGCGAGCAATGGCAAACCCCATCCGCCGCCAGTGAAACCGCCCGGGCGGGCGCGATCCCCGCCCAGAAATCGGTTCGGGCGGAAACAGGCGCAGGGGCCGGGGGCGCAGCACCACCCACGGCCCGCCCGGTTCTGAATAAGCCGCCGGCGCAATGATAAAGCTGCGCTCGGGGATATGGCTGTCGGCAGGCAACACACGCTGGATATTCTCTAACCCGATCCGGGTGCCGACCCGGGTGATCAAATCCCCCAGCCCCCCCGCCTCGCGCGGGCCAACATGGCTGATCTGGCGGATGGGCAGGGGTTCGACCTGCACAGCCTCCAACCGCAGCTGATCAATCCCGTATCCGGCCTCGACCTCGGCCAGACCACGTTCAAACAGCGGCAAGATCCGGTGCGCATCGCGCATCGGACGCGCCAGCCGCAATTCGACCTGCCTGTGATCCTGATCGACCCGGCGCAGGGTGATACACAGCCGCCGCGCGCCCATCTCCTGCGCCTTCAGCTTGGCACAAAGCTGGATCAGCAAACGTTCCACCCCCGCCATCACATCCCCCAACAGACCGATAGGTTCCGGCAGGGTCATCCGCACCCCGTAATGGGGCGGATCGGCCAGGGGGGTGATCTGTTCGGGTTGCGCCCCCAGCGCCTGATCCAACCGTCTAAGGACATGGGGGCCAAAGCGCCGCGTCAGGGGCGCGCGCGGGGCGCTGGCAAGGTCGGATATCGTGCGCAGCCCCAGCCGCTCCAACGCCACCACCGCGTCACGCTCCAGCCGCAGCCCAGCCACCGGCAAGGCCCCCAGGGCCGCCAGCCCCTGCCCCGGATGGGCCACGCCCTCCCCATAATGCGCCAGCGCCCAGGCCGCGCCCCGCGTATCCGCGAGCCCGATCTGCACCGACAGCCCAGCACGCGACAGCCGCTGGCGCATATCGGCCAGCAACGCGGGCTCCCCGCCCCACAGATGCGCCGACCCGGTCACATCCAAAACCAACCCATCCGCGCCCTCCAGCCCGACCCAGGGGCAATAGCGTGTGGCCCAGCGGCGTAAGATGCGCAGAAACCGCTGATCGCCCGCAGGATCCGCCGGGCGGCTTTGCAGATCGGGGCAAAAGGCACGCGCATCGGCAAAGCTCATACCCGGATGCAACCCCTGCCGTTCCGCCGCCGCCGTCAGGCAATGGATACGATTGGCGTTGTTTTGTTTCAGGGTCAGCACAAACGCCCCCTCCACCGGGCTGAGCCGCACCGCCCGGTCACTGGCCAACCGGGGAAACCACAATGACACAACGCGACGTCCGATCTGGCCGACCATGCTCAACACCAAATGTTCCTGATTTGTTCTAATTTAGCGCCCTGCCATCCCAGAGTCGAGTCACCTGTTCAAAACCCGGGCCGAAAACGAAAAAGCGCCCGAGCATTAAACCCGGGCGCAGTCGCGGAACGAGGGACAGTGAAGAGAAGCACAATGTTCCATTCTGTGCTTCTGATTATCAGATAGGAAGGGTTCGCCCCCGATTAAAGGGGGTTCAACCACTTGTGATCACCGGATCAGCCTAAAATCGCCGGCCAATTGGCAGTTGCCCGCTCAATATTGGTGGGAATCTCCTGCGACCAGATCTGGCGGACCTCAAGGCTATAATTCAGGTAAAGCTTGCCCTCATAAATCGTCCAGGCCTCTGGCACCGTGCTGGCCAGTGCCCCCTTGGACAGGGCAAAGGCGCAATAGCCGCCAAATTGCGGGGCAAACGCCTCTGGGGTCTCCACGAACATGTCGCGTTTTTCGGCAGAGGCGAAATGCCAGGTCGCCCCGTTCCAGTCATAGGCATGTTCGGCGGAACCTTTGACCACCGCCCCATTGGTGAAATAGGCCACCGGATCGGTCCCGCGAATGGCCACCCCATCAACAGCAAAGGTTGCAGGCTCTGCCGCCAAGGCCGGGCCAGTCAGAATGGACGCGGCAGGGACAGCGGCCGCAAGGGCCAGAAAGTGGCGACGATGGATCAGGCGGGGGATCATGGCAAACTCCTTCACATGGTGCGAAGAAGATGACGGTTTGTCCGAGAAATGAAAGGGGGTCTGACGGAACTGTGATGATAGTTTCTTGCGACGCGGCAGAAGTTTTTCGGCATCGTAGAGTGGGCATTATGCCCACCATGTTTGGTGTGATCGACACCTCCAATTTTCGACCGTCGCGATACAGCCGCAATACCGACGTAATACCGACAGGCGAAATTGCGGGTTTCTGATCGTCGCCCTGCCTACCGCGCCCGGCTGGCATAAAGCGCGACGGCGGCGGCGTTGGACACGTTCAGCGAACCGAACCCCCCGGCAAAATCGATCTTGACCAGCGCATCGCAGACCTCTTTGGTCCGTTGACGCAGCCCCGGCCCCTCGGCCCCCAAAACCAGTGCGACGGGGCGGTCATGTTGCCCCTCAAGCGCGGATTCGATGGTCTGATCGGCCTCTCCATCCAACCCCAATGCAATGTAACCCATTGATTGTAATTCTATAATTGTATCTGCCAGATTACGTACCCGCAGATAGGGGTGGCGCTCCAGCGCGCCTGAAGCAGTTTTGGCCAATGCCCCGGTTTCCGGCGCTGCATGACGGGCGGGGGCAATCACAGCAGCGGCGCCGAACACCTCCGCCGATCGCAGAATCGCGCCCACATTATGCGGGTCCGTTACGCGGTCCAGCAGCAGCACCCGCGGCGCCCCACCTGTGACACAACGCTCCTGAACCGATCCCCAATCCAAGGGCTTCACCTCCAGCGCCGCCCCCTGATGCACCGACCCCGGATCAATCGGTGCAGGAAACTTTCTGGGGTCAGCCATTTCAGGAGAAATTCCTGCTATTTCAATAGCTTCCGACAGTTTATCCGCGGCATTTTTCGTCACGATCAAGCGCAGTTTTTCGCGCGCAGGGTTCATCAGCGCATCACGCACCGCATGCAGCCCAAACAGCCAGATCGTCTGCGCCGCCGCCATCCGTTTGGCCTGTTCCTTTTCCACGACCCATTTGGGTTTTTTCATCGCCTACCCGCCCCCTGATCAAGACGAGGCGGACAATGCGCTGTCGTTCCTGCAGGTGCAAGGGAATTTCCTGTTGACGCCCCCCGCGCGCTTGTCTATTTCCGCTCTCGTTGGGCGACAGGCCGCAAGGTGTGGCAGGGGACTGTAACTCCCTCGCGGAGACGCACGCCTGGTTCGATTCCAGGGTCGCCCACCATTTTCCACAAAACCAATGACTTAGGTATAGCAAACCGCTGGTGGGCCACAATGGTGGGACACATCATGCGCCTCGCAGCCTATCTCTGCACCTCCCGACATGGGATTTTCTATCTTCGTTTCCCTCTGCCGACTGACCTACATCCAGCGAACAAACGAGGCCACTTGAAGCTGTCGCTTGGAGTTCCCCCGGTTTGATGGACACTTTTTATCGATGAAGGAGAATGTTTTTCATGCCGAGAACGAGGAACCCGTACCCTGCGGAATTCAGGGATCAAATGGTCGCGCTGGTGCGAACCGGGC
>NZ_JBXVVI010000028.1:0-20931 GCF_057219155.1 Roseovarius sp. YIN77
ACTGAGTGATACTCAGTGCAATCATTTAATAAATAAAATGAAAGAGATAGCAACACCATGCAACTCAGTGAAACTCACTACACTTGCTTGGAAGGCTAAGGTCTTACCACTACACAACGCCCGCTCAACAGATTCACCTCATATTTCATGGGCTTTTTAACGTCAAGGCCACTCGTGTTCTTCTTTAGAGCAATATTCATTGGATCTGTCAAAAAAGCCCATAGCTGACCTTGGTTGATCGAGCAGCTAAGGTCCGGATCGAGCCCAAAGTGCCGAATGCCGCATCTCACCCGAATGTCTGGTAAGGACGCCACATAAGTTACAACTGTTGCAATATTTCCAAAAGCTATGGGTTATGCAAAATCCTTACTCATGTAGGGTTACATCGCTCTGCCATTTTGGATGAATGGATTTGCAATCCGGACAACAGGTTTTGCATCCAATTTACTGCTCCAGACGTTAATAAAAATATTTCTGGAACAATCACCCATTCCCCGATCCATGCTCCACCGGATCGTTCATGCTCATGTAATGTAAATTCCCCAATTTGTTCGGCCTTCTGCCGACCTAGCCGTGCGACCGCTTCGGCAAATTCTGAGGCGCGCTGGTTTTGCTTGTGGTGCATTGAAGATGATGCACCTTTGCCATTCACGTACCTTTCAGAAACCTCTGCGATATCAGAGGATGATAGAATGTTGATATTATGCGCAATTTTGCAGAGAGATGCACAGAGAGCACCGAGCGCTGTCACTATATCGGCTATTCCATCGCGGGCATTTTGCCAATGTGGTTGGACAGTGCTAAGATTGAGCCTCTCCGCAACCGCTGTTTTAACCAACTCTCCGATGCCATCCTCATAACCGCGCAGGTCACCAACCGGACCGCCGATTTGCACGTTGAGACCGCGAACGGATGCTTGCTGCAATGCTTCAGCCCGGCGAGCCAGTTCGGTGCGCCAAACGGCCAACTTTGTTTCTAATTTCAATGGGACTGCGTACTGCCCGTTAGTCCGGCCCATTAACATGGTGGAAGGATTGTCGTGGATATGGTTGTCTAGCAAGCCGATCAGCCGATCTGTAGCATTCAAGACTTCTTCAAGACCGCATTTCATCTGCATGGACATCGCAGTATCCATGATGTCCTGTGTGGTGGCCAAGCAGTGAACGTGGCTTTCATGCAGGCCCACCAGCGCTCGTATTTGCTTCACCAATCCCACAATTGGCCGTCCAACCAAGGCCATCTCTTGCGCAAGCATTTCAGCATCCAGATCGGTAGCTTTGACTGCCTCAATGGCAGTTGCGGCATCTTCTGGGACCAGACCATGTTCAGTTTGGGCTCGTGCCAGAACTTGTTCTACTTTTAACCAGGCTGAAATTGTCGCGTGTTCTGACCAGATGCTTCGCATTTCGGCCGTCGAGAAACAGTCGCGGTAGATGCGAAACTCAAGCATCGCCCAAACCTCCATCAGCTATCCTACGCTCTTTCATGATTGAACGGATACGGAAACCCATGGCTGCGAGACCAAGAAGGATAAACCCTGCTGCGATTGGCCGTTCGACAAAGATCAGAGCCCCGCCATCTGACATGAGCATTGCCTGGCGAAATGTCTCTTCTGCGCCTTTTGCCAGCACGAAAGAAATTACGAATGCGGCAACATTGAAGTCATACTTTCGCATCAACCAGCCCGCAAAACCCGCGACAGTCATGACTGTTACATCAAACATCGAACCACGGGCCGAATAGGCGGCGACAAAAGCCGTCATAAAGATCAGCGGGTACAGGGTAGAAGTCGGCACTTTCAAGATCAAACGAGCGACTTGCGTTGCACCGAAATATCCGATCAGGCCATAGGCAATAATCCCGATCATCCCGCAGGCAAAGAGTTGATAAACCAGTTCCTTATCCGTCAGGAACAAAGTAGGACCGACTTGGATGCCATGGATCAAAAACACACCCAGCAGGATTGCCCCTATGGTCGAGCCAGGAATACCAAGCGTTAGCAATGGTGCCATAGATGGTCCGGAAACTGCGTTGTTTGCGGCCTCGGGAGCTGCAACACCTTCCAACGCACCCTTGCCCCATTGCTCTGGGTTTTTGGCCCGGCGTTTACCTTCGCCGTAGGAAATGAACGCTGCAATAGCTGACCCTAATCCCGGCAGGACGCCAATTCCGGCGCCGATGAAACCGCCGCGAATGGCGTGTGGCAGGCAGGGCTTGTACTCTTCGTAACTCAGGGAATGGCCGTTTGGATCAATCGCATTTTCCTTAATTTCACCCTTCATCCTTTTACGCTCTTCGAGCTGGGCAAAAACCTCTCCTAGAACAAAAACACCAATCATCAATGGAACGAGGCCAATGCCATTGGACAGCTCAAACGAACCAAAAGTATAACGTTCTTCGCTGGAAATCGGATCAAGCCCTATCATCGCCACCAAGATACCCAGCAAAGCCGAAATCAGACCTTTAGTGATGGATTTTCCGATCACCGACCCGATAACCACAAAGGCCGCAAAATAGATTGCAAAGGTTTCTGGAGGGCCGAGTTTCAAAGCTATTGCAGCGATGAATCCAACCCCCACCACCAGCATGACATCCCCCATCAGATCGCCAATAACCGATGAAACCGTTGCGACCTTCATGGCCTTTCCAGCCTTGCCAGCACGAGCTAACGGGTAGCCATCAATCTGGGTGGCCGCACTTGCCGCTGTGCCGGGGGTGTTGAACAAAATCGCGGCGACAGAACCACCATACCGGCCGGATTTTCCAATCACGTAAAGAAACGCCAACGCGAAAATGGGGGTCATATAAAAGGTGATTGGCAGCAGCATTGCGATAGCCGCAGATGCCGTTAGACCAGGTGTGGCGCCGACAATCATTCCGACAGCAGCAGCCAGAACGATGGCAAAGAGAAGCGTGGGATCAGTGATGACTGATAACAAAGCAGGAAAGATTTCCATGAGACTTACCCCCGAATCCAGTCGAGCAGATCAAAGACCTCGCCATAGGGCGGGAATACTCCGAGCAACTCAAAGAAAATTATGTGAAAAACCATCGGGCAGATCACGATGGACACTGCCAATCCAATCCAGTTTCGGACGCCAAAGATATATAAAACTATTGGCGCGACGACAGCAGTTGGCAGGACGTAGCCGAACCAGCGAAACGATTGCTGATAGACCACGGCAACCGCAAAGAGGATTAAGATATCCAGTGTTCCGGCATCATCGCTTGCTGTAGGGGCGTTACTTGTCTGGGCGATGCGTAGTTCACCCAGAACTATAATTCCCGATAGCACCAACAGTGCGACGGACGCGGAAAATGGAACAATCCCTGCCCAGGTGTCACCGGGGCTGGCAGCGGGAACTTGCCACGCACCCCAAATTGCAACGAGCGACAAAACAGCAAGAACGGTACCTTCAATCATTCCGCGCATGGCAAACTCCTCCGGCATTGAATGGTGTTTTATGACAGGGTCGGTGCGTTAACCGACCCTGCAGTAATGTTACTTAATTGGTGAGGCTCTGAACCAACGGTTCGGCATCAGACTTCATGGCGGTCAGGCCGGCCTTTGCATCAGCGCCGTTTGCATAAACCGGGCCAGTGCCGCGTTCCGCCAAAAGTTCTGCAAATTCTGGCTTGGCTGCGATTTCTGCTAGCGCCGCTTCCATGGCCGACACGACCTCAGCCGGTGTGCCTTTCGGGGCAAAAACAATCACCGGGGAAGATACCGCTGCGAAAGGAATACCAAGTTCGCCGAAGGCGGGAACATCTGTCATGATCGCATCGCGATCAGCACTGTTAACCGCAAGCGCGCGAAGTTGCTCTTCAAATCCGCGAAGCTGCTGCACCCCGAGGAAACCAAAATCGGCCTGCTCACCGATCAACGCAGCACGAGTCGGGCCACCACCTTTAAAGGGCACGTCCTGGGCCTCAATGCCATTGTTAGCTAAAAACCCTAGACCGCCAACATGGTGAAACCCACCACGGCCGGAATGTGCCCAACGCAAAGATCCGGGATCGGCCTTTGCAGCATCAATCAAGTCTTGAACAGTTTGGTACGGGCTGTTCAAGGGCACCATAAGCGAGGTGCGAAGCTGCCCGACTTGTGCAACGAAATCAAAGCTTTCTAATGCATCAATGTCTGTATCGCGTGTCATGGTAGACAGCAGAAACGATCCACCTGAGGTCATCATCATTGTATAGCCGTCAGGGCGTGCACCCACGACCGAATTGGCCCCGTTCAGGCCACCTGAGCCGGGCTTGTTAACCACGACAACGGGTACCTCCAGCACGCCTTCAGCGGCGGCGGCGATGGCACGGGCATAGGCGTCTGTACCCCCGCCGGCCTTGTAAGGGACCACAAGATTGATGGGGCGTTTGGGCCAATCCGCGGCAAAGCTGGCGGTTGACGTTGCAACAAGTGCGGTGGCTGCAACCACGGCACCTAGGAATGATCTGCGTTTCATTTAGGGCTCCTCCCAAAGTAATGACACGACAAAACTATCAGGAATTTTAATTGCCAATTTTGCAAATGTAACATTTAATGCTGCAAAATACGCAAGAGTTAATATTGTGAATATCAAAGCGCTACGTGCATTTCGTCATGCCTTCTCTGAGGGGTCAATCGCATCCGCTTCAGAAATTATACATCTAAGCCAACCGGCCATCAGCCGTTTAATAAGTGGCCTGGAGGCAGAATTGAAGCTCCAACTATTCGACCGCAGTGGTCGAAGTCTTTCCCCGACCAAGGAAGGTATTGCCTTTTACCGTGAAGCGGGCCGCATTCTTGACAATCTAGATGAGGTGCCAAGGATCGCAGGTGAAATCCGGGCTGGCCGCACAGAAAGCCTCCGCATCGTCACTATGCCAAGGATCGCGCAGTTCCTATGTGCCCCGGCTGTGAGCCGCTTTATCCAAGAGCATCCAGACGTCAATGTCAGTTTAGATGTTCGAGCAAGACGCGACGCCGGAAAATGGTTGGCTGGGCAAGAGTACGATATTGGGGTTGGCGCTCTGCCTGTTAGCCATCCGGACATCCGAACTGTCCCCCTTGTGCGGGTGCGGGCGTTGGCGATATTACCAATGGGCCATCCATTGGTTGGTTCGGCTGGGATCACAGCAAGTCAGCTGGCGGATGATACGATTATCAGACTGATGCATGGCTTATTACTGCGCGACCAACTTGACGACACATTCAACTCAGCAGGAGTAACGCCACGCAAAACGCACGAAGTATCTTCCTCGCAACTTTCCTGCGCATTGGTGGCAGAAGGTGCAGGGGTCACAATTGCCGATGAGATGGTTGCCCACCCGTTTCGAAACCAGTTAACCACTGTTCCCATTGAACCTGAAAAATGGATGACATTTGGGTTGCTCAAACCAAAAAAGGCAGACTCCAACGAGGTATCACAACTGTTTAGAGACATCCTTGTTGCACACGTAAACCAAATCTGCGCGAAAAGTGGCACAATGCAAAGCATGGTAAAGTAGCTATCTGCGAAACTCTATTCGCTAATGTTTTGGCACTGACTTTTTGTGGATTGCGGACCTTGGGATATTGAACGTGAATTATCACTTTGTCCCGCGAAGCAGTCATTGGTCACGCGACGATACAAGGTCTGCTTCGCGGACAAAGCCACCAAACGTTTAACCTGGCCGAATTTCCGCTCTTGGCGCGTCGAAACAAATCGTAATTTTGACGATAGAACCCACAATTCCACGTTTAAGAAGTTCTACTAATCCAATTTATTACTTGTTCGCTAAGAGACATAGAATCTCCAACAAAATCTGCGATCCCGCGACAGCTGTTGCGCCAGTTGTATCGTAGGCAGGCGACACTTCCACAACATCACCGCCGACAAGGTTAATTCCTGCGATTTTTCGGAGTATCAATGCCACCTGGCCTGATGTCAGCCCGCCAAACACCGGCGTACCGGTTCCCGGCGCGAAACCCGGATCAAGCCCGTCGATGTCGAAGGTCAGATAAACCTTATTGTCACTGACGATCTCCTTGATCCGCTTTGCCGCCTTGTTCGCGCCAAATTCATGAACCTCCGGCGCATCTATCGTATTGAAACCCTGCGTATCGGAATTGTGCGTTCTGATGCCGACCTGAACCGATCGTTCAGGAGCGACCAACCCTTCCTGAATCGCGTGATACATGAAGGTGCCGTGGTCGATCCGTTCCGGGTCGGAGTCAAACCATGTATCGGAATGCGCATCGAACTGGATCACCGACAAGGGCCCGTGTTTTGCCGCGTGGGCTCTTAGGTTCGGTAATGTTGTGTAGTGATCGCCGCCCATGGAAACGGCCGCAGCTCCGGCGTCGAGAATGGTCTTGATGTGATTTTCGATCGCAGCTGGGGCCAGTTGCAGCTTGCCATGGTCAAACGGGCAATCGCCATAGTCGATGATGTTCATAGCCTCGAAAGGATTGATCGGCCAACCATAGGGCGCATCCCAGGCCAGCATCGTTGACAGCTCCCGGATCTGGCGCGGCCCGAAACGCGAGCCGCCACGATGCGTGACCGAGACGTCAAACGGGATACCGGTGATCGCCACATCCACACCGTTCAGATCCTTGGTGTATTTACAGCGCGCAAAACTGGTGACACCGGAATAACTGACCTCTCCGATCATGCCCCGGCTGGTTTTCCGCGTGATTGCTGTATCGATATTCGGAAGATCCATGGTGTTGCCTCGTTCGTTTTCATTGTTCAGAATGTCAGGTTACGACGCGCTGATGCCGCGCTTATTCAGGTCGGCCAGATACGGGTTTGCATGACGGCTTTCCTCAAACTGCGAGACGTCGATTTCGGCGAAGATCAGTGCCTCTTCATCTTCGCCTGCCTTGACCAGTTCCGACCCGTCCGGCGCCGCGATGGATGACAGCCCTTGGTAGTGAAACCGACCATCCGATCCGGCGTGGTTGGCATAGGCGAGGAATATCTGATTTTCGAAAGCGCGAACAGGAATGACGCGACTAGCAATATGGCGGCCATCCGTCCCCATGGGCAGCGCGGTGGGAACAATGACAAGATCCGCCCCCGCCTGCGCCAACCGTCGGGTATTTTCAGGGAATTCAACGTCGTAGCAGATCAGAAACCCTGTGGATATGCCGCGCATTTCAATCATCGCCGCCGATGGGGTATGAGGCTGAAATATCTCTTTTTCGTAATCGCCATAAAGAAAAGTTTTGCGATAGACATGGGTTGCGGTATCAGGATCAGCCTTTACGGCCATCGCGCTGATAAATAACTCATCATCTTTGCGCTCGGGAAACCCGGCGACCAGGTCGATGCCAATCCTGACTGCGGCCTGTTTCATGCGCTGGACCCAGGCGCCATCCGACGGTTGCGCGAGGTTTCTGAGCGCGTCACCACGCCCGTAACCGCTGAGGGCCAGCTCTGGGGCAACCACGACATCCACACCAGCCGCACGGGCGCGTCGCATGGCGTCTTCGATTCGGTCGGGATTGGTGTCCGGATCAGCCTTGGCCGACATCTGGAAAACAGCAAGTTTCATGTATTCCCTTCCAGGGCTTCCTGAGTGGAAAAGCCGTTAAAGATAACCTCGAGCTTGTTGCCGAAAGAGTCACTGACATAGGCGGTGTAGGCATCCGGCATTGGGTAAAATCACGCTCACCGGGCGCCCCTTCGCAGGTTCCACCATTCTCGAGCGCGACGGCGTGAAACGCATCAACCGCATCCTTCGACTCTGCGGAAAAGGCGATATGGGTGCCGTTTCCGCCAGTTGGGGCCCCGCCGTCATAGGGAAGCAGGAGGAGGAACTCGGGGCGGATTTGCCCATAGGCCGCGAATTCGTCATCCGCGGCCAGACAGCCTGTGCCAAGGGCCGCCAGGACCGAGTCGTAGAAGACCCTGGCCCGAGCGATGTCGGCAACGCCGACGCTAAGATGGTCGATCAATGGCATCTACACCTCGCTCACTTAATCCATCGCGCCCAAGATACGCGACAGGTTGCTGAATCTGGCGATCAGGCTAAAGACGAAGACGTTGATCAGCAGGAACACCACTGCGATCGAGGCGATCACCGGCGTATACCCGTAACGCAGGGCGTTGAAGATCTTGATCGGCAGCGTCTCCACCGTAAAGCCGACGGTCATCAGCGCGATGATGTATTCGTTCAGGCTGAGTACGAAGCAGAAGGCGAAGCCCGCAAAGGCGAAGGGCGCGGCGATCGGGAGGATGACGGTACGAAAGACGGTCTTACCATCAGCACCCATGGTCTGCGCCGCTTCAAGCAATGCCCGGTCCACACTTTCAAGGCCAAGCGAGATGGTCACCAACGGCAATGCCAGCAAGAATATTGCGTGGGCGATGATGACGTTGATCATCAACCCGTTCATACCGATGCTGGAAAAGAGAAGCAGAAAGGCGAGCGCCATGATGACCGGGGGCAAGATGAACGGTGCCACACCAAGCGAGAATAGCGCTTTTGCATAGCGCAGCCCCGATTTCCACACCGCATATGCAATCGGCAGGGCTATCAATACGGCCAGTGTTGCCGATGTTAGGGCAATCAGCAGCGAACTGATCAACGAGTTGAACCAGCCGCTATCAACAAAAATCTCGGCATACCAGCGGAACGAGAACCCACGCGGCGGGAAGGCCAGGAATTTCTTGGCATTGAAGGATACGGCGGTGATCACGAAGATCGGCCCGATCAGGTAGATCGCGAAGATTGCGAGATATGCGTTTCTGAGCAGTTTCATATCCTATTTCTCCCCGCCGAATTTCATGACCGCTGCCACCACCGATCCGCTCAGAATCAGGAGGACAACAGCCAGCGCCGAGGCGAACGGAAGGTTGAAGTTGAAGATCGCCTGATCGGTGATCAGTACTGAGAGCGTCCAGTGTTCGGGCTTGCCTAGAACCTGCGGTACGATGATCGCGCCCAGCGTCAGAACAAAGATCGTGACGCTGCTGGAGACCAGCGCCGAACGGTTCACCGGAATCACGATCTTGAAAAACGTGCCGATAGTCGAGGTGCCAAGCGTACGGGCTGCCTCGATCAGGCTGCGGTCCATGCGACTGAGCGCCGGGTAGAGCAGCAAAATGGCAAAAGGAACTGCAAGATAGACCAGCGCCGCAATCACTGCACCGGCACTGGGGGCCATGGCAAAGGATTTTTCCACGATGTTGACAAATTCCAGAATATTGCCGATTCCCGCAGTGCGCGAGAATAGCACCTGCCAACTGAAGGCGATCAAAACTTCGGACAGTGACAACTGCGCCAGAATGTAGATAAGCCACAGAGTCTTGGCGCGCTCATTAAACCGCGTCAGCATATAAGTGAAGGGAAACGCGATAAGTAGGCTGAGGGCAGCGATCAACGCGCAGATACCGGCAGAGAACAAGGCCCGTTCGACATAGAACCAAGTCAGAAACCGTTCAAAATGAGCCAGGTCAAATCCATAGTTGAAGTCTCCTTCGGGTGTCTGGACCGCCACGCTTGCAGCAAGTATCAGGGCGAACGGGATCACAAAGAAGATGCCGATCATCACCGAGGACGGTATTAGCGTCAGATATTGCGGGAGGGATTTATTGTTGGTCATAACCATCCCTCACGCTGCCAGAATGTTGCAGGCAGAGGGGGGCATTTCGACATAGACTTTCTCGCCCAGCTCCACCTCGGGGAAATCTTTAGGGGTCATGACGGATACGACTTCCTGACCATCACAATCGACCAGGATTTCGATTGTCATCCCGATATCGCGAATGAAATTCACGGTGCCTTCCAGCGCGTTGCCTGCGGGTTTGTTATCCTGTTTATGCACGAAAACCTCTTCGGGTCGCGACATCAGGACAACGTCACCGGCCTGGGCGTCATCGGCTTTGTTCTCAAACTTCATGGCGACACCATTCACGGCAACCGCGCCATCGGCAGACAGGTTTGCCGGAAGCAGGTTCGACGTGCCTATGAAATCAGCGACGAACTTGTTTATCGGCGTCTTGTAGATATCCATCGGCGATCCGGTCTGGTGGACCCGGGCACGTCCCATCACCACAATGTCATCGGCCATGGTCATGGCTTCGGTCTGATCGTGAGTCACGACAACGGTGGTGATGCCCAGGTTCTGCTGTAGCCTGCGAAGCTCGATCTGCATCGACTCGCGCAGGTTGGCATCTAGCGCCGACATCGGTTCGTCCAGCAGGAAAATCTCGGGATTCAGCGCCAGTGCCCGGGCAATCGCAACCCGCTGCCGCTGTCCGCCCGACATCTGGGTGATGCGTCGGTCCTCAATGCCCGGCAGATGGATCATGTCCAGTAGCTCCTTTACACGGTCTTCGCATTCCGAGCGGGAATGGCCGCGGATTTTCATGGAGTAGCTGATGTTTTCCCCCACGCTCAAATGCGGAAAAAGCGCGAAGGACTGGAACACCATGCCGATATTGCGCTTGTGAACCGGTACATGGGTTAAATCTTTGCCATCAAAGCTGATGGTGCCTTTAGTGGCTTCTTCCAGCCCGGCAATCATCCGCAACAGAGTTGTCTTGCCACAGCCAGACGGCCCCAGAAAACAAATCATCTCACCCTTGTTGAAATGCAGGTTCACATCCTGTACGGCGGTGACTTCGCCGTACTTCTTTGTCACGTTCTGAATATTCAGGCCGCTCATCAGCGTTTCCTTTCCTGTCCTATAGAAGGCCCGCATGTTTGATGCGGACTTTCTGTGAGTCTGGTCTTAGCCGCCCAGCATCTGGTTCCACTTGTCCGAGATCCAGTCCGCATGCTCTTTGTAGATGTCGTAGCGTGGCAAGATCGGCGCCCCGTCGCTTGCCACCGCAGCCAGCTCATCAGCGGTAAGGTCAGTCAGAGACGGGTCAACAACCGGAGCGGTGCCCAGATTGCGCGACAGCGATGCCTGAATTGCCGGATCGCTGATGTAGTTGATGAATTCATGCGCTTCATCAATAGGTTCGGCGTGTTCCGGAACGATCCAGAAACCGGAGTCCAGCACGCCGCCTTCTTTCGGGAAAGTTGAGCGAACAGGGAAGCCCTCGGCAGCAGCCAGACCTGCGACGTCGTGATAGTACTGCCCCATTGGGATTTCGCCATCCTGCAAAGCTTGCTGGAACGCGCCTTCATCACGATACCAGAGACGCACGTTGGGCCTAATCTCACTCAGCTTTTCAAAGACTTTCTCGATACCTTCTTTTGTATCCAGAATATCCGTCCCGCCAAAGAATGTAGTTGCGGTGATTTCCAACAGATAAGAGTTGGTTGACAACGCCAGGAGACCCAGTAGATCCTCGTTCTTTGGATCCCACATGTCGGCCCAGCTTGTCGGCGCTTCGGCGATCTCGTCGGTGTTCGAGCACAGGGTGATGTACCAGGACACAGCCCCGACAGCGACTAGATTGCCATCTGCGTCGTAATCCTTGAAGTTGTCCGACAGGTTGGAAAGGTTCGGTATCTTGGCAGGGTCCAGCGTCTTAAACAGTTTTTGTTCAATGCCGCGCTGACGGGGAATACCGGCCATCAGTGATACATCGGTCGGCGCCTGCTTGGCACGTGCCGCGTTCTTGATTTGCACCAACCATGTTTCACCGGTGGGCACGGCGATCGAGTTCACTTCGATACCAGTTGCCGCTGTGAATTCAGGGTAGATGAACTCCTTGAAGCTGTCTTCGAAGAAGCCGCCATAGGTTCCGACCTTGATCGGTGCCTTGTTTGCCCGGGCAATGGACGGGGCAGAGAGCAGGGCGGTGGCCGCTGCAGCCGTGCCGATAAACGAGCGGCGATTAAGTAGCGTTTTCATGATTTTCTCCTTGGGGTATTGGTCAGTTATTCCAGTTCATAGGTAGAGCGCAGAGCATTTCGTAGAGCAGATTTGCGCCGATCATCGCGGTGTTTCCGCTGGGATCGTAGGGCGGGGACACCTCGACGAGATCACAGCCGACAAGGTTTAGACCGGCACAGCCCCGCACAATTTCAAGCGCCTGGATGGTGGTCAGTCCTCCCATTTCAACCGTACCGGTACCGGGTGCGAATGCCGGGTCCAGGCTGTCGATGTCGAAGCTGAGATACACCGGTGCGTTACCGATCTTGCCACGTATCTCGGTCATCAATGGCGATAGGGAATTGTGCCAGCACTCTTCGGCAGGGATAACAGTAAAACCTTGTTCGCGCCCCCAGTTGAAATCATCAGAGGCATAGCCGGTGCCGCGTAGTCCAATCTGGAATACCTTGTCGTTGATCAGCAGATTATCTTCGACCGCGCGGCGGAAGGGTGTGCCATGAGCGATCTTTTCACCAAACATCTCTTCGTTGGTATCGGCATGGGCGTCGACATGCACCAGCGCGACAGGGCCATGCTTGTCAGCGATGGCCCGCAGCACAGGGTAGGTCAAGGTGTGGTCACCGCCCAATGTCAGCGTGACAACGTCGTGCGAAAGAATGTCCTTGTATGCCGCGGTGATGATGTCGGCGGTCTTTTTCAGATCGAACGTGTTGATCGCCACGTCCCCGATATCGGCCACCTGCATGTTTTCAAACGGCGCGGCTCCGGTTGCCATGTTGAACGGTCGCATCATGCAGCTTTCGGCGCGGATCTGGCGCGGACCGTGGCGTGTGCCGGCGCGGTTCGAGGTGCCTATATCCATGGGAATGCCGACAAAACAGGCGTTCAGCCCTTCGGCACTACGCTGCAGAGGCAGGCGCATCATCGTTCCATCGCCACCAAACCGCGGCATGGCGTTTCCGCCGAGGGGCTGGTTGAACGGGCTGGTTGGCTTGTGCGGCATGGGGGCTCCTGGTCAGGCTGCGAACTTCTCTATGCCAGGAGGGTAGTCGGGGGCGTCGTTTCCGAAAATAACGCAGGTCGAATTTAAATATTTGCGTGGGCAAATGTATTGCTAGGCGTATTCCGCTTTCAGAACCTCACGGAATTTATCGATGATTTTTGGTTGTGGTCCGGATTTGCTAACCAGCTGCATCTCGCAGGCAAAGTCATCTTCGGTTTCCGGCAGGCGGCGCAATCGTTCCGCCGCAACATATTGTTTCGCCGCATGGTCAGGTAGCAATCCCAAGTAACTGCCGCTGAGAACCAGTAAAATCTGTGCTTCGATATTCAACACAACTCGGTCAAGGTCATGCATCTTGATGGATTTTTTCCGCTGACGGCTCCAGTAACCTCGATGCGCCCATGGGTACGCGTAACACATGTCTTGTTTTAGTTTTGAAGACGGCAGCCCAAACAAAGGGTGATCCTTGGCGCAATATAATGAATGTGACTCAGTGTAGAGCGTTTCGTATCTCAACCCCTGAATGCGATTGTCAAAACTGCCGAAGCCCAGGTGAAATGCCCCACCTGCGATACCACTCAGTATACTTTGCGGCGGTTCAACAAACAGCCGTAATCGAACTGCGGAAGCAGTTTTAGAATAAATCCTGATCGCATCAGGGAGTTTCAGATTTTCGTCCGAAGCGACGCAGTCTACTGTGGCCAGTTTCAATTCACCAACCAATGATCCCTTGAGTGCCGTCAGGTGATCGGATTGTTCGCTGAGCGTATCCATCAACTGTTTGGCAACCTCGTGGACCATCTCCCCCTTATCGGTCAGCAAAAACCCACGGCGCCCGCGCTGACAGAGTTTGACTCCGATGCGTTCTTCCAGCGCGGTGATGTGATTTGAAATGGTCGGTTGACTCAGCCCCAGTTCGGCCTGCGCCGCGCTGAAGCCGTTGTTGCGTACAACACTGTCAAAAACCGAAAGAAGGTGAATGTCCGAACCTGAAATCCTCATGAATGCATTGAAAACCACAAATGTATCAAATTGCAAAGTGTAATTTTTGACAGCAGCCACAACCTTTAGGACGGGGACCAAGTGATGCGCAGCAATCCAAACCTGGATCGGCAGGTATCCTAACCCATAAATCACATGGCAATGGCCGAAATAATGAGGGTCTAAAATATGACATCTGTAATCCCACTTTCCAAAGACGGCCTGAGTGGCAGCGCAATGGAGGCATGCTCGGTTGTGCCGCCTGAAGCCGTGCTAAGCGGCAAAGCGGAAGAGACCGGTGCGATTCATCTCGAAGCGGGCGGCGGTAAATTCTTCATCGGCACCTGGGAATGCACGCCCTATGCCGAAAATCTGGCCTATCCCGACAACCACGAGTTTTGCGTTGTCGTCTCAGGCCGTGTCGCCCTGACTAACCCAGATGGCAGCGTGAACGAATTCGGTCCCGGTGACCGCTACATCGTTCCCAAGGGATTCGACGGCAAGTTTGAGGTGCTCGAGACGCTGCGCAAGATTTACATCCTGTACACCGAATGAACCAACCCTTCCCCGCCGAAGCATCTTGTTCCGGCGGGTTTCTGAACCACACATACAGCAAAAGAGCCTGAAATGACTTCGCTTGCGACCCATGCCCTGAATGACGTAACCCTGTTCCCCTATTGGTTGGACAGCCCCGATGCACCGGCAACGGAACCTCAGCTGATCGGCCGAAACGAGGCAGATTTGGTGATCGTCGGCGGCGGTTTTACCGGCCTCTGGGCGGCGATCATCGCGAAAGAAGCGAACCCGGATCAGGACGTGGTATTGATCGAGGCAGAGAAGATTGCATATGGCGCATCAGGGCGCCCCGGCGCGATCGTCTCGACCTCTGTCATGCACGGGTTACACAACGCCGTGCGGATTTTTCCCAATGATCTGGATCAGCTTGAACAGCTTGGGCACCGGAACATGGAAGGGTTTCTGGATACGATCAAGCGACACAAGATCGAATGCGATCAGGAATGGAATGGCGAGCTGACCGTCGCCGTCGGCCCGGAAAACGTGCCCGTCGTTCAGGAGGAATACGATCTGCATGTCAAACACGGGCACGAGGTTGAACTGCTGGATGCGGAGGCCGTGCGCGGACACCTGAACTCGCCTCTATTTCACGGCGGGCTCTGGTCCAAGAAAAACAGCGGCACCGTAAATCCCGCCAAGCTCGCTTGGGGGCTCAAACGCGCCGCAATCACGTTGGGTGTGCGTCTTTACGAAGAATGCCCGATGAAGCGGATCGAGGATGAGGGATCGTATCTGCGGGTAGTCACCCGCGACGGCGAAATCAAGGCGGCGAAAGTGTTGCTGGGCACCAATGCCTTTGCCGACGGCCACAAGAAAATCCGCAGCCGCATCGCCATGGTGCGTGACCGGATCGTGATGACCGAGCCTTTGTCCGAGGAGCAGTTAGAGCGGGTCGGCTGGAAAAACCGTCAAGGTGTCTATGACACGCGCACCCAACTGAACTACATGCGCCTGACCAAAGATAACCGTATTCTTTTCGGCGGGCGGCTTGGGTATTTCATGAACTCCCCGCGCGATCCCGAATTGGACCGCACCACGCAGCCCTATGAACGCCTCGCCGGGGCCTTCTTCAGCACATTCCCGCAGCTTGAAGACATCCGTTTCACCCATGCCTGGAGCGGACCGATTGCCCTGACCACGCGTATGGCCGTGCATTTCCAGAGCTACTATGACGGCAAGGCCGTCTATGCCGGCGGGTATTCGGGTTTTGGCGTCTCCACTAGCCGCTTCGGTGCCGAGATGGGTCTGGCCAAGCTTAACGGCGAGGACCGGCCCGAGCTGCAACTCGAATTCGCCCGCACCATGCCCAACAAGATCCCGCCCGATCCGTTACGCTACATTGGCGCGCAGATCACCATGCACGCGATGGACACCGCGGACGCCAAGGGTGGCTGGCGCAATCTGTGGCTGAAAGCGGTGACCAAACTCGGTTTTCCGCTGACCTGAGGTGTTATCATGAGCGCAGATCTGGCCATCCTGAATGCGGCCATTCGCACGATGGACCCCGCATCTCCCACTGCCGAGGCGCTGGCTGTCGTGAATGGCATGATCACGACAGTGGGCAGCGCGGACGAGGTCCGGCAGCTATGCGATGCAGACACACGGATCATCGACGCGCAGGGCGCCACAGTTCTGCCCGGCTTTGTCGAAAGCCACATGCATCTTTTCCTCGGCGCGTTCTCACAGAAGGTCCTGCAAATGGCCGACGTAACCGGAACGGAGCAGATTACCTCCGCCATTCGTGATTTCGCCGCATCCAATCCCGATGAATCCCTGCTGATTGTCCAGGGTGTCACTTACGGTTGTCTCGACGATGGGGCCGACCCGACGCGCTATGATCTGGACGCGATCTGCACTAACCGTCCGCTGCTGCTGCAAAGCGCCGATTTTCATAATGCCTGGGCCAATACCGCGGCCCTTGAGGCTGCAGATGTACTGCATGGCCGCGATGTCGGGCCTGGGTCGGCGATTGTGCTGGACAGCGACGGCGTCGCTACTGGTCTACTGACCGAACCACCAGCCGTGGCAACGGTTCTGACACTGGGTCGGCATGGCGGGCGCGAAGGGTTGGGACTGAAAGGTGCGGAACCCGAACGACCGATAAGCGCGGCAGACCGCGCCGCCGATCTCGCGCTCTTGTGCGAAGGTCTTGCATATTGCGCGACGCAGGGCATCACCACCATCATCAACATGGACGGGAACCTCTATCAGGCGGGCTTGCTGAAAGAAATCGAAGACGCCGGCGATTTGATCTGCCGCGTCGAACTACCCTATCACTTTACCCCCGGCAAGCCGCTGGAAAATGTCGAAATTGCCGAGAAAATGCGACGTGATCTGACCTCGGATAAGCTCTGGTGTGGGCGGATCAAGCTTTTCATGGACGGTGTTCTGGACATGGAAACCGCCTATCGCGTGCAGGATTATCCGGGCAAGCCTGGCTACAAGGGCGAGCCGCTGCACAAACCCGAACGATTTATTGAACTCGCGACCGAGTTTGACAGGCGCGGCTTTCAGATCAGCGTGCATGCCATCGGGGACGGCGCGGTGCGAACGGTCCTGGACGGGTATGAGGCGGCGCGTAACGCCAATGGCGCGCGTGACAGCCGCCACCGGGTCGAACATATCGAGCTGATCGACCCGTCAGATCTGCCGAGACTGGCGGAGCTTGGCGTCGTGGCCTCGGTCATGCCACCGCATCCGCCGGGGTGCGAATTTCCTCTGGAGCCGACTGCAACCATCATTGGCGTGGATGACTGGCCGAATGCCTACCTCTGGCGCGGCTTGCAGCAGGCCGGCGCATCTATCTGTTTCTCCTCCGACTGGCCAATTGCCACTTTGGCACCACTAACCGGCATTACCTATGTGATGAACCGCACGCCCATCGGCGACGGGCTAGGCGATGAGCGGCTATCCTTCGAAGACACGCTGGCCGCGTATACGTCGGGCGGGGCCTACGCGGTGCTGAAGGATGATCAACTGGGCCGCATCGAAGCGGGGTATCGCGCGGATATCGTGATGTTTAACCGCGAACTGACCGCAACGAATACCGAACAAACTCAAGTCGTCCTGACCATTTGTGACGGCACGATCACCCATGAGATATAAGCTTGGAGAGGCGGCGATGGATTTGCATAGACGCGACGAAACTCTTTTCATCAACGGCGAATGGGTCAGGGGTTCGGGGGAACTCATTCTGACGCCGATTGACCCGACCAACGGCGATGCTCTGGGGCGGCTCGAAACCGCCAGTGCGGATCAGGTAGAAGATGCCGCTCAGGCGTCAGCGCGCGCATTCGCTGACTGGAAGGTCACTGCCTCATCGGAACGTGCGGCCTATCTGCGAGAGTTTGCCAAGGGTTTGGCGTCACGGCAGGAATGTCTGGTCGAGATCCAAATGCGCAACAGCGGCAAACCCCGGGTTGAAGCCGAGATTGATGTAGGTGATGCCATCGCCACGTTCGAGTATTACGCCAGTCTGGCCGACACGCTCGACGCCGGCCAGGATGCCCGCGTGGATCATGCCGGGGGCGATCACATCGGAATGGTGCGTCGCGAGCCAGTGGGACCGGTCGGGATGATCGTTCCATGGAACTTCCCACTGGTAACAAGCGCGTGGAAGATCGCACCGGCGCTGGCAGCAGGGTGCACGGCGGTCATGAAGACCTCGGAAATGACCCCGGTGGCAGAACTTGTCTATGGCGAAATCGCTCAGGAGATCGGCCTGCCCCCGGGTGTCCTGAACATCGTGACCGGCGCGATGGAAGTCGGCGTCGCTTTGACCGGCTCGCGTGCGTTCCGCAAAATCTCGTTCACCGGGTCAAACATGGTGGGCGCGAGAGTGATGGCAGCCATCGCGCCGCGCTGCCTGCCTCTGTCGTTGGAATTGGGCGGCAAGGCTCCGATCATCGTCACGGAAGATGTCGATATCGATCACGCGGTCGACTGCATCATCGGCGGTATCTTCTTCAATGCCGGCCAGATGTGTTCTGCCACCTCACGGTTGCTGGTGCATGGCTCCATCGAGGCCAAACTGATCGACGCGCTGTTGGCAAAAACCGAAACGCTGGTGACGGCCTCACCCTTTGCCGAGACCTGCGATATGGGGCCCATGACCACCCGCGCACAATATACCAAAGTTAGAGAGTATCTGGCACGGGCGCAGGCGGATGGTCTGGATTGCGTCACAGGCGGGATCAGCAAGGAAACGATCGGCAATTTCGTTGTCCCGACAATCTATCGCAACGTACCGTATGATAATCCGGTCTGGATCGAAGAGGTTTTCGGCCCGGTTCTGGCGACGACACGTTTCGACACGGATGAAGAGGCGCTGGCTCTGGCAAATGCCACCGAATACGGGCTGGTAGGCACTGTCGTCTCCGCTGATGAAGAGCGCGCAAAAACGCTCGCCAATGGCGTCGAAGCGGGCCAGATCTGGATAAATACGCCTCAGGTTGTCTATCCCGACAGCGCATGGGGTGGCTTCAAGAGTAGCGGCATAGGACGAGAACTAGGCCCTTGGGGTTTGGCCGGTTATCAGGGTGTCAAGCATATTACCTGTGCTTGCTGAATAATTTCTGGGAAGCCAGCGCGGCAATAGTGATCGGCCATCTAACCTTTCAGGAAAGCTACTCCCACCTTTGAAACGTTGGACGACGTCAATGTCGGCTTTCGGCAGATTCTGTTGAAAAACGAAGTGTTGAGCACGCCATTGATGCGCTGACTTTGATCGCTCAAGCCTCTCTGTTTTCAGGCTTTTCTTGGATGCTGCGGTGCCGGAAAGGTCTTGGCCAATTTGCGGAGGTTTTGGGCGGTGGCTGCGAGGAGGAATTCGTCATTTGCACCGCAGGGACCGCGTAATCGAAGGCGTCCGAGACCGAGGATGCGTTTGAGGTGGGCGAAGAGCATCTCGACCTTCTTCCTCAGTTTCATGGAGATGTTGTATTGGCGGGTCTTGGCAATATTGCGGGCGAATTGGCGGGCATCTTCGTGTTCCTCGCGGGTGATTGATCTGAAGTCCATGTTTTGGGCAGCAGCGCTGCTTTGAAGGGCAAGTCTGACAGGTGTTCTTGAGGCCGCGGTATTTGGCGACACCCTTGCCCGTTGGCCCTCGCTTTGGATCAGAATAGTTCCGGCGGAACTGCTTCAACGCGTGACCTTCAGGGCAGATGTACTGGTTGTTCTCAGCATCCCACTCGAAGTCAGCCCGGGTCCAGGTGCCATCCCTGCGGCCCGCCTTATCTATGACAGGGATGTGTGGCGCAATGTTGCGGTCGACCAGCCAGCCCAGCATTGGTCCCGAGCCATAGGCAGTGTCGGCAATCAGACGTTCCGGGTGCAGATCGAACCGTTCTCTGACACGATCCAGCATCGTCTTAGTGGAACCAACTTCGGCCTGTCGTATTGACCGGGTTGCCTCGACATCGACGATGACACCGTGATCTGTGTCGATCAGATAATTGTCGGAATAGGCAAAGAATGCAGGGCCTTTGCGCGCCGCGGTCCATTGGCTGGCCGGATCGGAATGGGAGGTAAACTTGGGTTGCACAGGCGTTGCTGCGCCAAAGGCCGCTTCGTCCAGCACCTCAAGGTATTCCTTCACGGCACGCGGCGCATTGGCCGGATCAAGGGTATTGTGATCCCATTCTTCCTTGGATGTGGAGTTTTGCTTGTTGGCGTCAGCCTCGATCAGGCTGGCATCGACCGCCAGGCGCTGACCGCTCACGAGACCCTCTGTGATACACCGCGCCACAGTCATCTCAAACAGATGCCGTAGCAGTTCGCTCTCGCGGAACCGGCCATGGCGGTTCTTTGAGAAGGTGGAGTGATCCGGGACACGGTCGTTCAGATCAAGACGGCAGAACCAGCGATACGCAAGGTTCAGATGAACCTCTTCACACAGTCGCCGCTCCGATCTGATGCCAAAGCAATACCCTACCAGCAACATCCGGATCAGCAGTTCAGGATCAACAGAAGGGCGGCCCGTGTGACTGTAGAAATCCGTCAGATGGGCACGGATGCTGCTCAGATCGACGTACCGGTCAATCGACCGCAGCAGATGATCCTGAGGGACATGACTTTCCAGCGAGAACTCATAAAACAGCGCCGCCTGTGCTTCCTGCCTCGGTCCCATCATCGCAAATCCTCCTGATCAATAAGAGAATTGAATCAGCGATCTACCCACCAATCAAGCAGGAGTTTTTCAACAAAATAGGCACCTTGCGACTATTCAGACGCCTCGCAGCATTCTGTAGTTTGGGCTCTTTTGTATGTACCGGCTGCTGTTCGCAAGTGATTTTCTGGCATGTTCTCGGAAGTCGCTCATTTGTATACGGCCTACTGGTCGACACGCGGGTCGTGGCCTTGTTGGGGTTACGCACGCGCCGTGATCTAATTTCCAGCCAGGTCGATAGCGACCGAAAGAGCCCTCAGATTCTGGGTGCGTAATATTTCCGTTCCATGCTTTCGATCTATCGCGAACTCTGGAGTTCCCCCGGTTTGATGGACACTTTTTATCGATGAAGGAGAATGTTTTTCATGCCGAGAACGAGGAACCCGTACCCTGCGGAATTCAGGGATCAAATGGTCGCGCTGGTGCGAACCGGGC
>NZ_JBXVVI010000029.1:0-20503 GCF_057219155.1 Roseovarius sp. YIN77
CCGGTTCGCACCAGCGCGACCATTTGATCCCTGAATTCCGCAGGGTACGGGTTCCTCGTTCTCGGCATGAAAAACATTCTCCTTCATCGATGAAAAAGTGTCCATCAAACCGGGGGAACTCCAATTAGCCCACAATATCACTGAACTTGCGATACAAATCCTCAGCCTCATCATACAGTATTGGATTATATTGCTCTGGCAATGACTGATCCTGATTCGAATGGAAGTAGCGTAAGAATTCCATTGCACCAGGGCGCAGGTCCAAAGCGGCGCACAAGCTCTCCATGCTGCTCTGAGGAGATGATCGAAGTGCATCTTGGAGAATAAAAATACAGTTTTCGCGATGCTTTAAAATCTGTCCAAAGACGTGAATCCAGTACTTCAGCCAGTAGTCTCCTGAGAAAAGGTCGTAACTGTTCGAAGTGACTTCGGGAAACAAAATGGGCTTATGAGTTAGACCGAATTCAAAATGTCCTATGTCGCGCATGTATCGACGTATGAAAGCGTCTTTTGCCTGCAGCTTGGTAAAGTTTTTATGTTGACGAAGCAACGAAGCAGCATGAGCACCGGGATGCCTAATCGGAACAACAATCCGACAACCGGGGAAAGTCTCAATCAAATATGGAATGCGAGCGATATTTGCATTGTTCTTAGAGCAATACCGCAACACTCCAGAAGAAGTATCGGAATTCTGGAAATGGCGTGCATGTATTACCTTAGTCATATGCCGAGTGAGAAATCGTTCTGCATCGGCATCCCTGTCGTCCGAATCCCATAGATGAACTCCGGCCTGTGCATACTTCTCGGGCCAAAATAGCTTCCAGATCACTTCTTCGAACGCTTCCGGACTGTTGAGATCAATCTGGAGGCCGTCTCCATGCGCGCGTTCACGGCGCTCGACACCGCGACTTCCGCCTCTGGAAAGATGATTCCAGAGGGTCGGCGCGGTCAGGAATGGCATGTCCTTGTAGGTTTGCGTTGCGATTCCAGGAATGTCGTAGAGCGCGTTCAAAAGAGCCGTCGTCCCCCCTCGGGCCAAAGATGTAATGAAGATTGGCGGGCCTGACGGCTCGAGGGTCGCACCAGGCATTATGCGATCCTCAATGGAAGAAATATTCTTTAGGACAGCAGGACTGGAAAACGCCAACATGTGAAAGAAACGATCCGCAGCGGAATAGCGATTCAGGTCGGCCGTTACTTCAACTCTTGAAGCTCGCCTGTGGCGAGCGAATGCAGACAGCAGCATACCAATAACTGTAACCAAGAGAATGTATTCCCAATGGAACATGAGGTCAAACACCACATCTCTTGAGGTGAGAGTAATCATATCAGCGAATAGAATTGGCGCGGCCGCCGCCAACAAGGCGGCGCCTAGGCGCCCTAAAATATTTAAGGCGGAAACAATTAATCCAAGGCCAGCGTTCCGCACTGCAACTTCCTTCGCAGCGTCATCGAGTTCGCTGTCCATCATCGCTGAGACGCCTACCATAACGGCTTTCAACGATTTGTTTGCAACCTGAATAACCGTAGACTTCCAAAATACATAAGCGAAGGCTGAGGTAGCAAGCAATGAGACTACAATCTCGGGGATCATTCAGATCCGTCTTTCACCTTATTTTTGGCCTTATTTCTCTTCAAGAGTCGTTTAGTCGGATACCACACCAGCCCCGCCAGCAGAAAAAGAATGCCAATACCTATGGTGATCGTCACAGCGATTGCGCCGAGCCCGGCGCCCGGGCCAATGTAGGCAAATGCAGTGTTCGGAAGGGCGGCAACTAGCAGGGCGGAAGCAAAGGTGATTTCTTTGCGGAGATTAAACGTCATTCTGGCATCCTTCGGTTTTCTCAACCAAATCCCACATCTGGTTGCTTCATTGATCACAGCTCTTCCACTCGACTTGAAAGTAGTCCGCCGGAAGGATCGCGGCATTGGTAATCTCACCTACGTTATCTTCATCGTAGAAATTAACATACTCCCAAACAATACGTCCGCTGCCGTCAACCTCGATGACACGCCCTGCATCGAATTCGGTGATTAGTAATCCGCTGTCGCCTATAATTTGATGCTGACCACGTATTACGGATAGCATTTCCTGTCCCGGCTGCTCACCGAAGATCACCTCAGTTTCTCGGCTCACCGGATCCACCACTATAATGTTTGTCGTGAACGGTGCGCTCAGGTCAACCATATTTTGCGTATACGCCGTCCCGTATGCATTGTTGTTGAAGATAGATATCCTACCATCAGGGCGGAACTCGGCATCATGTTGGCGTATCCATGGCCCAGTCTGGTGCCATTTTATAACCTTCGTTTCCGGGTCCAGTACAATTACCAAGTTCAACGTGCGCATGGAAACAGCGATATCGCCGACTTGGAACAGTGGGAATGCGTCAGCCATCGCTGCCGATAATTCTGTGGCTTGATTTGCGTGCACAATATCCGTCCGTTTGATGTGTTCCATACCAAATGGTTCGCCATTTGCAGTCAACAATGCACCGAGTCCGTTGTCTATTATGAGTTGGGGAATGGAGAATTCATTCAGAATCTTACCCTCCTCGCTCACCAGCATGATGGTATCCTCCAGTATCACTTCATCTGTTGCTGGACTGGAGAACGGAGGCAATCGGTTGGGGTATTCTCTCGCATGCCACGCGTCAGCACCCAATACCCAATATCCACCTTGTGCAGCTGGGACGAGGGAGTGGTGCGTTTTTCGGCCTATACCCCATTTTATGTCACCGCAATGGTCTAGTTTAACTGTGCCGCAGTATTCGTAATTGAAAACAACTTCTCCCTTAGGGGTCACATGCACGCCATGAGTATCCGCCAGTAGCGGTGTAAAAAGGTTACAAGCGCGTTCGTCTGGATCAGGGAAGTGCTCAAAGTAGTTAAGTGGCCATTTCTTTACCAGTGCACCATCCCTACTAATGATACGAATCTGGTTTTCGTCATCGAAAAAGCCAGCCATTAAAACAAGGGATTCTCTATCAGTCGTGGTGTTAATCATCACACCGTTACCTTGTCCTCTCGAAGGTTGCAAATGCTGGAGGCGTGGATTGATATTCAAATCGCCATTAACCAGTTGATAGGAGGCCCTAATTTGCGGGAGGGGAAACAAATTAGCTCGCTCAGCAAGAACGCCGTAACAAAAAGCACCCGCCAAACTAGAGAATGCAATACTAAAGAGAAATACAGCCCTACTAATCAATCATTAATTCCTTAAAGACACGTGATATTCCAATGAAAAGAATGGGTTCATTCTCATTATGCTGTATATTAAAAGCCTCAATGAAACAATTGATGACCTTTCGAAGCTTGTCAATTGTGAGACTTATCGAGCGGAAAGCATCCACTGTATTAAAGAGTGCTGCCAAAAGGACATGACGCTGTCCCTTATTGCACTTGAGCACTCTACGGCCGCTTTCACCTTCTGATCGCTCTCATAAAATTCTCAGACCAAACGCGTCACATGCCGATCCTTTTATTTGATAACCAGTTCAGCCTCCCCTATCTCAGCCTTTAATCTATCCGCTGAAAAATCCAGAAATGTCCTTACTTTCGGGGCAACGAGTTTGCTTTGGGGATAGACGAGTTGGATAGGCACAGCCGATGGCAAATAGGCGGCTCAGATACGAGCACATGGACATGGTCGCTCAACAGCACCCCGCGCTAGATGTCGACCTCGTTCTCCCGACACACCTAACGGCAGATGTCGCGACCCCGCAGACGCCAATCTCCAGTCAGAACTTTATAGCTATACTTGGTCGACCAGACGATGTGATAGCAATGATAGAAAACACAATGCTTGCCGGTGTCATACTGGAAGTCGAAAGGTTTGCACCAAAGCTTGGATGCTAAAACGGATTTAGTTTAATGATTTAAGCCCCAGATAAGCTAAGCGCTTCATGTCCCGAGCTGCGCGAGCGACACCTGACAGGATAAGGCCGGCAAAGATGGATAGCAAACCAATCAATCCAAGAGCAACACTGACAATCAATGTCGGTATCCGAGTGACCAAGCCAGTTTGCATATAGCCGTCCAACACTGGAATAAACATGAAAAGGGAAAATACCAGTGCCAGCGCGCTGAAGCTGCCAAAAACGAGTATCGGCCGCTCTAATATCAGAAGGGCGCACATAACTCGTACAACTCGTACGCCATCTGGGATTGTACGCAACTTACTGGATGAATCCGGTGTGCGTTCGGAATAGTGGGTATCGACTTCGGCGAAAGGCGCATCGATTTGTAGCATATGAATGGTCATCTCGGTTTCGATTTCAAATCCAGAGGTGCTAACTGGAAAGCTCTTGACGAAACGCTGTGACATAATTCGATAACCTGAGAGCATATCCTTCACGCCGTAACCAAACAGATGCACAACAAATTTTGTTAGCAAGCGATTGCCTATTTTGTGGCCTCGCCGATAAGCAGCGTTTGAGGTATGATTGCGTTTTCCAATTACGATATCCAATTGATCCCGCCTGAGCTGCTCGATCATACTTGGTGCAACCGAAGCATCATATGTGTTATCGCCGTCTACAATTACAAAAATGTCCGCGTCGACATCCCGAAACATACGCCGTACAACATGACCTTTTCCTTTGCATGGCTCAACCCGCACCACTGCGCCTGCCCGGCGGGCAATCTTAGCCGTCTCATCAGTTGAAGCGTTATCGTAAACATAAATCTTTGCGTCGGGTAAGAAGTTTCGAAAATCCGCCACTACTTTGCTGATCTCGGTCGCTTCGTTGTGACACGGGATGACCACAGCGATGCTTTCTTCGGCGTTATCCGTTGAACCAAGAAAGGGGTTGGGTTTTGCTTCGATGGTTTTTTCCACAAACGCTCTCGTTTCTAATGAATTCCCAACATCATTGACATTCAAACTTGAATTTCAACATGCATGGTTCGCCTGGATCAAAAAACTCGCTACCGTGTCAGTTAAGAAACAACCGTTTTAGTAATGCAGCACGCATATACCAATGCAGGCGCCATCCAGAGAACAGCTAACGACCCAACCCCTTAAAGAAACGTTTTAGCCGATTTTTTTTGTAGCCACTCGCGATTGAAGAAAACCAACTTCTAGCGATTTGACCGGTGTGGAAATCATGAATTATCAAATATTACAGATTGCTATCCGGTTCGACCTAGTACAATAATTAGAAGAACTTCCAAGATTTAAAATGCGGCACAACAAAAATACACTCATCCTGAACGGTCGCTTCTTGAATTGGCCTGCCATGGGCGTCGCCCGAGTAGCGATGGAACTGTCAGTAGCCCTATCAATACACTTGAAGGAAACCCAGTCGAAAACAGATTTGAAAATGGCCCTCCCTTCAGCGCCCATCGCTGGACAAAACGCAAAGGTCGATGAGCTCGTGGCGCTTGATAAAATCCACCCTTCAAGATTTTCAGGGCTATTGTGGGAACAACTAGAACTTCCTTGGAAACTGAATGGCGGTTGGTTACTTAGCCTTTGCAACGCGGGCCCGCTATGGAGCAGAAAACAAGTGATCATGATCCATGACGCTCAGGTCTTTACACAAAGTGCTTCATATACTTTGACTTTTCGCATGCTATATCGAATTCTTCTTCCTATTTTGGCACGGAGGAGTCAGGTACTCTTAACAGTATCTGAATATTCAAAAAATGAGCTTGAAGAATATGGGGTATTTCCAAAGGGGAAAGCAAAAGTATTGTACAATGGCGCGGATCACTTTGAATCAATCTCGGTTAATGAAAGTTTTCTCGAACTCCATAATCTCAAGAAAGGTCAGTATTTTTTAGCAATCGGATCACAGGCCCCATATAAAAATATCCAAATGCTGGTCAAAGCTTCTGACAGGCGTACGGACAAGTCCATGCCCTTGGTGATTTCGGGAAGCACCGGTATCGCCGTGTTCAAAGGCGACGTTGTTCCAGAAGGGAAAAACGTTCACTTTGTTGGCCGCACTACCGACGAAGAACTTAAGGCGCTCTACCAAAACGCCAGAGCTCTTGTTTTCCCCTCCCTGACAGAGGGCTTCGGTCTGCCGCCATTGGAAGCGATGTCCTGTGGCTGCCCCGTAATTGCAACAACAGGGGGTGCTGTTCCGGAAGTTTGCGGAGATGCAGCCCTTTATGCAGATCCATTGAACTCTCAGGAATGGATGGACGCCATGGACAAACTGTCTCACGATGATGCCTTGCGTGACGTCCTCGTGCAAAAGGGTAAGAAACAGTCCGGCAAATTTACATGGAAACGTTCCGCGGCAAAATTGGCAAAGCTTTTGGTGGATGAAACCACCTAACGGCAACACAGCCACCCTGCCCATTGTACAATTACAGAAACACCCTGCCATAATCAGGCTCTATACACCATCATTTCGCTGACGCAGTTCGGCAGTCCAGAACGGCACCTTCAGCTTCAACGATCGCTTCTTCCATTTCCTGCAAGAAACGCTTGCTCGAGAAGTTTGAGACAGAATTCACAACAGTCATGGGGTCGAAGGCAGTGGAATCAAACGTGTGTCTTAGCCTCCTAAACTGTACCACTATTTATGTGGTATCGGAGTGTCTAGCCCCTAGTTTCAATACCAGTAATTTGTGGTTTCTCTAATAAGGTTTCTGGGACCGGAGGACGCATGTTGAGGGCATGATGTGGTCTGATCTGGTTGTATTGTCTGAGCCACGTATTGATTGCGACTTGGGCTTGCCTTGTGCTGTGGAGCCACTCGGCGTTCAGAACCTCTCGCCTCAATGTTCCGTTGAATCTTTCACATCGATCTCGCGCAATAGCTTCAGCGCATCCTCATCCTTGGAAACCATCGTCTTAATGGACCAAGGGGCAATTATGCACTAACAATAAAACTAGATCACTCAAGTAGTGCGAACTAATCTTCCTAAAACGGGATGCTACCAGATCATGATAAACGCGTTACGTAAAATATTGGCCCTTTTTGGCATGCGGCAAAATCATTTTGATCAAAACCAAGTCTATGACGATTTGACTGAACAGATCATTTACCGCGTATTGAGACCAGAGGATCGCGGCGTAGACATCGGGTGCAACCGAGGCCTGATCCTCCAGACAATCCTGAAAGCCGCCCCATACGGTCCCCATATTGCGTTTGAACCCATCCCCGCGCTTGCAGAAAAACTACGAAAGCGGTTCCCAAAAGTAGACGTTATTCAAATGGCGGTATCGTGCGAAGTTGGCCAGGCGTCTTTCAATCATGTCATCAATGATGATAGATATAGTGGACTGAAGAAACGAACCTATGACCGCAGCAATCCAAAAATCAAACAGATCAGCGTAGACGTCACAACTCTATCGAACACTATCACTGACAACATTCCGATCAGATTTCTAAAAATTGACATCGAAGGTGGGGAGTATGACACGCTCGTTGGGGGGCGTGAATTGATCGCAACAGACAAACCAGTGATCGTTTTCGAGGCGGGTTTCAAATCATCTTCCCACTATGGCGTAGAACCCAAGGATTTTGAGCAGTTCTTCTCGGAACTGAATTATTCACTTTTTACACTTGAGCATTGGCTTAACGATGGCGCCGCCATTTCGCCGGGTGAATTTGCAGCCACTTGGGAGCACGAATTTTACTTTTTAGCAGAGCCCAATAATTAGACCGAGACCCCCAATGGCAGAGCACTATAGCGAAAAAGGCGACAAACCTCTGCGTTTCAGGGAATGTGTCAACACAGACATTAGCATTTTTGTTTTTCAGCGAGAGATTGGCCCGCAGACCGAGGCGGTGATCCGAAACCTTCAAAAACAAAGGGCTGTATCGGTTCAGTATTGCGCTCCTTGTTCACGCCAGAGAGGCAAAGCGGTCGAGATTTGGTCTCGGCCAATGCATGTCTTAATTTTCTGCGTGCGCGCATTCAATTTTTGTTTCGAATACATTTATCGACAGCTTCTGAAGACAAAGCCAAACGGGCTTTTCACTAGAATGGCATTCTCGATTCTCCGAACTCTGCGTCGGTCTGTTTCTACACACACGGCTCTTAAATATCTGGATCACTGGGCAATATCGGGTCCCGAGACTTTAAAAACAGCGGACTTGATTGTGCTTTCGGGCCCGCACTATAAGGACATCCAAGAGTTCGAAACAGCAAGGCTTTCAAACTGCACATTTCCAACAGTCGCGCTGCTAGACACATCTGAAAAGTCTAAAACGCACTGGCAGTCCGCACAACGGCACATCCTTGCTTTTGACGCAAGCGACGCACCCGAATACATCGCGAATATACTGTACGACCGAGTGAGCGACTCACCATCCGCGGATCAATCGCCGGATGTAGTCCTTGTAATGGCAGACGATTTTCTGCTGAGAGAGCCAGCCGGTAACGCGACGGTTCTTGACCGACAGTTGAAATACCTAACCGATCGTGGCGAATCGATCATTTTAGCGTATCTGACTGTTTCACAAGGAGCGTCAAGATCACAGTATTTTCGGGATATGTTGTTGCGTTACCCTTTAGCATCGGTGATTGAGGTCAATCTTCACGCCTACTCTGATCGCCGTGGCTATGACCCCTGGTTTGGAGCCTACGGCCTTGGAAACTTTGGCAAGTTTATGGATCGCTACCGTCACTTGACACCACATCCCGATCTTGTTTCCCTCGCCCGGAGGGGGCGGATTAAATACGCAATTGTCAACTACTGCTGGACGATGCAATTGATTGCCGCGTTGCCACGGTCCTTTCCGGTAATCTGCGAAACCCATGACATTCAGTCCCGGCAATGGGCTGTGCAATCGGGTAACGAAGTACACCCCGGAGATATTCGCGCTGAATTGGATCAACTTTCGACGGCAGATGCGCTGATCGCGATCAGTGAGAGCGATGCTGCCTTCCTGCGATCTGAACTGGAACCAAGCCGGGTTCACTACAACGTCGGCGGGTTTGAGATACGTGCTGATGCGGCAAAGCCCTCCACCCCCGCAACACTGCACGAAGCTTGGCGCGCCGCAGGTACGGCAACGCCGGTTTTCGCTGGAACTGAAAACCAGTCGTTCGATTTGCTTTTCGTCGGGCATAGTAATTTCCACAACGCAAAAGCACTGACTTGGCTGATTGACGATGTCATTCCCAGACTCCCGCACCCAAGGACCCTAGTTGTTGCTGGTGCGGTATCAAACATGGCATCTGTGCGGAAGTTCAAGGGTCGAGAATCCGTTCATTTTCTGGGGATCGTCGATGATCTGGCACCGCTGTATACAGGAAGCAAATTGGTGACAGTACCTTTGCAAAGCGGAGAAGGCACAAGCATAAAAACCGTCGAGGCCATGTCCTATGGCAAGGCGATTGTCACGACCAGCGTCGGTCTGCGCGGCTTGGGCGAGATCGATTACCCCCGGGCGGATACGACAGAGGCGTTCGCAAATTTACTGTGGCGGCTTTTGTCCGACCAAGCCTTCCGTCAAGAACTTGAAGCCAGGTCCTTAGTCATTGCGGCGAACTTTGGTGCAGACGGGTACTCCAAACGATTTGACGAGATCATTCAATCCGCAAAATCAGCTTTTTCCGCACGAGTTTCACAAATGTAATTGACACTCAGATACCTGGCACCGGTTTCGAAGTGTTTCCAGCAGGTTTCTTGGATGTCATTTTCCGCTAATCAGGTGCCGCAATGAGGATTCGGCATAAAATCGGGTGCCGGCCAGTCGATGGGGGCTATGGTTGGCCCACAGGATCTTGATGGCCTCGGATACGCTTGTCAGGTATCTTTTATCGGTCGCCCCCCCCCTGTAGTAATGCACCAGGGGCGTGCCTATCGTATTGAATTGCACGCCTTTGCACGCCATCTTCACCAATAAATCATAGTCGGCGGCCAACTTGTATTTGTCCGAATAACCGCCAAATTTGTGAAACATTTCCAAAGGTACAAATGTCGCCTGGTGGCTCAAGCTCATGTACGTTGTGATGAGGTCCGGTTGCGCTGTTTTCAGGATCGCGGCGCTGTCGTCGATCACGTACCAATCGCCACATAGCACTTCCCCCCCGCTGGAGTCGCCAATGTGGTCAAGCACAACAGCAATCGCTTTTTCGGTAAATAGGTCGCCGGCATTCATGAAGACCACGTATTCACCTGAACAAAGGGCTGCGCCCTTGTTCATTGCGTCATAGATCCCGCGATCGGGTTCAGAGATCAGGGTGGATATATGCGCGCGATGCGCGTCGATTGCCTCCTGCGTTCCGTCGGTCGAGGCTCCGTCAATGACGATCCACTCCACATCGGGTTCAAGCTGGGGTACAAGGCTCTGCGCCGTTCTCAGAAATCCTTCCCGGTCGTTCAGAATAACCGTGACAATGGAAAGCCGCACCCCGTTTTTCATATTTGAGCCGCCTTGCCGCGCTCCGACAAGGCAGCATCCGCAGTCCTAGAAGCCAAAGATTTATAAAGCGCGGCATATCTATTAGCTGTCACTGCGCTTGAATAAGTCTTGACTGCTACTTGTCTGCGGTGGTCCCGAACCTCGGGTCGCTCACATTCCAAGGCTCGCAGAATGGCCCGCGCAAGATCATCTGGATCTTCGGCGGTTGCCAATTCGCCTGTCTTGCCCGGATGCACCACGTCAGAAATCCCGCCCAGATCGAACGATACCAAGGGCAGGCCACAGGCCAACGCTTCAAGAAGCACATTGGGCAAGTTGTCGGACCGCGTTGGAAGAACAAACGCATCCGCTGCGTTATACGCAAATGACATCAACCGCTCGCTCTCGATCCGACCAATCGCAACGACCTCGCTCGGCAAACTTGCCGCCCGGCCGCCTATTGCCGCAAGAACCACCTTATTGTCTTCCGGAAGCCTTGCCAACGCGGCAAGCAGTAGATCAAAGCCCTTGCGGCGATTGTCGACATGGTCCGCAGCAAACATCAACACCGGGCGGTCCTGCGGAAGGCCAAATACTTCTCGGGCAGCCCAGCGGGCTCTAGGGCGAAATACATCTGTATCAACTCCATTCGGAATGATATCTACCTCAAAGCGGCCAAGTAATGAGCTACGCCGCGCCTCCTCTGCCAGCCACGAGCTGGGGGCAACAATACGGGTCGTTTCACAATCCAGAGTTGTTAACGCGGCCGCCTTACGCGCAAATATACGCCGCGTCAGATCAGCGTTTCGTGGCGAACCCAACAGCGGACATGCTCCATACAGAGCATGATACCGCTCGCATCCCATAGAGTAATGACACCCGCCGGTGAAAGGATTCATGTCGTGCAGCGTCCTGACCACCGGCTGTCCGTGTTGCAAGCGCGCGAAAAACCGACGCCAGTCGACCAGATTCGCCACCCAGTGTAAGTGTATCACATCGGTCGCGGGCAGGGACGTCAGAGGGTCGGGCCCTGGGACGCGGTCATCAGAAAAAAAATCAAGATCGACAGAAATCTGTCGCGCTGTCCTCTCCCGTTCCATGGCCAGCCGCACCGTATCCAGCATCCGCCATCCCCGCCTCCAGAATCCTTCAACCGCGGGAATCTCGGATACCGCCCAATCTCCTCCCGACTTGCGCCCCACGACCTTGCGGGATGTCACACCCGCCGCCCCAAGAGCCATATGGAGGCGGTAAGCCGCAAGAGCGGCACCACCTGCAGTGTCGGAATGTGATATATGTAGAACCGAGCTCATCTGCTACATTAAAAATTCCGCGTACACAGAATGCCCCTTGACCCTCCGGGCTCCGCCAAGCTGTAAGCTTGTCTTAATCAATGCGCCCAGCCCGGCCTTCAAAAAGAACTGACTCCCGGGAATTCTACCGAGCACGGCTTGGATCCACCAATCAAAGTGAATTGGCTCTAGCGGACTCTCATATATTGAAATTTTTCTTGCCCCAATAGATGAGCCTATCTTCTCAATCGACGAAGGCCGCCAGCGAGAAACGTGATGTGGGGGCAAATCAAGTATGTTAACACTCTTGGAAATGAAGCTGTCCGAGTTGGGAACAGCGAAGCATATCATGCCACCAGACCTGACCTTTTTTACCATATCGCGCAGCATACCGATGGGATCAACTACGTGTTCAAGCAACTGGAATGAATAAACGCGATCGAATTCGCTTTCATTGTCCAAAAGGAAATTTTGCAATATTTGCATTCGGACATCCAGGCCTGACTCGGATGCTCTTCCTGCAGCCATCGGATTCAATTCCAATCCAATCCCATCACAACCTGCGGCCCGCAATTTCTTCAAGAAAGCTCCTTGTCCACAACCGACTTCAAGCGCTCGAATAGGTTTGTCAATATTTGACAATGCCTGCCCATATTCCCACTTGTCATCAAGATAATACCATGGGAAGGCAATCAAAGCCTCATACAGGTTTGCATCACCCACAACTGGCGGATGAAATATTTCAAGGCCAGTTTTCGGATCCAGCTTGACCTCGATGTGATCTATGCCATCTAACAACGGGCTAACGTCGATGCCAAATTGACTTTGCCACCGCGAAACTATTTCGTGCACTGCGATCATTTCCCGCATCCTAAGAATTCGACATTTGTGGTCAAAGGCAGAAATCTAGCGGCTATGGCAAGCTTCGCCAGCTTAAAAAAGCAACGCGCATTTAACTCCATGCAACAAGAATGCCACAGCATTGAAAAACTACCATGTCGAGTTATATTCCTTTAGAAAGTTCACCACACAAAACCTCATACATCACTAACGAGATCATACCCAGCCGCTATGAGTTCTTTTCCGAACCTTTTTTCGAACTCCACAATGTTGCGTTTGGGTAGCTCATCGAGAAACGACCGTGAGACTCCACGTCGTATGAACATTTCGTCCTTCGGCCACAGAGAGTTATCCCACCCTAACCGTTTCTCCCTCGATTTCGAACTTGATAGTGATGTCCACTGAATTGTGTCTCGAATTCTCTCCGGCGATACGTCCAATTCTAGGAAGTTAGCAATATTCTGAAACTCAGACTCGCTGTCATCCAAAAGCCGTTCATATCGAATTTGTAATATATTGCACCCAAAAGGATTGGCGCGCCAGTGTACAAAATGCTGCGCCCAATTTTTGTAAAGCGGGTGCACCTCTGACAACAGGTCATCCATACTTCCACAGTATCCGAGAGCTCTCCGGTAATGAAAATATGAGACCAATACATCCCGGCCGTCGCGGATAAGATGAATAACCTTTTTGAAGTCCTCACGCGGCAAATAATGCGATTTGAAGCACATACTAGGACTGTGGCACTTTGACACCCTAGATGAGTGAAGATCAGGGATCAAATCCTGAACGATGGAATCAGGAGCAGCTGATACATCAACTCCATACTTAAGAGCACAGACAATATTTTTGCATCCAAGTATTGCCGCTCTTGGGAAACCCTGAGATTACTATATCTTGATGGCTTGCATTTACAAATTTCTCTATGTTGTACCTTTCAAATACGAACCTCTCTAAGGTTTCCTGCACAGCGTGTATTGGATTGAAGCCATTCATGTCGCGTTCACCCTTTCCCAATTGAGAAATGGATTGCAGACTCCGCGCCGGGATATGGAAGAAATTCCATCTATGTGAGATGCCAGCAATTTAAATGATATACAATCTTCAGCATACCTAAAGTTCAAGTAATTTGGTATGCCAACATTTATCGAAATGTGATACTCTCCAGATCCAAGAAATCTTGCAGGGATGCCGCAATTTGAAGTGTATTTGCCGGGCTTGACTGTTCGCTTTGTCGCTGCGCTATCTGTATCGTATGCTTCGAATATATCTTCTCCGTTATTGGCGCGGAGTATAAATCCAACTCTTAGGTTGTGAACTTCCTGTAATACATCGAAGCCTAATGTCAGCTTGACTTTTTCAGGATCGGAAAGGTCTACCTTCGCGGTTCCGAGGCGGACTAATTTCTGTCCTTTCTTCTGATTTGCACCAAGATCAAACTCATGTCCAACTCCGGATTTCAACATGTACGTAGAGATAATGTGCCGTGTATTCCCTTCCGCTATTGCTACGCCATCTTGTATAAGGATTGCTTTAGAACATAGCGCCTGCACTGCCGCCAAATTATGACTGACGAACAGGATTGTTCTGCCACCTCCTGAGACTTCCTTCATCTTGCCCAGACACTTTTTCTGGAACTCGGCATCGCCGACTGCCAGCACCTCATCCACCACGAGGATTTCAGGCTCAAGATGCGCTGCGATCGAAAAGGCGAGACGCACGTACATACCACTTGAGTAGCGTTTTACCGGTGTATCTAGGAAGCGCTCAATACCGGCAAAGTCCACAATCTCTTCGAATTTACGACGGATCTCCGCACGGGTCATGCCAAGGATCGATCCGTTCAGATATATATTTTCGCGACCGGTCAATTCGGGATGGAACCCGGTGCCTACTTCAAGCAGGCTGGCCACTCGGCCGTCAATAACGACACGCCCAGCAGATGGCTCGGTGATACGTGACAGCACCTTGAGAAGTGTCGATTTGCCTGCGCCATTGCGGCCAATTATGCCAACGACCTCTCCCTTTCGAATGTTGAAATTAACGTCGCGCAGCGCCCAGAACTCCTCCAGGCAATCGCCTGGAACAATGGCCTTGCCCCGAGCCATGCTGCGCGCAGATCGCCAAAGCTCTTGGGCCTGCCGCTCCATGACTTCGCGTAGTGTCGTGTAGCTTTCTTGGCCGGTTTTGTGGCCAATCATGTAACTCTTGCCAAGGCCTTCGGCGCGGATGGCGACATCGTTCATCAGATTAGGTCCGCAAAGCTGCGCTCCGCCCGACGGAAAGTGCGGATGCCCAACCACATTAAAAATCCAGCAACCGAGACGCTTGTCATGAAACTGGGCCAGTGGAATTGGCTTTCACCAGCCAGCAGGCACCAGCGGAATCCATCAATGACGCCAACAACGGGATTCAATCCGTAGATCAGTCGCCAACCGTCCGAGATAACCGAACTGGAAAATCCGACGGGCGAGATGTAAAGCCCGAACTGAACTAGAAACGGCACAGTATACCGAAAATCGCGATATTTCACATTCAACGAACATAGAATTAACGCCGGGCCTAATGCTGTCACAAGGGCGAGAAATACGAAAAACGGAAGCGTCAGGATGCGTAGGTCGGGTAGATGGGCGTGCCAGATCATTATTCCGGCTAGAATTACAAAGCTGATCAGAAAATCCACCAGCGCCACAACGGCAGTCGCGCTTGGTAAGATCATGCGCGGAAAATAAATCTTTCCAACCAGCGCGCTATTCAAGATCAGGCTGCCGGAGGCATCCGACAAAATACTGGAGATAAGAAACCATGGCAGCATTCCGGCAAAGACCATCACTGCATAGGGTGTGCTGCCGTCGGACGGCAACTGCGCAACTTTCCCGAAGACTACAGTGAAGACAACCATGGTCAAGAATGGTCGGATTAGCGCCCATGAAAATCCGATCGCCGTTTGTTTGTAGCGAACAGCGATATCACGCCAGGCAAGGATTGCGAATAATTCGCGGTAGTGCCACAATTCCTGCCAATACTGCGCTTCTGAGCGCCCCGGTTCAAGAACGATACGGCGGGAAACAAGCGGTTCGGTGATATTTGTCATTATTATCAGACAGCCACTCTTTGTTTCAACGTTCCGACCTTTCTCGACACAAGCTCACCCGTTCGCCCCACATTGGATCAATTTCAAGGCAGAGAGGCACCCTACGAAGCCTCAGATTGTGGGCAAGGATAGTTTAAGCAACAACCTTTCACTGCTGCAACAGAAAACCACTGTTCATAGCACGTTCTGAAGAGTAACTCCATCATGTTAGACTAAATCTGCCTGAGGTAAGATGAACGCTTTCGTAACATTCATCTGCGAACAGACGCTCCCCGCTTCGAACCAATCTATACTGCAATTACAATCAGATCTGAAGGAGATTATCGGTCGAGACCGTGGCATTATCCCGTTTTATTTCCGGTTTCTTTCGAGCCATGTTTGCTATGAAGACTATTCCCTCAAGTAATGAAGTAGCCTAGGGTGGACGTGGAAATCTTTCGGCCGACATATTTGGTGGCTAAGGCATCCTAAGTTTAAGAGCTGAGAATATTCTCGAACTACCAGATCAGCAATTCACCATCCGGATCAAAGCCAGCAAAAATGAAAAATTGAAACCATATAGGCAACAATGACAAAACGCGCGCTCATTACCGGAATCACAGGGCAGGATGGCTCTTATCTAGCAGAATTCTTGTTAGAAAAAGGTTATGAAGTTCACGGAATCAAACGACGTGCTTCCTCGTTCAACACGCAGCGCGTTGATCATATTTACGAAGACCCGCACACTGATCACGCGAAATTTATACTTCACTATGGTGACCTGACGGATAGTTCCAATCTCACTCGGATAATCCAAAATGTTCAGCCTGATGAAGTCTACAACCTCGGAGCCCAAAGCCATGTTGCCGTAAGTTTCGAGGCCCCTGAATATACGGCAGACGTGGATGCCATGGGAACGTTACGCCTATTGGAAGCGATAAGGTTCCTCGGCTTGGAAAATAAAACACGCTTCTATCAAGCGTCTACATCTGAGCTTTATGGGTTGGTGAAAGAAACTCCGCAGAGGGAAACCACTCCTTTCCACCCGCGCAGCCCTTACGCGGTCGCCAAGCTCTATTCCTACTGGATTACCGTAAATTATCGAGAAGCTTATGAAATGTACACATGCAACGGTATTTTGTTTAACCACGAAAGCCCCCGACGCGGAGAGACATTCGTCACGCGTAAAATCACGCGTGGCCTAGCCAACATTGCACAAGGCCTAGAGGATTGCCTCTACATGGGTAATATCGATGCTTTACGGGACTGGGGCCATGCTAAAGACTATGTCCGAGTGCAGTGGATGATGCTTCAACAGGACCAGCCTGAGGATTTCGTGATTGCGACTGGATTTCAGCACTCAGTACGTCAATTCATCGAGTGGTCAGCAACAGAGCTTGGTGTCTCCTTGGAGTTTTCAGGTGAAGGAACAAAGGAGATTGCAACCGTTGCTGCCATTGAGGGGGACAAGGCACCAGCTCTGAATCCCGGGGATGTCATAATGCGTATCGATCCGCACTATTTCCGTCCCGCTGAAGTTGAGGCTTTGTTGGGAGATCCGTCCAAAGCCAAATCGATACTTGGCTGGGAGCCAAAAATTACAGTTCAGGAAATGTGCGCTGAAATGGTGTCCAAAGACCTCAAAACCGCACAACGCCATGCTCTTCTAAAGGAGCATGGCATGGACTTGCCGGTTTCAACTGAGAACTAAATGAAAATTTTTGTTGCAGGGCATAGGGGTATGGTTGGCGGTGCAATAATGCGCCAGCTACAAGCCCGTAAGAACGCTGGTGGGGATATTAGCCTTATCATCCGGAGCAGTTCAGAGCTTAATCTAACGGACCAGCAAGCTGTCCGCGACTTCATGCAATCAGAGCGACCGGATCAAGTAATCTTGGCGGCTGCCAAGGTGGGTGGCATCGTCGCCAATAATACCAACCCCGCACAGTTCATCTATGAAAACCTGATGATCGAAGCAAACGTGATACACCAATCATATGAATCCGGGGTCACAAAGCTTTTGCAACTCGGATCTTCCTGTATCTACCCCAAACTGGTGGAGCAACCAATGCGTGAGGATGCTCTATTGACGGGCAGACTCGAATCCACGAACGAGCCTTACGCAATCGCGAAAATAGCCGGGATTAAACTTTGTGAAAGCTATAACCGGCAGTATGGAACAGACTGCCGTTCTGTCATGCCAACGAACCTTTACGGACCTGGAGACAACTTTCAACCCGAAAACAGCCATGTTCTGCCCGCGCTGATCCGTCGCTTCCACGAAGCCGCCCAAAATGGCGTCACTGAAGTTGTCATTTGGGGAACCGGTACTCCTATGCGCGAGTTCTTACATGTGGATGACATGGCGGCGGCTTCACTCTTTGTAATGGACCTCGATGTGGATTCATATAGTCGCGAAACACAGGACATGCTTAGCCATATTAATGTGGATTCTGGCACCGATGTCACCATTCGTGAACTGGCCGAAATCGTTGCGCGTGTTACAGGGTTCAAAGGTCGTCTAGTCTTTGATAACTCCAAACCTGATGGCACGCCGCGGAAACTGATGGATGTTACTCGTTTGGCGCGCCTTGGGTGGAGCCATTCGATCCCACTAGAAGACGGCATTCAAGGAACCTATGAATGGTTTTTGAAGCAAAGCGCCAAAGACCTGCGCAAAAATTGATTTTAGGGAATTTTCGATGATTACTCCTGTTCTTCTCTGTGGCGGCTCCGGCACACGACTTTGGCCTCTATCACGCAAAAGTTATCCTAAGCAGTTTTCACCGCTAACCGGCGAAACATCATTGTTTCAGGCCTCCGCACAAAGACTATCTGGCAATAGGTTTGCAGCCCCACTGGTCCTCACAAATTCTGACTTCCGCTTCATCGTTTCCGAGCAACTGACCGAGATTGGCATCGACCCAGGTGCCATCATGATTGAACCCGAAGGACGCAACACAGCACCGGCCATTTTGGCTGCTGCGATCTGGTTGGAACGAAATAATCCGGACGCTCTCATGCTGGTTGCACCTTCCGATCACGTTGTCTCTGACCCCCACACGTTCCGATCTGCAGTCGAAGCTGGAACCGAAGCCGCTCAATTCGGGCAACTCGTGACCTTCGGCATTACCCCAACCCATCCAGAAACCGGTTACGGCTATCTGGAGCTCAATGGAGAGATAAACGGAACATCGCCCGTGGTACTCAAGCGCTTTGTAGAAAAGCCAGACGCTGCTAAGGCCGAAGCCATGCTAGCTGACGATCGATACCTTTGGAATTCCGGTATCTTTCTATTTTCGGTCAAAACCATCCTCAAAGCGTTCCGCAGCCATGCGCCCGATTTGATCTCCCCAGTGATATCCGCTGTCGAACACGGCAAATTCGACCTGGACTTTTTTCGCCTGGATCCCACAGCCTGGGCTGGGGCCGAAAATATCTCGATCGATTATGCCGTGATGGAGCGGGCCGATAATCTCTCTGTCGTACCTTACTCATCAGGTTGGTCGGACCTAGGGGGCTGGGATGCCGTTTGGCGAGAAGGAGCGCGCGACGAACGCGGTGTTGGCACGGCCGGTAATGCGACAGCTATTGATTGCGACGACACACTGCTACGCTCCGAAGACAACTCCCTTGAAGTTATAGGCATTGGCCTCAAAAATATTATCACTGTCGCGATGCCCGACGCTGTGCTTGTCGCAGATGCAAACCGCGCTCAGGATGTCAAACACGCCGTGGGTGCACTGAAGGAAAAGCAGTCCAAGCAAGCGGAAACCTTTCCCAAAGACCACCGCCCTTGGGGCTGGTTCGAAAGCTTGGCAATCGGTGACCGGTTTCAAGTAAAACGCATTGTGGTACATCCAGGTGCAGCACTGAGCCTGCAAAGCCACCATCACCGCGCGGAACATTGGATCGTGGTTGAAGGCACCGCCAAGATCACGATCGATGATGAAGTGAAACTGGTTAGCGAAAACCAGTCAGTCTACATCCCCCTTGGAGCCGTTCATCGGATGGAAAACCCAGGCAAACTCCCGATGGTATTGATTGAAGTCCAGACCGGCTCCTATCTCGGCGAAGATGACATCATCCGATATGAGGACATTTATGCTCGCGACTGAGCGCGGTCGATTAGCGACCTAAATCTACAGAATGTACTCGGCCATTTCCAGAAAGCGCGTCAAGATATTCACGGACTTCCCCCCTGCCCTCTTGATTACCGCGGCATCGAACCCAGCACAGAGAATAAATTGCGGCATCTCTCCTCCTTGATTGAACTTGAACGTTTTAAGCCAATCTCTTTAGCTAAATTTGAAGTTGTATGGCCAACTCGGTGTAGCTTCCAGCGGCTGGAGATCCGTCAATCGGAATCAATTATTGCTTGAGTGCCCAATATCCGTCGCTTTTTTTATCTTCCTCTTTCCTTCGACCCTCTTTCTACTCCCACACATTGTGTTCAGCCATTTCCAGATATCGCGTCAGAACATTCACCGATTTCCATCCCCCTGCCCTCATGATCGCAGCAGTATCAAAACCAGCACGTAACAAATCCTGAGCCGCCCCGACGCGAAGCGAATGGCCGCTGAAACCATCGATCTCATCAGAATTTAGTCCAGCACTTTTCGCGGAGGTTTTTATCAGGTTTTTTACCGTCGTTGTGCTCAAGCTGCGTTGAAGCGCTTTGCCGTGATAGATGGGACAAAAGAGGTAGGTGATATGCGGCCCGCGCCATTCTAGCCAGTCACGAACGAGGCTTGCGGTACATACAGAAGTGAATGCAATCCGCCCCTGACCGAATGGATCAGCCTTGCTTCGGCGAATGATCACCCTCAATGTCCCGTCATCGCGGAATTCTATATCTGGAGTCCCCCCGGTTTGAAGGACGGTTATGGGCTTAGAGATTCCAGCCCTTCAGCGGCGGTCCTTTCGTAGTTGATGGGTGACTTATACCCCAATGCCGAGTGTCGGCGAGAGGGGTTGTACCA
>NZ_JBXVVI010000003.1:0-160000 GCF_057219155.1 Roseovarius sp. YIN77
CATGCCCGTAAGGCAGCAAATTGTCGCTCGATATCCCAAGCTTCTCCCCAATCTCAATGATCGGACGCTTGACAGCCTCGCGAGCTATCTCAATGTCAGACTTGTAACTCATATATAGGATCCCCCTTTGGTTCCTTAGACCTAAGCGGCCATGTTTCTGATTTTGTGTTGGTTTTTAACTCGGTCCCTACACAACATATTTGACCGATGTTTCAATCGCATGCAGGAAAGATCCCGCTGTGGACCAGGCGGACAGAAGCAAGAAGCTGTCGCCGTCTTCTGCCACGATGGTTGATCCCATATGTTCCATAACCGTTCGCGCCACTGCCCCGGGCAGAAACACATCCGGATGGATGTCAATCTGACAAGTACGTTGCAATGCTTCGCGGGCATGACCCCCGGACAGGCGCAGCGCCACCCAGTTATCGGACTGGAACGTATAGTATCCGGCATCACCCAGTTTCTCTGCAATCACCCGATCGCCATCGGCACCCGCGTGATCAAAGATTGCGAAGGCCTGATCCGGCCCCATGCCAAGAAATTGAACTGATCCGTCTTCGGATCTGGTCGACTTTCCTGCCGTCGGGAACTCTGCCCCATAAGCAGATTTCATCGCCGCGTTCAGAGCATCCTCCCCTTCGCGTGGAACGGAAATGGACACGATGGAAAGCCCGGTAACCTCTTGGATTTTGGTGTCGCCAAAGGTTTGGTTGAAACCGCCCAAAACCGGGGCTGCTGTAAGCGTATATTCAGACACGGAGACGTTCTCCTTCAGGGTCAACAAAGTGGGCAGAGCAGATCTCTACCTCGATATCGTGGCCACGAACCAGATCAACGGCACGCACAGTGTCGCCCATACGTTCTGATCCGCGCTTGATGAAGCCAAGCCCGACGGAATGGCCGAGCGAGGGTGAGAAGGCGACCGATGTCATGTAGCCCAGGTCGTTTTCCAAGGTCTCTGCCGCACCTTTTTCAAGGAAATGCGCACCGCCGGTCAAAAGGCTCTTGCCATCCACTGGCTTGAAGCCAACCAGACGCAGATCGCCCTCTTTGTTCAATTCGGGTCGTTCAGACAGAGTATTGCCGATGCAGTCTTTCTTCTTCGACACCATCCGGCCCATGCCAAGATTGACGGCCGTGGTCTGACCATTCAGCTCATTCCCGGCTGCGTGGCCCTTTTCAACCCGCATGACACTTAGCGCCTCGGTCCCATAAACAAGGCCACCAAATTTCTGGACTGCCTCGTCCAAAACTCGGATCATGCCATCGCCATAACGCGCCGGAACTGCGAGCTCATAGGCATGTTCGCCAGAGAACGAAATTCTGAATAGGCGTGCGCGCGTTCCGCCGCATACGGTGATGTCACCGCAGGCCATGTAGGGGAACGCCTCGTTCGAGATGTCATGTTCTGGATCAACGATGGTTTGCAGCATCTCACGCACCTTGGGACCTGCGACAGAGAATTGCGCCCATCCATCCGTGGTCGAAATCAGATGTACATCCATTTCTGGGTACAGAACCTGACGGCAGAATTCCATATGCTGATAGACCGGGCCTGCCTTAGCCGTGGTTGTGGTCATGACGAAATGATTTTCGCCCAGACGTGCCGTCGTGCCGTCATCCATGGCTATGCCATCTTCGCGCAGCATCAGACCATAGCGGACCTTGCCCACCGCCAATTTAGCAAACCCGTTAATGTAGAGCTTGTTCAGGAAGTCGGCCGCATCGCGACCCTGAATGTCGATCTTACCCAGCGTGGTTACATCGCAAACCCCGACAGCAGTTCGGGTGGCTGTGACCTCTCGGTTCACGGTTTCGCGCCAATGGCTTTCACCTGATTCCGAGAACCACTGCGCCCGTTTCCACATGCCGGCATCAGTGAAGGTTGCACCTTTTTCTGCGGCCCAGGTGTGGCTCGGCGTCACGCGCAGCGGGCGGAAGCCCATTCCGCGCGCTCGACCGGCCAATGCACCGATGGCAACCGGGGAATACGGCGGACGATAGATCGTCGTGCCGGTTTCGGGGATCGATTTACCGGTGCATTCAGCCATGATGGCCAAGGCCGGGATATTAGCTGTCTTGCCCTGATCGGTGGCCATGCCGAGCGTTGTATAGCGCTTCAACAGTTCGACGGATTTATATCCTTCCTGATGAGCGAGTTTAACATCCTTGACCGTTACATCGTTTTGCTGATCCAGCCAGGCGCGGCCCTTGCTTTCCTTGACATGCCAGAAGGCGCTTTGGCTGACGGGTTCGTCTTCGGCTGCGGGCGCGACCGATGATACGGGGGTCATACCAAGTTCGGTCAGCGCCTGTTTCGCAGCTTCCTGCCCAGCCTCAAGGGAAGAGAAGAGTGACATTTGACCGCTGGCGGCACCGGCGACGATCATCCCCGGAGGTAAATCACTACCCGGAACGAAGGCGGACAAGTCGTCGCGCCATTCAGGCCGACCGCGATGGTGGCACGTCAGATGCACGTTAGGGTTCCAGCCGCCAGAGACAGCCAAACAATCCGCAGGAACTGCGCCGCCTTCGGCGAGGATAATGGATTTCAAGCCCTTGCGGCCTGTGGTGCTGATCACACGTCCGCCCATCTGAATCTTTGCGCCGGGGATATCAATCCGTTGTGCATCTGCGCGGCTATCAATCACCGCAGTCACGTCAATCCCCTTGGCGACCAGATCCTGCGCAGTGCGCCAGCCGTCATCATTGTTTGTGAACACGGCCACCTGTTTGCCGGGGGCAACGCCGTAGCGGTTGACATAGGTGCGAACCGCACCCGCCATCATCACGCCCGGGCGATCATTGTTGCCAAAAGCGATCGGGCGTTCTGTTGCACCGGTAGCCAGAACCGCACGTTTGGAATAAACCCGCCACAAAATCTGACGCGGCTTACTATTGCTGGTTGGCAAGTGATCGGTGACACGCTCTAGCGCACTGTAAACACCGTGATCAAACGCACCCATGATGGTGGTGCGCGGCATCACCTGAACATTTGGCATTGCTTCCAGCTCTGCCCGGGCGTTTGCGGCCCATTCTGAAGCAGACATTCCATCGATTTCGTAGGTCTCGGCGTTCAGGCGCCCACCCAGTTCGAAATCCTCGTCCGCCAGAATGACTCGTGCAGAGGAACGCCCTGCGGTCAATGCAGCCATTAAGCCAGCGGGGCCGGACCCAATAACCAGCAGATCACAATGCAGGAATCCCTTCTCATACGTATCAGGGTCCTCGCGAGTGGACATTGCACCCAATCCGGCCGAGCTGCGGATGAAGGGTTCGTAGACTTTTTCCCAGAACGCTTTGGGCCACATGAAGGTTTTGTAGTAAAAGCCTGCCGAAAAGAACGGGGCCATCAAATCCAGCCCGCCCATCAAGTCATGTTCGAGCGATCCACGATGGTTCTGACTGGTTGCTGTCAGGCCGTTGAAAAGTTCTGCCACCGTGGCGCGGGTGTTGGGTTCTGTATGGGCTCCGCCACGCAGATGGACCAGCGCGTTAGGCTCTTCACTGCCGGCGCTCAGAACGCCGCGCGGGCGGTGATATTTAAACGAGCGCCCCATCAAAACTTGCCCGTTGGCAAGCAAAGCAGAGGCGAGCGTATCGCCCTGATAGCCCTGCATCTGGCGACCATTGAAGGTAAAATTCAAAGGTGCGCTGCGATCAATCAGGCCGCCGGATATACGATTTGTCTGCGTCATTTGCTCCGCCCCCGCGAAAGCGCGACATCGCGCGCCAATTCTACGTTGGTGATTTCATGTGTGGTGGTGTCACGGGTCACGACCAGCCAGGACCGGTCGCCGTTTTCGTGAAACCAAAGCTCTTTGTGCAATCCAGCAGGGTTATCGCGCAGGTACAGATATTCATAGAATTCGTCCTGAGCGGTTTCACTCTGCCAATCTGGTCGATCGATCAGCTGTGCATCGCCGAAATAGCGAAACTCGTTGGCGTCGCGGGGGCCAAGGAGCGGGTGGTTGATAATCATGTTTCCGTTCCTTTCCGTCAGTGCAGGTTGGGCTGTGCGCCCTGACCTTTTTCGTCGATCATGTGGCCACGACGGAACCGGTCAAGCCGGTACTCTGTTGCAACTTTGTGGGGCTGTTCGGTGGCGATCAGATGGGCGTAGGTGAAGCCTGAGGCAGGCGTAGCCTTGAACCCGCCATAACACCAACCACCATTGAAGAAGAGCCCATCAATATGGGTCTTGTCGATGAATGGTGAGCCGTCCATCGACATGTCGACATTACCACCCCACGCGCGAAGAAGCCGAGCCCGGCCAATCATGGGCATGATCGCCATGCCGCCTTCGCAGACATCCTCGATTACCGGCAGGTTTCCACGTTGGGCGTAAGTGTTGTACATGTCCAGATCGCCACCAAAGACAAGGCCGCCCTTGTCTGACTGGCTAACATAGAAGTGCCCGGCACCAAAGGTCACAACACCCGGGATCAAGGGTTTCAACCCCTCAGACACGAAGGCCTGCAGAACGTGGCTTTCGATGGGCAAGCGCATCCCGGCCTTGGCCATGACCTTGCCAGAATTACCGGCGACAGCGACAGCCACTTTTTTCGCCTTGATCGCACCGCGTGAGGTCTGAACGCCGGTCACGACGCCATTGTCGACGTCAAATCCGGTGACTTCGCAGTTTTGGATGATGTCGACACCGCGCATGTCCGCCCCACGGGCATAGCCCCAAACAACACCGTCATGACGGGCCGTGCCACCACGGGGTTGCCAGATGCCGCCCTTGATCGGGAAACGTTCGTTGTCGAAATTCAGGAACGGGCACATCTTGCGCACGCCCTCGCGATCCAGCAAAACTGCATCTGCACCGGCCAGACGCATCGCGTTACCGCGACGGGCAAAGGCATCATGCTGGTTGTCGTTATGGCTGAGATTCAGGATGCCACGTTGGGAAATCATCGCGTTGAAGTTCAGCTCCTGCTCCAGATTCTCCCACAGTTTCATGGAGAATTCGTAGAAAGGTTCGTTGCCTGGCATCATATAGTTGGAACGGATGATCGTCGTGTTCCGCCCGGCATTGCCGCCGCCGATCCACCCCTTTTCCAGCACGGCAACATTGGTGATGCCGTGTTCCTTTGCCAAGTAGTAGGCCGTGGCCAGCCCGTGCCCGCCGCCGCCGACAATGATGACGTCATATTCGTTTTTTGGTTCCGGATCTCTCCAGGCGGGTTTCCACCCGGTATTGCCTTTCAGACCTTGCAAGAACACATTCAAAGCAGAGTATCGCATGTTCACCCATCACGTTTATCTGATTCCCAGTTTCTACCTTTACGTCTGCTTTGACTTTTACAAAACGGACATATAATTTCAAAAAATGGACGCAGGTGAAAAAGGTTTCACATTTGGAAAACACTCCAGAATTGGGGTGTTGATCATTGATGACTTTGCATTGATGTCTTTCGCGTCCGTGGTAGAGCCATTTCGCGCTGCCAATCTGATCGCAGGAGAGGAGCTGTATGAGATCCTTTATTTCCCAGCTTCAGGTGCTGTTGCGACCAGCAGTAACGGCATTCAGGTTCGATCACATGGCGACATTCTTAATTCCGGGAAGCTTGATTTTGTCTTTGTGGTCGCAGGGGGCAACCAAAGGGAGATACTAACTGCCCCTGTGGCACCCATCCTACGGCAGCTTGATCATCGGGGCGTCACTTTGGGGGGTGTCTCGGGCGGGCCCCTGTTGCTGGCTCATGCCGGGTTGATGGCCGGGCGCCGAATGACGGTTCACTGGGAACATGCTGCAGCGCTTGCAGAACTATCGCCCGCACTTTTGGTTGAACGGTCGCTTTATGTCATTGATCGCAACCGGGTAACTTGTGCTGGCGGAATTGCCCCCATGGACATGATGCACGCGCTGATCGCGGATCGTCACGGCAATGAATTCGCCCGTAAGGTCAGTGATTGGTTCATGCATACCGAAATCCGGCCATCTGCCAGTTCGCAACGGTCAAGCCTGGCAGAACGCTATGGCACAAACAATCAAGCGGTTCTGGATTCGATTGAACTGATGCGAAGCCATGTCGCAGACACTTTGCCATTGCCGCGGCTGGCTGAGTTTTCCGGCGTTGGAGTGCGGCAACTGAACCGGCTGTTCAACAACGAGCTTGGTATGACCGCCATGGCGTTTTACATGGATCTTCGCCTGGAATTGTCAAAAAATCTTCTGCGAAACAGTTCTCTGCCAATGACGGAAATCGCGCTGGCCTCTGGTTTTTCCAGTTCCTCGCATTTTTCGACTGCTTTTCGAAAAAAATATGGTGTTTCCCCTTCGAAATTGGCAAGCTCGTAGTTAAATTAATCTTATGTCAGTAAAATCTAACAGGGGGTCGGCTATCGCGACGATCCCCCTTAAAACCAAAGGCGGCATGTAATGTCCTCCGAACTCCGAGATGCTCATGAACTTTCCGCAAGCGACCGTGGGTCGCTCTTGCAGCTTGCCATTGGTCGGCAAATCCGAAAACTGAGACATCTAAAGAACCTGACAGTGACCGATCTGTCCAAGGCATCATCGGTATCTGTCGCGATGATTTCAAAGATCGAGAATGGACAAACCTCGGCTTCTCTCACCACGCTGGAACGTATTGCAGAGGGTCTAAGTACTTCAATTACCACACTTTTCACTCAGTACGAGGAGCACCGAGATGTATCATATGTCCGTGCCGGTGAGGGGCTGGAGATTGAGCGGCGCGGGACGCGCGCCGGGCATCATTACCGTCTGCTGGGCCATGGTGTTCGGGGTGAAGTTGATGTCGAACCCTATTTGGTAACGCTCAGCGATAAGGCTGATGTCTTTCCCTGGTTCCAACATAGCGGCGTGGAATTTCTGCATATTCTGGAAGGCGAAATGGATTATCGCCACGGCGATGAGATTTATGAAATGGGCCCGGGTGACAGTCTTTTCTTTGATCCGCTATCCGTTCACGGCCCGGAAAAGCTGAAAAAATTTCCAATCCGGTTCCTGGCGATCATCAGTTACGAACGCAAAGCTTAACCTGGATTAAACGTCGGTATTGCGACTGTATTTCGTCGGTATTGGATTTTGTGCGTCAATCTCTTGGCAATAAAAGTTCATACCAGGATCTGTCGAATTCCCATTCCAAACAAACAGCTCAAAACGAAAAACGCCGGCCTGAGGGCCGGCGTCTGTTTCTCTGGGTGTCGGGATCAGTCCGCGCGTGCGCGGGCCTCCTCGTCAAACACCCTTTGCAATCTTTCTGGATTGCGGGCTTCGGCTTCGTCCGCCTCAAGCTCCTTGGCTTCGATCTTGCTCTGGATGACGTGGAACGCCAGCCAGAATGCCAACCCGATCAGAAACAGTATGAACTCTGTTCCCACCATCGGGTAGATCGGACCAATTTGCGACAGATCTGCGCCTGCCCAGGTTTCGATTCCTGTCGTAGACATATCAGTACCTCCTTAAAGCAGTCCGATTCTCTTGGCTTCTTCGATATCAGCTTGTGACACTGCGATTGCATCTGCCTCTTCGGCAAACTCTTCGCTCATGTCCAAACCAACCAGCTCAACCGCTGCCGGTATCCGCAACATGCCCATGCCGGACAAAATCTTGGATACGACAAATGCTGGGATGAAGCCTAGGACGATGGCCATGATGCACGCACCGATGAACTGACCCCACGGCGTGATCACCGCAACTTCAGCGTGGTACGCGGCAGTTGCCGGGTGACCCCAAAGAACGAAACCACAGATGATCAGACCGATGAAACCAGCATAACCGTGTACAGCGACAGCGCCAACCGGATCGTCGATTTTGAACTTACGCTCGACCCAGAAGTGCAGCTTGTAGGCACAGTATGCACCGATGGCACCAATGATCATGGCCTGGATCGGATGATACAGGTCATTACCCGCAGATGCGGTAATCACACCGGCAAGTCCAGCAGAGTAAGTCCAGAACGCTTCGCCCTTGGACACCATGTAGCCCATGATCAGACCGCCCGACAAAGACATCAGGAAGTTGAACACGATGGCCGACAGTGTGGTTGGTGTCAGGTAGATTGTTGTCGCGGTAAAGTTCACGACACCTTCTGCACCGCCCAGCGCCTGGTGATCAATGATCGGCACGTTACAGGCCACGTAGAAGCCCCAGAAACCGGTGTAGATCAGGAACAAGCCGATTGTGACCAGCCACTTGTTGTGCGGGTTGATGTTGCGCGGGGTTCCATCGGGGGCAAATTTGCCGATCCGTGGACCCAAAACAACGATAACACCCAAGGCAAAGCCGCCAGCAATCGCGTGGATAACACCAGAAGCGTAGGCGTCATGATACCCCAGTTGGGTAACCATCCACCCGTCAGGATGCCAGCCCCAGGCCGCATCGATGATCCAGGTGAAGGAGCCGATGACAACCGCCAGAATCCAGAAGGCCGAAGGACGAATCCGTTCGATAGTGGCCCCGGACACGATCGAAGCTGCTGTCCAAGAGAACAGCAGGAACGCCGCCCAGAACACACCATTCAAGCGGTTCCAAAAGCTGTTGCCAAGTTCAACACCGTAGCCTTGCGCAGAATCCAGCGCCGGGCCAGGACCACCCAAGTGTGTCCCCATCAGTTCCGACCACGGAACAGCATTATCTGATTGCGTAATGCCGCCGGTGATACCCGGACCATTGGGGAAGGCGAAGTAAATCCACCAGCCAAAGAAGAAGAACGTGACGGTAACCAGCGGGATAAGCATGGTGTTTTTCATCACCGTGTGCATGTGGTTTTTGTGACGGGTCGCGCCAACCTCATACATACAGAACCCGACGTGAATCAGGAACATGAGTGGAATTGTTACCCAATAGTAGAATTCAGTGAATATCACTGTCAGGGCACCGATATCGGTATCCATTTACACCTCCATGTGTTGCGCGGCCTTCCCGCCGCAGTTTTACGAGTATGCGCTCCCAAATTCGACGGTTTGGACAATGTGCCCTTTGTCGGGATGCCCCTTGAGGGGTTCTTCCTGGGGGATTTTTTGCGCATTCCCAGATTTATAGTGAAAAAATTTTCACTGCCGGTCAACTTTTATTTCCGGGTGAATATGTTTCCACCAGCGATGCGGGGCATGGTTCATGCCCCGCATTGTAATGGCTTAGACATCCAATCCGTTGCGACGTTCCCATTCAGAGAAGTGGTGCATGAAGTCAGTCCATTCGTCCTGCTTGAGCTTGAGATAGGAACTGCACAGCTCCTCCCCCAAAAAGGCAGGCAGATTGGATGATTCTTCGAACAGACGCATGGCGTCGACCATATTCAACGGTAGCTTTGGCGCATCCTTGATGGTGTGCCCCTCTGCATACATGTCGATGTCATAGCGCTTACCCGGATCTGTCTTGTTCATGATCCCATGCAAACCGGCGCCCGCGACCGCGGCCTGCAACAGATAGGGGTTTGCGGCCCCATCAGGAAGGCGACATTCAATCCGGTTGCTGGCCGGGACCCGGATCATATGTGTCCGGTTGTTTCCAGACCAGGTCACCGTATTGGGGGCCCAGGTCGCGCCAGACGAGGTTCGTGGCGCATTGATTCGTTTGTAGCTGTTGTGGATCGGATTCAGGATCAGCGTCATCGCAGCGGCATTTTCCAGAAGGCCGCCAATGAAGTTCAGTGCGAGCCCTGACAGGCCCAACTGATCGTCACCCTTCATCAGGTTGGTTTTACCATCTGCCGTCCAGACCGAAGCGTGGCAGTGCGTGCCGTTGCCGGTAAGACCCTGGATCGGTTTCGGCATGAACGTGGCGCGCAGCCCGTGTTTTTCTGCCAGGGTTTTGACCATGTACTTATAGAATACGTGGCGGTCTGCGGTCACTAGAGAATCTGCCGGACCCCAGTTCTGTTCAAACTGGCCATTGGCGTCTTCGTGGTCGTTCTGATACGGGCCCCAGCCCAGCGACTGCATGTGATCATTCAGCTCTGCGATCAGATCATAGCGCCGCATCACAGCCTGCTGATCGTAGCAAGGTTTGGCACGGGTATCGAATTCGTCTGCGACAATCGTCCCATCGGGAGTGAGCAAGTGGAATTCGCATTCCACCCCAGTCAAGATACTGTAGCCTTGGTCATTCGCGCTTTTCAGAACGTTTTTCAGAACCGTCCGGGGACAGTGGCCGAGGCGTTCTTTGCCCAGAAACAGATCACCGGGCACCCAAGCGACTTCTGGTTTCCATGGCAACTGGATCATATAATCCGGGTCGGGCAACGCGGTCATATCCGTATCCGCCGGTGACAAATCCAGATGCGCGGCGAACCCGGCAAAACCGGCGCCGTCTTCTTGCATCATGTCAATCGCTTCTTTTGGCACCAGTTTCGAACGGGTTACGCCAAACAAGTCGGTGAAGCTGCACAGGAAAAAGCGAATGCCTTTTTCTTCTGCGACTTTTTTGAGGCTCGTTGCCATTTTTATCCTCCCAATTCTGTATATGAGAACGGCGCCTCAAGAGATTGAAGCGCCGCCCGTTTGTATTATTCGCGTCCTGGCACCCAGTTGGTACCAGCCAGCGGAATGCCGGACATTGCTGCCGCCTCGACAGTCAAGGCGACCATGTCTTCGGGTTCCAGGTTGTGCACCGAACTTTTTCCGCAAGCCCGGGCGACTGTCTGAACCTCCATCGCCATGACGCGCAGATAGTTGGCCAGACGATTGCCCGCCGCGACCGGATCAAGGCGCGAGGCCAGTTCCGGTGTTTGGGTGGTGATCCCGGCAGGGTCAAACCCGTCTTGATAGTCCTCCCAGCAGCCTGCGGAAGAGCCGAGTTTTTCATATTCAGACTGTAACGCCGGATCCTGATCGCCCAAGGCAATCAATGCCGCCGTGCCGATGGAACACGCATCTGCGCCCATTGCCAGAGCCTTGGCCACATCTGCACCCTTGCGAATGCCGCCGCCAACAACCAATTGAACCTTGCGGTGCATATCGAGGTCTTTCAGGGCCTGAACGGCCTCTTTCACGGCAACCAAGGTTGGCAGACCAATATCTTCGATGAAAACGTCCTGCGTTGCAGCGGTGCCGCCCTGCATGCCATCAATCACCACAACATCAGCGCCTGCTTTCACAGACAGGGCCGTGTCATAGTAGGGACGGGCCGCGCCAACCTTGATATAGATCGGTTTTTCCCAATTGGTGATTTCACGCAGTTCGCGGATTTTAATCGCCAGATCGTCCGGGCCGGTCCAATCCGGGTGACGACAGGCAGAGCGCTGGTCAATGCCAACCGGCAATGTACGCATCTTACCAACACGTTCGGTGATTTTCTGGCCTAGCAACATGCCGCCGCCACCGGGTTTCGCACCCTGGCCGACGACAACCTCGATCGCATCAGCACGGCGCAAGTGATCAGGATTCATGCCGTAGCGCGATGGCAGATATTGATAAACGAGTTGAGTGGAATGGCCGCGCTCTTCTTCGGTCATGCCACCATCACCAGTCGTGGTAGACGTACCGACGGCGGACGCGCCACGACCCAGAGATTCCTTGGCCTGACCGGAGAGCGATCCAAAGCTCATCCCGGCAATAGTGATCGGGATTTTCAGCTCAATAGGCTTTTTTGCAAAACGAGTGCCCAAAGTAACACTAGTGTCACATTTTTCCCGGTATCCTTCGAGCGGGTAACGCGAAATCGAGGCCCCGCGCATCAAAAGATCGTCAAAAGTTGGCAAGTCACGCTTGGCGCCAAACCCACGGATTCTGTAAATTCCGGTTTCTGCCGCACGACGGATGTAATCGATCGAATAATCGTCGAATGCTGCCGACGGGCGCTGCTTCATAGTACGCGTAGTCATGGATCGATCCCCCCTTAGTATTCGTTACCGTCGTTCCAGTTATAGAGCTGGCGAGCAGATCCATAACGTTTGAACTCTGATGGCTTCATGTCGTCAAAGCCAGCTTGATCAAGCAGGGCCTGCAATTGATCCAGGTGCTCTTGTTTCATCGGTTTTTCGATGCAATCGGCACCCAAGCTTTTGACAGATCCGCGCACATAGATGCGGGTTTCATAGAGTGAATCACCCAGCGCATCGCCAGCGTCACCTCCGACAACAAGCGTACCCGCTTGTGCCATGAAGCAGCTGAGATGGCCGACACTACCGCGCACAGCGATATCGCACCCTTTCAGAGAAATTCCGCAGCGTGACCCGGCATTGCCCTCGATGATCAACGTGCCCCCATGGGCGGTTGCACCAGCGGAAGACCCTGCATCGCCCTTGACGTGAACGCGGCCCGACATCATGTTTTCCGCCACACCCTGCCCGGCATTGCCATTGATGGTGATATTGGCGGTTTTGTTCATGCCAGCGCAGTAATATCCGGTGTGACCGTTGATGGTCAGATCGACCGGAGAGTCGAGACCGACACCTAAAGCATGCGATCCCAACGGATGTTCCAGCGTGAAGGATGATTTGCTATCTGTCCCATTTGCCGCCTGCAAGGCGACATTGACCTCGCGCAGGTCCTGTTTGGACATATCCAGAACTGTCGTCATCAGTGGTTGCCTCCCCAGCTATAGACCGTTGCGGGTTCGGGTTCCCATACTTTTGCCTCTTCGATCCCCGGCAGGGTCACCAATGCGTGGTATTCGGAGGCAAACGCGACATAGTCGTCGGTTTCGGCCAGAACGGCTGGCTTACAAGCGATGGGGTCACGCATCACGGCAAAGCCATCGCGGGTGCCGGCAACGAAAGTATAGAACCCATCGAGCGCATCTAGGCAGTCCTCGAACGCTTCGTGAAGCGTGCGGCCCTCTGCCATCTGATTGGCAATATAGGCGGCGCCGACCTCTGTGTCGTTCTGCGTGCGAATTTTAACACCCTTATGGGTGGTCAGATGTTCGCGCAAGCGATTGTGATTGGACAGCGACCCATTATGCACGAGGCACAGATCAGACCCGGTTGAAAACGGGTGAGAACCATCAGTGGTGACCGCGCTTTCAGTGGCCATACGCGTGTGGCCGATGATATGCGTACCCTTCATATTCTTCAGATGAAAGCGCTCTGCCACTTCGGCGGGCAGCCCGGTTTCCTTGTAGATCTCGATCCGGTCGCCATAGCTGGTGACGTTCAGATCGGGATCGTTTTCGTGTATGGCATCCACAACGGCAACCGGATCGGCGGTGGTTGTGATCAGGCAATGCGATTCATAAACAGTGTCTTCGAAATCACCGCTGAACTGATCGCGCAGGCTGTCAGTCAACTGGCCCCAGTGAAAGCTTGGATCCGGGTGATAGACTGTGATCTTGGCTGACCCAGCCTCTGCCGGGTTGTGATAAATCGCAAATCCAGCACTGTCAGGGCCGCGATCTGTCATCTTTTCCAACAAGGGGACGAAAAGCTCCCCCAGCTGATCTTTCAATTTCTCATTCTTGAGATAGAGACCAACGATTCCGCACATTGAAACCTCCCATTAGCGTTTTACTCTCAAGAAAGTTATTTCACCAATAGTATTATGTCAATCCGTTTTGCAGTGACTTTTTGAGGGGATCATTAAAAACCCGGCACTTTGAAACCCTGGGCGACTTACATCTTTGAAATTTAACAATTTAATTGAAGGACTTCTGCTACAGAAAGCATTAGGGCCGATGCCCCAACCATGCGAGATTTAACTTTCCAATTGCAATTGTTGATTGCCAAATAGGACACTAGGCAATTGTAAACCAATGATTTTTCATGTCGTGAAACCGGATGTCGGCTGAATGGGTGCGAAACGCACCTGCTTCACTCCCCCGTGTCCCTAGTCTTGCACTGAGGGGAAACCGGCAATGCCGCAAAAAAACACGCCGCGAATCTCGCGGCGTGTCGATTGGGCCCGATGTCGGGAAACTTTAGCTTAGATCGACGACCTGTGCGTCTGGGGCGTTCCGCTTTACAGAATCGATCCCATTGTCACGGCCTGATGTGCTGGTATAGCTTTCAGACGTGCCGATCACCTGGCCATTCGTGGCTTTCAGATTGAACATATGTCCACCGGATTTGGTTTCCTTACGTTCATACCGGTCATCGTCTGAGGCGTTCTTTTTGACTGACTCGATGCCGTTTTCGGCGCTTGCCTTTTGCTTGTATCCTTCGCTTGCCAGAATGATTTCGCCATTCCCGGCTTTCAGGCGGAACCGGTATTCCCCGGCCTTATCTGTATAGAGTTCAAATTTTCCAGCCATACGCACTGTCTCCCTGTTACGTTAACTACAATTGCGCCGAAACTATCGGACAGATTTGATTTGGTTGCAAATGGTGATCCCAAAGCTTACGCAACGTTGTCCAATCCCCGCCCACGTAGAAGCGCCGCTACCCCCGGCATGCGACCCCGAAACAGGGTGTAGAGGTCATCAGCATCAACCGATCCGCCGCGTGACAGGATGTTGCGTTCCAGATTTTCAGCCATCGCCGGATCAAAGGGGCCGTTTGCCTCCTCAAACGCTGCGAATGCATCTGCATCCATGACTTCTGACCACATATAGCTGTAATAGCCGCTGGAATAACCGTCACCAGCAAAGACATGGGCAAACTGCGGGGTGCGGTGGCGCATTTCAATCGCCTCTGGCATGCCCAACCCGACCAGAACCTCGGCTTGTTTTGCCATCACATCTGAGGGCGCCGGTCCATCATGGAAGGCCAGATCGACAAGGGCAGAGGCCACATATTCCACGGTTTGATAGCCCATGTCGTAGGTTTGCGCCGCCAAGAGCCGGTCCAAAAGTTCTTTGGGCATCGGTTCGCCAGTGTCCGCATGCGTGGCAAATTCTGCCAGAACCTCGGGCACCTCCAACCAATGTTCATAAAGCTGGCTGGGCAGTTCGACGAAATCACGGGCAACCGAGGTGCCGGAAATCGATTCATAAGTCACATCTGACAGGATGTGATGCAGGGCATGGCCGAATTCGTGAAACAGAGTGCGCGCATCGTCATAAGAGAGTAGCGCCGCCTGACCCTCTGGCGGTTTGGCGAAATTGCAAACATTCACCACGATAGGCCGCACCGTGCCATCCAGCTTTTTCTGCTGGCGCATGGCCGAACACCACGCACCAGATCGTTTCGATCCGCGGGCAAAATAGTCAGCCACGAAAACCGCCATCAGATCGCCATCGCGGGAGATTTGCCATATGCGGACGTCCGGGTGGTACTTCGGTGCATCAATTTCCGTGAAGGACAGGCCAAACAGACGGTTTGCGCAAGCAAAGGCGGCCTCGATCATCCGATCCAACTGAAAATAAGGTTTCAGCTCTGCCTCATCCAGATCATGTTCTTCTTCGCGGCGCTTGCTGGAATAGTAATGCCAATCCCACGGCATTAGCGGACCATTGATCCCGTCTGCCTGCATGCGTTCCGCCAAAATGGTCGCATCCTTTTCAGCCTGAGCCTTCGCGGGCACCCAAACCGCCATCAACAGATCGCGCACTGCCTCGGGTGTTTTCGCCATTTCGGTTTCAAGTTTATAGGCCGAAAAGCTGTCATAACCCAAAAGACGCGCCCGTTCTTCGCGCAGGGTGAGCGTTTCTGCGCAGATCGCGCGATTGTCCGTTTCGCCCCCATTTGCACCGCGCGCCGCCCATGCCTTGTAGGCCGTCTCGCGCAGGACGCGGTTTGGGCAAAACTGCAGAAAGGGCACGATCAGGGATCGCGACAGAGTGACAACAGGGTCATCTGCGCCCCGCTCTGCGCCAGCGGCCGTCATCGCGCTGACCAGAAATTCAGGCAGGCCTGTCAGGTCATCGACCGGCATCGACCAGTCGCGTTCATCGGCCAGCAGGTTTTGTGTGAACTCGGTCCCCAGCACCGCCAGTCGTTCCTTGACCTCTTTCAGTCGATCCCGATCTCCCCCCGTTAGCGCCGCACCTGACCGGATAAAATTGCGCCGGTAGAGCATGAGGAGTCTGGACTGCTCATCATTCAGGTCTAACGTATCCCGCGCCTGCCAAAGCGTCTCTATCCGGGCAAAAAGCGCTGGATTCATCGTCAGTTCCGATGAATAGGCCGCGAGTTTCGGAGCAAAGTCGCGTTGCAGGTTCTGGCGGGCCTCATTGCTGTCAGCACCGGCCAGGGCATAGAAGACAGACAGCACGCGACCTAACAGGTGATCCGCGCCTTCCAATGCCTCTATCGTATTTTCAAACGTCGGCTCGGCGGAATTGTTTGCAATCTTTGTCAGATTGGCGCGGGCCTCTTCCATCGCAGCCTTGAATGCGGGGGCAAAGTCTTCGTCAGAAATCTGGTCAAATGGGGGCAGTTCGAACGGTGTCTTCCAGTCGGATAGAAGCGGATTGGTCATGAAAGCTCTCCTTTGAGGGGAAGCTATGGCGACCGGTTCCAAAGTTCCAGAGGGGATAGATCACAATAAAAATATTCGGGGTCACACCGCCCCGTTCAGAGGCTGCTTAATCCCGGGGAATGCGATTGCGCATCTTTTCTTCCAGTTTTCGGAGCATCAGCGACAGGGTGACTGTTAGTGTCAGATACAGGATCGTAACCACATTATAGGTTTCAAAATATCGGAAATTGGCCACTGCGGTCAGCTTGCCCAACTGTGTGATATCCAGCACCCCCAGAACCGAGACCAAGGAGGAATCCTTGATCATAGCGATGAAATCATTGCCGAGCGGCGGCAGGATCGTGCGGATCGCTTGCGGAAAGATGATCAGCCGAAATCTGTGCCAGCCATTCAGGCCCAGCGCTTCTGCCGCCTCGATCTGGCCTTCGTCAACTGACAGCAACCCGGCCCGAAAGACCTCCGCAATGAAAGCCGAATAGCCGATCATCAGCGCGATGATTGCGCGCCACAGAAAGGTAAAGTCACGGCTGCGCATCGGATCCAGACCGACACTTTCGGCGATCCAGTTCCACCCCACGACAAGCGCAGGGGCCACAACAAAAGAGACATAGAGCAGGATGACAAGGATCGGCAGCCCGCGGATCACCTCTATATAGAACCGGGCGATCTGGCGCAGGATAATAAAGCGGGACAAGCTGGCCACCGCCAGCAGCAATCCGATCAGCGATGCCGCAAGAAAACCGATGAGCGAGACGAAGACCGTAATTTTCACGCCTTTGGAAAGTTTTTCCAATACGTCATAATAATGTGGAGAGGCCACAATCCAGCCAAAGGCCCCCACGCCCAGCACCACCAAAGCGACCAGCCAATAGGGAAAGTCCTCTTTCTGCCGGGAGGGTTTGGTGATCATCGCAAGGGGACCTTTTGATCAGGTTTGATCAGAATGTCAGTTGCCGAGCTTGTATTCCAGAAACCACTTCACATTCAGCGCCTCTAGCGTGCCGTCTGCCCCCATCGCGCCGATCGCGGCATTGATCGGCGCGACCAGGTCAGAGCCCTTTGGGAAGATGAATCCGAAATCTTCTGTGCCCAGAGGCTCACCAATGACCTTCAGCCCACCATCACTTGCCGCGACATAACCGTTGGCGGCTGTGCTGTCTGACAGCGCGAGATCCACATCGCCGGTGCGCAGGGCCTGAAGGGCCGCGCCAAAGGTTTCAAAAAGCTGGATCCTTGGATTGGATTCGTCGCCGTCCAGGATATCGTAAACCGTCACATAGAACGGTGTCGTGCCGGGTTGGGCACTGGCCAACAGATCGGGATTGGCGGCGAAACTCGCGGCGTCGGTGAACCGATCCTCATCGCCTGCTACCAGCATCAACATCTGGGAGGTCATGTATTTATCAGAAAAATCCACCGCCTCCATCCGATCCTCGCGGATGGTGATGCCGGTCATGCCCAGGTCAAACTGCCCGTCACTGACAGCCGGGATCATCGCGTCCCAACTGATGTTTTCATAAGTCACCGTGATGTTGATGCGTTCGGCAATTTCGGCCATCGCATCATATTCCCAGCCGACCGCATCGCCCGAGGACGGGTCAATGAATTGCAGCGGGGGATAGGCGTTTTCGGTCACCACAACGACTTCGCGTCCGCCAAGATCGGGCATCTCCGCAGCCAAAGTCAATGTCGTGCTGGCCGCCAATGCGCCCGCGAACATTAGTCCTGCAAGTTTCATGTCTTAATCCCCCTGTCACCGAAAATTTAAGTCTACCGGGCGTAGTATTTATCAGATTTGGCCAAAGGCCAAGCATTCATAACGCAGCGCAGGTCGGGCAATCTGCGCGCCGCTTCACCGTAAACTGGCGACTTTCGCCGTAAAGCGCGTCATAGATCAACATGGAACCACGCAGGGGCGTGCCTGCATCGGTGATAACTTTCACCGCCTCTACAGCCATCATCGTTCCGATCACGCCGGGTAAGGGGCCCAACACTCCCGCTGCCGCACAGGATGGTGCCAGATGCGGCGCCGGAGCTTCTGGGAAGACGCATTCGTAACAAGGCGCGTCATGTTTGGGGTCGAAAACGCTGAGCTGGCCTTCCCATTGGCTGAGCGCGCCCGACACCAGCGGCACACCCGCCGCCACACAGGCGCGGTTGACCAGATAGCGTGTGTCGAAATTGTCGGTGCCATCCAGAACCAAATCATACTCGGCAATCAGTTCAGTGGCGATTTCCCCGTCCAATCTGCGTTGATAAGGCTTGACGTCTATGGACGGGTTTTGCGCCCTCATCGCCCGTTCGGCGGAAAAGACCTTTGGCGTGCCGATATCCTGATCACGGTGAATGACTTGCCTTTGTAGGTTAGAGTTATCAACCTCATCATCGTCAATCACACCAATCGTGCCGACCCCGGCCGCCGCCAGATATAACAGCGCGGGCGAGCCCAGCCCGCCGGCCCCGATCACAAGCACCCGCGCCTGTTTCAGTTTCTTTTGCCCGGGCCCACCCAATTCGCGCAACACGATATGGCGCGCATAGCGGTTAAGTTCCGTTTCCGAAAAACTGCCCCCGGATTTAGCGGGCGATGGTGTCATCGCGCGCCGGGCCTTCAACATCGCCAACCCGCGCGTATAGGCCCAGATCAGCGCCACAGCGCCCCCGGCCACCAGCCATTCGCCCAAATTACCGCCCAGTTGCCCGCGCAAGGTGCTGCCTTCGGGTAGGACGATCAGTGCCAGAACGATGCCCAGATAAAGCATCCCGATCGTGGACAGACGGGCCCGGATCGGTGCCTTCATCAGCGCCCCAATCCCCCATAAAACCATTGAAGAGGTCGCGAAAAAACCCATCAGCCGCGCCCCGTCGATCCAAAACCGCCGCTGCCGCGCTGGGTATCCTCTAACATTTCAGCCAGTTCAAACCGTGCCTGCACCACTGGGGCGATCACAAGTTGCGCGATCCGTTCCCCATGTTGCACGGTAAAGGGCGTGTCGCCCGCATTCATCACAATCACCCCCAAAGGGCCACGATAGTCGCTGTCGATGGTGCCGGGGCTATTGACCAGAGTAATCCCATGTTTCAAGGCAAGACCCGACCGGGGACGAACCTGCATCTCGAACCCCTCAGGGATTTCAACGCGCATTCCAGTGGGGACGAGCGCCCGTGCACCTGGCCCAAGGACAATCCCACAGGCGCGCTGATCCGCTGGCAAGTTGGCCCTTACGTCCGCCCCTGCCGCACCTGCGGTTTCATAAGAGGGCAGCGCAATGGCGACATCCGCACCGTCGTCACGCAGGATTTTAATGACCGGTCCTGACACAGCACCCTCTGTTTCTTTTTGGTTCAAACACTCTCGCCGAAGGCATGCTTAGCCTTCCGCCAACGCTGACACCACCCGGTCGGCTATACGCTTGGCCACCTGATCCTTTGTCATGCGCGGCCAGTGATCAGCGCCCTCATCCGTGATCAAGGTTACGGCGTTCTCCGTCCCCCCCATAATCCCGGTTTCCGGTCGCACATCATTGGCAACGATCCAATCGCATCCCTTTCGAACCCGCTTCGCCGTTGCGTTGGCGATCACGTCATTGGTTTCGGCAGCAAAGCCCACGACCAGACCGGGCCGCCCCTCGACCCTTTGGGCAATCGTCGCCAGAATGTCCGGGTTTTCGGCAAATTTCAGGGTCGGGACCGCACCGCTGGCATCTTTTTTGATTTTTGAACCGGTTTCTTCGGCCATCCGCCAATCGGCCACCGCAGCGGCAAAGATGGCAGCATCTGCGGGCAGGGCGTTTTCCACGGCCTTCAACATTTGCTGCGCCGTTTCCACACGGATCACATGCACACCTGCAGGCGGGTCACGATCTGCAGGCCCGGTGACAAAGCTGACCTCTGCACCTAGCGCCGCCAGGGCCGCAGCGATAGCGGTGCCCTGCGCCCCTGATGATCGATTGGCGATGTAACGCACAGGATCGATGGGTTCGTGTGTCGGCCCCGATGTTACAATGATATGTTTGCCCGCCAACGGCCCATTGCGCAGAGCATTCTCTACTGCGGATACAATTTCCAGCGGCTCTGCCATCCGTCCAGGGCCATATTCGCCGCAGGCCATATCGCCCTCATTCGGACCAACAAAGTCTATGCCATCATCCACCAGGGTGATCCGGTTGCGCCGGGTGGCCGGATGCTGCCACATGCGAACGTTCATCGCCGGTGCGATCAAAACCCGCGTATCTGTGGCCAAAAGCAACGTCGATGCCAGATCATCGGCATGTCCCTGCGCCATCTTTGCCATCAGGTCGGCTGTGGCTGGTGCAACCACAATCAGATCGGCAGACCGGGACAGTTCGATATGGCCCATCTCAGCCTCATCGGTCAGATCAAAAAGATCGCGATAGACTTTGTTTGCCGCCAGCGCTGACGCAGAGAGGGGCGTGACAAATTCCTCTGCTGCGCGGGTCAGAACCGGCGTCACAGACGCCCCGCGTTCGCGCAACCGACGAATCAAGTCCAGCGATTTGAATGCTGCAATTCCGCCCCCAATGATCAGAAGAATGCGTTTGCCTGCCAGCATGTCCGGCCCCTTCCATGGCTATGCCACAGGTTTAGGCCCGGGGCAGGCCGCTGGCAAGCGCGTTTGGTTCAGCCATGTGTACCGCGCAAGGCCCGGATATGTTCGTCCCAGCCATCATCCAGCGCCATGATCAGGGATAATGGTGTTTCACCGTTCAGCGCCCCCAATCCAGAATGGGTCAGGGTTAGGCGTGTCCCTTCGCCCGCAATCGGATGCAAAACCCAAGTGACGATCGTCTCCCTCCCCTCCAATGGTTTAATGTTAAACGAATATGTCAATTCCTTCGGCGGGTCGGCTTTTAGCACCCGCCCCCAGATCAAGGGTTTTCGCCCGCCATCCTCTGTTGGGCACATCAGGTGATACTCTGCCCCTTCTTCCAGATCGACATTCGCCGGGTGGAACCATTTTCCAAGCTTTTCTTTGTCCGTCAGCCACTCCCACAGATCTATAGGTGGAATGTTGAAACAGGCCGTTTTGACCAGATCAGTCATGATTATTTCCCCTTTTCGGTATCAATTGCAGCTTGCAGACGGGACAGTTTATCATCCCAGAAGCGGCTGAAGAATTGCAGCCAGTCATCAACTTGTTTCAGGCCCAGAGGCTCCAAATGGTTGATCCGTTCCCGGCCTGACTTGTGGGTGGAGATCAGGCCACCCTGTTCCAGAATGATCAGGTGTTTTTTCACCGCCGCGCGGGTCATGGTGAAGTTTTCGGCCACATCGGCGACGGTCATGTCCCGTTTGCTGAGCATCATCAGAATGTCGCGCCGGGAGGGATCGGCCAAGGCCCGAAAGGCTTGTTGGGCGGTCATGTGTCTCTCCAATACAGTACCATATGGTATCTCTTTTATGATACCTTTAGGTACCATGTCAAGAATTTCGCTTAACGCAGTAGTCCATGCTTGCTAGGTCTGGCCAAAGATTCGCGGATGGAAACACCATGCTTCCCAAATTGACCCTTGTCATCGGCGGTGCCGCATCAGGCAAATCGCGCTATGCGGAACAGATGGTCATGGCGACAGAACGGCCGCGACGCTATATCGCCACGGCACAGATCTTTGATCCCGAGATGCAGGAAAAGATCGACCGGCATCTAAAACAGCGTGGAACTGATTGGGTCACCGTGGAGGCCCCGTTCGATGCGGCGCAGGCTCTATCACAGGCCAAATCGGATGAAGTGGTGCTGTTTGATTGCGCGACCCTGTGGCTGACCAACCACCTGTTGGCAGAACATGATTTGGATGCCGAAGGTAAAGCCTTGATCGCCGCTTTGCAGAATTGCCCAGCTCGGGTTGTGGTCGTTTCAAATGAGGTGGGGGCCGGTATCGTGCCTGACAACGCCTTGTCACGTCAGTTTCGTGAAGCACAAGGCCGGTTAAACCAACGCCTGGCGACACAGGCTGACTTGGTGATCACCGTCATCGCAGGATTGCCCTTGGCGCTGAAAGGCGCGCTGCCGGAGCTTTCGCAATGACAACCTGGTGGTGGGTGCGCCACGGTCCAACCCATCGCAAGGATATGGTCGGCTGGACCGATGCACCCGCCGACCTGTCGGATACCGCGCATCTGGATTGGTTGCGTCAGGTGTTACCCGAAAATGCGCCAATTGTGTCTTCGGACTTGTCCCGCGCGATTGAAACGGCGGATGCCATACAGGGTGCGCGAATGCGGCTGAACCATTCCCATTCCTTGCGCGAAATTCATTTCGGCGACTGGGAAGGGAAGCATTTCGATTACATCAATCAGGCCTCTGGCAGCCAAATTCGAAAATTCTGGGAGGAGCCCGGCGACATCAAGGCGCCGAATGGCGAAGGTTGGCATGATCTGGCCATGCGTGTATCCGGCTTTGTGGATGCCCAACCGCCAGTCACGGATATCATCGCCGTGGCCCATATGGGCACGATCCTGACGCAGGTGCAGCGGGCCTTGTCGCTGTCCAACTATGACACACTTGGCCACCGGATCGACAACCTGTCCGTGACAAAGCTCTGCTATATCCAAGGCCACTGGCGCGCGGAGTGCATCAATCAACTTCCTTGATCATCAAGTTCAAAATCTTTCGTTTTTCTCAGCCAATCTCAAAGGATAGATTGCAGGCAGATCGGTCGTCATCGGGCATGGCCGCACCCCTCGTTTATTGCAACACAGGAGTTTCGCCTTGACCTATCACCTCTTCCTTGGCGACCGATCTTATTCCAGCTGGTCCCTGCGCGCCTGGCTCTTGTTTGAACGTTTCGGCATTGAGCGCCGAACCAGTTTTGTCGGCTTTCACACGCAGGATGTGGCTCGGCAACTGGCCGATGTTGCACCCGCCCGCACGGTGCCTGCGTTAAGATTGCCGGACGGAACCGCGATGTGGGAGTCGTTGGCCATCGCCGAGGAACTGGCAACACGCCACCCCGACCTTGAACTCTGGCCTTCTGAACCATCTGCGCGCGCCGTGGCCCGGACCATTGTGTCAGAGTTTCACGCCGGTTTCTTTCATCTGCGCAATGACTGTCCGATGAATCTGCGCATGGCCTATTCGGATTTTCATCCTTCATCCGAATTGCAGGCAGAGATCGCACGTCTTGAAACCCTGTGGGATTATGGGCGGCGGATGCAAAAGGATGATGGGCCGTGGCTGTTCGGGGCCTATTCCATTGCTGATGCCTTCTTTGCCCCGGTGGCAGCGCGGATTGCAGGATATGGCCTGCCTGTTGGGCCGAGGGCTGCGGATTATGTCGCCGCTCATCTGACAGACAGCGCCTTTCGCCGTTGGCGCGCTATGGCCCTGATCAGGGGTGAAACTCTGCCCTGGTATGCGAAGGACAATCAAAGGGCCGATTGGCCGGGCCCGCGCCCACTGGCGGCAAAACCCGTGGACGCAACGGTGGCTGAAAACAGCCGCTGCCCCTATTCCGGCGATCCCGTAACTCATTATCTGAATCAGGACGGTCGCACTTTCGGATTTTGCAATGCGTTTTGCCGCGATAAAACCGGTGCCGATCCAGAGGCTTGGCCGGAATTCATGGCCGTGTTGTAAATCCCGTCCCCAAACAGCCGTTGCGTGGGATTCGGCCTGCGGCTTATACTGCCTGTGGGCGCGGCGGATATGGCCGCGATAAGCAATAGACAGAACCCATGGCAGACGCAGAAACAGTGGAACAGGCCCTTCCCCGATGGTTGGAAGATATTCGCCCCGGCACCTCGGGCGAAGGCTTTGTTGAAAAGCACCTGCGCCACAGCCTGATTTTTGTGCGCCGTCCGGTCAAACGGTTGTTTGTCAGCTTTGACAACCTGTCCAATGTCAACAATTCGGATCTGGACCGCGAGCCCTGGGGGTTTAAGTTCGCTCAGGACAACAACATCTCTCATCTCGGCATCATGGCCCATGTCAGTGATTGGTACCGCGATCCGGCCCTAATCGAACGGATGCAAGACCTAGCACGGGATGGCTTTTTTGACGGCTACGATCGGGTAATTTTCGCTGGCGTGTCCATGGGGGGATTTGCGGCGATTGCCTTTGCCTCATTGGTGCCGGGGGCCCATGTCGTTGCCATCAATCCGCAAAGCACGTTGGATCCAGACATCGTCCCCTGGGAGACGCGGTATGTGAACGGGCAGCGTCAGGACTGGACCCTGCCCTTGTCTGACACGGCAAAGCTGACTGATGAGTTGGACCGGGTGAACGTCTTTTACGATCCGCGCCATGAATTGGATCATCAGCACGTTTCACGCTATTCCGGGGATAATATCCGGGTGTTTCGGGCACGGTATTCACAGCATAAGACCGCCGTGTTCCTGCGCAAGATCGATGCATTGAAGCCGATCATGCATCACGTGATTTTTGACGAGCTGACGGAGGGCGAGTTCTATCGCCTCTATCGCGGCCGACGAAACTTACCCTGGTTTCGCGGGTCCGTTGATGCGTATTTCCGGGAACAAGGCCGGAACAACATTGCCGATCGCTTCACCCAAGAATTTCGAAAACAAAAGCGGGCATTAGGCGAGGCCCCGGCTACAGCCGCACCAGCGGTTGAGATCGCCGAACCAAATATCAAGATTGTCGGCCCACGCGGCCCCTACGCGCCGCCCACCGGTCGACAAGAGCGGCGCCTGATTGTCACCACGATGAAAAACGAAGGCCCGTTCATGTTGGAATGGATCGCCTTCAACCGCATGATCGGGTTTACCGATTTTCTGATTTACACGAATGATTGCGATGACGGCACCGACAAGATCGCCCAGCGCCTGCAGGAACTGGGAATCGCCCAGCACCGGGAAAACGTGTTCAAGAAAGGCAACAGTCCCCAACGTATCGCGCTGCGAAGATCTCGCGAAGAGAGTGTTTTTAAAGAAGCAGATTGGGCAATCTGTGCCGATTGTGATGAGTTTCTGAATATTCGTGTGGGCCGAGGCACGTTGGACGATCTTTTTGAAACGGTCGGCGACGTCGATGCCATTTCGATCTGCTGGAAGCTTTTCGGAAATAGCGGGCGGGTGGAATACGAACCGGAGCTGGTTGTGGCGCAGTTTGATGCCTGTTGCGCAGAGGATCAGTACCCCCACTTTCGCGCTGCCGGAATGAAAACGATTGTTCGCAATAACAAACGACTGGAACGTTTGCGCATCCACCGCCCTGCATTTCGGACCGACCAAGGGGATATCGCCTGGGTAGATGGCGGAGGAAAGGCCCTACCGAACGTTTATCTGGATCAAGGCTGGAAGGCTTATGGTGGGTTCAAGCATGACCACGCCCGGCTACACCATTACGCGGTGCGTTCTGTCGAGAGCTTTCTTGTCAAACGCGACAGAGGCCGCACCAATCATGTAAACGATGATCAGGGTCTGGGTTATTGGTCAACAATGAACCATAACACTCAGACCGATCAATCTCTCTACGAAAAGTTACCAGTGCTGCGAAATGCGATGGCAGACTTGTTGAAAGATCCGATCCTACAAGACCTTCACGCAACGGCCTGCGGCTGGCACCGCACCAAAATCGACAATCTGCTGTCCCGCAAGGAATGGAGCAGCTTTCGTGACAGAGTTGCCGAGATCAACCGGCGAGAGCCGGTCGAGACTAGATAATGGTGCAGAGCGAGGAAACCCCTTATGTTGTGATCCATGGTGGCGTTCACAAAACCGCCACCAGTTATTTACAATCGATCCTGCAACGTAACGCCGGCAAACTGCGTAAACGTGGTGTGCATTATGTTCATCATCGGGATACGAGAAAGAATTACACCTATCCATGCCAGCTGAACGGGTATTTGAAGCTCGACCTCGGGTACCGTACCAAAATGCCTGATCAAAAGCTGGCACAAGTGGCAGAGGCATTTTTCCAGAAAATCCCGGCGCAACCCGGCGACCGTATAATATTGTCGGATGAAAACATGCCGGGGCATTGCGGGCATTGTATAGGTTCCGGGCTTCTCTACGTCCGACGTGAAACCTTGCTCCCTATATTCGCTGAGTCCATTCCTTATCCGGTTAGGGAGGTACATATTGCGATACGAAACTACGCAGACTTCTTTGCGTCGGCATATGTCGAGTATCTGAGGTCGGCCAGAGGTGACACGGTAATCGGCGAGACCGCGTTCAAGCGAAATGTTATCTCTCGTGTACCGAGCTGGTCGGCATATCTTGAGTTGGTCGCGCACTGCTTTACGAATGCCCATATTCACGTTTGGAAGCACGAAGATTTTCACATCTTGGCGGAACAGATTGTCAGCGCCATATGCGGGTCGGTCCACGCGACAGAACTTGTCGCTCCCAAGCGCAAACAGCAGCGCCCATCAGCTTCTCACCGTGCTGTTCAGGAGTTGCTTGATTTAATCCAAAGCAAAGGAGCTGAATATGCACTGGCGCGACGCGTTGAGATTCAGGAAAAATACCCCCGCAGTGATGAATGTCCCGGTTACGATCCCTGGACAGAACATGAGCGCACGCATCTGATGCGATTGTATGAGAGAGACGTGACGCAGATAAAAGCGATGGATCGGGTGCAGTTTTTGACCGCACCGTCACACACGGCATCTTCTGTATGATGCTCATCGATTGACCACGGTATTCATTTACGCAATCATTGAGAAAAACGAGCACTGGCAATGAACACAGAATATAGAATTGCGATGCTGTGGGTCGAAGGGCCACTCAGCTTTCTGGAACGCTTGTGCATAAAATCGTTTCTGGATGTCGGTCACCACGTGACACTTTATCACTATGGTGAAGTAAGTGGTGTGCCCGAAGGTACTGAATTGGCGGATGGCAATGATGTATTACGGCGTGATGATTTTGTAACGCATGCCCGTACAGGAAGCCTGGCCCTGTTTTCGGATGTATTTCGGTACCACCTTCTGTCCAAGTTTGATCGCACGATCTGGGCCGACACGGACGCCTATTGCGTGAAGCCTTTTGAAACGCCAACAGGGCATTTCTTTGGTTGGGAATCTGATCATCACATCAATGGTGGAGCGCTTGGCTTGCCGCAGGACAGCGAGGCGCTGCGCCAGTTACTGGAGATGACAACGGACGAGTATTGGATCCCTGAGTGGTATGAGGGACGGGCGCTTCGCAGACTTAAAGCGCAGAAAGAAGCCGGGAAACCTGCACATGTTAGCGAATTGCCTTGGGGAGTATGGGGCCCCCATGCGATTACCCACTTCACCCACAAAACTGGCGAAAGCAAATATGCATTCGCACCCGAATATCTATATCCAATCCCATTTCCTGACAGGCGTTGTCTGGTCAAAGCCGCAAAGCGCCAAAGGGCTGAACGCTACCTCACGTCAAACACTGTATCGATTCATTTCTATGGGCGTCGCATTCGCGATTTTCTGGAAAAGCGCAACAACGGCATACCTGAATCCGGGAGCCTTCTCGATCACCTAATGCAACAACATAGAATTGGTGTAGAAGACGTATCCACACCGGAATTGGTTTCTTCTGAAAGCGACTTGAAAGACGATAAGCCGAGATTGAGTGTTGGATCATGACAAATCTGACCGACCTTGCCGATAAATATGGCTCTGATAAGGGATCGATAAAGCATCGCTATACGGAGCTTTATCACATGCTTTTTCACCCCTATCAGGACCGCGAGTTTAGTTTTCTGGAAATGGGCCTGCTAATTGGCGGCCCTGAGCACGGGCACAGCGCGGACCGCCCGACCAATGATGCACCATCCGTCCGTATGTGGCTCGAATACTTCACCAAGGCACATATCCATGGCCTTGATATTTCTGATTTCTCATGGCTGAAAGATCCCCGGTTTAGTTTTCACCGCTGTGACATGGATGATCGACAGCAAATCGCCAAAGCGATTGCTGCTATCACTCCAGCACCAACCATTGTGATCGACGATGCCAGCCATGCCTCACATCACCAGCAAAACGCGTTTCTGGAGATTTTTCCGCAACTTGAATCCGGTGGGTTATATGTGATCGAAGACTTGCGATGGCAGCCAAAAACTTATGAAAAATCTGGCATAACAAAAACCGCGGCCCTGTTTCGAAGCTGGTTGAATGAGCGGGAGTTTCAGCATTCAGATCCGCAGATCGCACAGGAATTTAACGCCCTCGCCCCACTGATATCAGGATGTATCATCGAACCCGTTCGATACCAAAAACAACGAAAGGATCAGGTTGTTGTTGTGCACAAACGGTGAGGATTCCAATTATATGCGATGGGGGCAACTTCGCAAACTGGAATCCCACCAGCAAGTAAGATCAGAGAGTGGGAAATCAATGTGAAACTGTCTCCTTATGATTGCTCTCCGGGTCACCTTTCCATATCCAGCGTGCCCCACCATGTTGGACAGCGTGATATCGCGCCGGAGCTTTGCGCTCTCGGTCCAAATGTGTGTGAGCAGTATGACCGTAGTACTCTGTTTTATGACGTCTTTCATGGGAAGTCATCGGATGGAACGGACTGTGTTTATGCGATAGGAGCCGCTTTCAAATCTGCATTTCGAAAGATTGTCAAACGAGGAAGGTTTTACATTGACGGTAAACTTTCTACGCCGATTGAAATCAGTAACTCTAAGCGCGCGTCCATACTGGAATTCAAATGCACCCAACCGACATCTAGCCAGTTGGTATTTGAGCATCCAATGTTTTCAGTTGCCATACCAATTAACTCTTCAGAATTATTTGAGTATTCAGGCATGAATTCCTTAGTGACATTAAGCAGAAACAACGATCTGAACTGGATACATGATTGGGCAAAATACCATGTCTTTTCCCACCATGTTGACGCACTGCTTTTTTTTGACAACGGTTCTGATCAATACAGCATGGACGATCTAAGAGAGGTGTTTTCTGAGATTTCCGGTTTGCAAAAGTTTGCTGTAGTCAGTGCTCCATTGCTGTATGGTCCGTCAGGCCATACAAGATTAGTCATAAATTCACGCTTTTTGCAGTTTGGGCTTCTTGAAATTGCCAGGCTCAGGTTTCTGGGCAATTCAAATGCCGTGCTTCAGATTGATATAGACGAACTTGCCTACAATCGCGGCAACGTTTCACTGTTCGATCGGGTTCACCAGGATCAAGTCGGTTATCTCACTTTGAGCGGGCGTTGGCGGTATACAAAATCCACATCCAATCCTCGACACGCGGATCACATATACAAATCGAATCAAAGTGACATCAAGATTAACTCCAAATGGATAGTTGATCCGACAGGACCGATGAAGTCCGTTCCTTGGCGCACCCATGGGTTTCAAGGTTACCCGGACAACCTCAGTGACGAGTGCGGGTTTTATCATTGTCGAGGGATATCGACAAACTGGGACTATCAGCGGGCAGATCAAAGGCCCGAAGATGTAGTCAAAGACCTAAAAACTGTCTCTGATCTCAGCATTTTAAACGAAAACTCATCGAAGAAGGCCGTTTGATGCCCAAACCAACAATCGCTTGCGTGACAATGCAAAGAAGAGACTCCCTCTTCTTGAATATTTGGCGTCGATATTACGGAAGAGAGGTTGGTCAGGATAATCTGTTTGTGGTGTCTCATGGAACATCTGAAGGGATAGAGGAAGACTGGGGCAACCACGTTACCATCCCCTATCAAGGGCTGCATGAACATTTCGACGCGCAACGTTGGCGATATCTGTCTCAGTTTGCGTCCAGCCTAACCGAATACTATGATTTTGTAATTTGCGGTGACGTTGATGAACTTATCTGTCCAGATCCGGCGGCGTATCAGGGTTTACCGGACTATCTTGAACAACACAAACATTGTGATGTCATCACCCCATTTGGGCTAGAGCTGGTGCATATGGAAAATGAATCGGGTGTGAAAATGTACCTGGAATCCGTTCTCAACATCCGCCGATATGTGGTTCCGCATGGGGCCTATTCAAAACCTTCTATCATTTCACGCGGCACAACGTTTGGCGCAGGCGGTCACAATCTGATGTCTGACAATAAAGTCCACTACTCGGATGATTGTTTCAATTTCCACCTGAGATTTTTCGACGAGGGCCTTCTTCGTGCACGCCTCGGCTTACGAAGTCGCGAATATGCAGAAACAACGTCATACTCGAGCAATTATCGTCGAAAAAAAGGACGAAATCTGAAGATTGGTGAGTATTGGTCGAAAGATGACGAAGATAGCGAAATTCTGACGACATTCAAAAAGATTCGCTCTTTGGAACGAAATGACAAAGCCTGGGACATTGCGGAGTTGCACGGAAAGAAACAAAGATGGCCCCGATCGCGACTGCTTGGAGAGCAAGCTTTACGCATTCCCGAAAAATATTGCGGTTTATTCTGACGCTCTACTGCCAATCCGCCCAATGACCTATTCCCCTTGCAATACAGGCCGAAACCCACTAAAGCCCCCCCTGTCAATAAGGCGAAAACGCCGTGAAAGAGTGAGATGAGCAGGGTCGGAGCGAACCGGCCCTCTTTATTTTGCTTTCTTTGTTTTACGGCGGCCGAAGGACCAAACCCCAAGACCGGTGGAGACAACCACCCGGCCAGAAACATGAGTATAGGAAACGAACGCCACATGGCTAACAACACATCTATGGAGGAATTCGAAGCCCTCCTGCAAGAAAGCTTCGAAGTTGACACGCCCGAAGAGGGTTCCGTTGTCAAAGGTAAGGTCATCGCAATCGAAGCAGGCCAAGCCATCATCGACGTAGGCTACAAAATGGAAGGCCGCGTTGAACTGAAAGAATTCGCAAATCCTGGCGAAGCCCCTGAAATTGCTGTTGGTGACGAAGTTGATGTCTTCCTTCGTGCGGCTGAAAACGCCCGCGGCGAAGCTGTTATCAGCCACGAAATGGCCCGCCGCGAGGCTGCTTGGGACCGTCTGGAAAAAGCATATGCTGATGAGGAGCGCGTCGAAGGCGCCATCTTTGGCCGCGTCAAGGGTGGCTTCACTGTCGATCTGGGTGGCGCTGTTGCGTTCCTGCCCGGCTCTCAGGTTGATGTGCGCCCTGTGCGTGATGCCGGGCCGCTGATGGGCCTGAAGCAGCCGTTCCAGATTCTGAAAATGGACCGTCGCCGTGGCAACATCGTTGTGTCGCGCCGTGCGATTCTGGAAGAATCACGTGCCGAACAGCGCGCTGAAGTTATCGCCAACCTGACCGAAGGCCAGACTGTTGATGGTGTTGTCAAAAACATCACCGAATACGGTGCCTTCGTTGATCTGGGCGGTGTTGACGGCCTATTGCACGTCACCGACATGGCCTGGCGCCGCGTCAACCACCCGTCTGAGATTCTGACAATTGGCGAAACCATTCAGGTTCAAGTCATCAAGATCAACAAAGACACTCACCGTATCAGCCTTGGCATGAAACAGCTGCAGGCCGATCCGTGGGATGCCGTTGCCACAGCTTATCCGTTGGAATCTGTGCACACAGGCCGTGTCACCAACATCACTGACTACGGTGCATTTGTTGAGCTAGAAGCCGGCGTTGAAGGTCTGGTTCACGTGTCTGAAATGTCCTGGACCAAGAAAAACGTCCATCCGGGCAAGATTGTTTCGACCTCTCAGGAAGTCGAAGTCATGGTTCTGGAAATCGACGAAGCCAAGCGTCGCGTCTCGCTGGGCCTGAAACAAACCATGCGCAACCCATGGGAAGTCTTTGCTGAGACTCACCCAGAGGGCACCGAAGTTGAAGGTGAAGTGAAAAACATCACTGAATTCGGTCTGTTCATCGGTCTGGACAACGACATCGACGGCATGGTTCACCTGTCTGACCTGACATGGGAAGGCCGTGGCGAAGACGTAATCGGCGATTTCCGCAAAGGCGATGTTGTCAAAGCGGTTGTCACTGAGGTTGATGTCGAAAAAGAGCGTATCTCTCTGTCCGTCAAAGCCTTGGAAAGCGATCCGTTTGCCGAAGCCGTTGGCGGCGTGAAGCGCGGCTCTATCATCACTGTCGAAGTCACCGCGATCGAGGATGGCGGTATCGAGGTTGAGTACGAAGGCATGAAATCATTCATCCGTCGTTCCGACCTTTCCCGTGACCGCGCAGAACAACGCCCAGATCGTTTCGGCGTTGGCGACAAGGTGGATGTTCGCGTCACCAATATCGACAGCAAAACCCGCAAGCTGGGCCTGTCGATCAAGGCACGCGAAATCGCTGAAGAGAAAGAAGCCGTTGAACAATATGGTTCTTCCGATTCTGGCGCATCGCTGGGCGATATCCTGGGTGCCGCACTGAAGGGCGACAACTAGGAGATCTCGTTGAGATAGCTATTCAAAGGGCTCCGTTGTTAAGACGGGGCCTTTTTTATTTGCGAATCGCATCAGAAATTTAAACTGTCCGTACCGGCGACTTAGGAGTGCTGATCACAAGCCAAAGGTCAAACGCAGGCCGTGTTTGAAAATTTTTTACGTTTTTTTTGACTTCAGCGCTGGCTAAATGTTTCTAAACTCCAGAAATTTGCCTATAGTCCCCTCACAAAGAACACATAAACGTGCTGCACTGGTTCCAACCTTAGGGGGGCAACAGGATGATCCGCTCGGAATTGATCCAAAAGATTGCTGACGAAAATCCACACTTATACCACCGCGACGTAGAGCGGATCGTAAACACCATTTTTGAAGAGATCATTGAGGCAATGGCCCGCGGTGACCGGGTCGAACTGCGTGGCTTTGGTGCGTTCTCAGTGAAAAAACGCGACGCCCGCGTTGGCCGCAACCCTCGTACTGGCGAATCTGTTCAGGTCGAGGAAAAGCATGTGCCGTTTTTCAAAACCGGAAAGCTGCTGCGGGACCGCCTGAACGGGAAATAACGCGTGATGCGCTATATCAAATATGCCTTTCTACTGGTGATTGGCGTCTGTTTGCTGACTGTCGCCCTTGCCAATCGTGGGATGGTCAGCTTGCGGCTTTTGCCTGAAGAAGTCGCCGAGCTTGCCGGGCTGAATACTTCTGCCGAACTTCCTTTGTTTCTTGTCATTCTCGGCAGCATTGTTGTTGGGCTGTTGATCGGATTCGTTTGGGAATGGCTGCGTGAGCATCGCTATCGTCGTGACGGGGCCCGCGCCAAGCGCGAGGCCCGGCAAATGGGCCAAGAGGTAGCTCGTCTGAAAGGCGGTGACCCGGAGAAGGGTGATGATGTGCTGGCCCTGCTTGAGACAGGCAGCAAAGCACGTTAAACCCCGAGCATGTCAAACATTCAGGTAAAGATTTGTGGGCTGAAAGAGCGCGCTCATGTTGAGGTCGCAACCCAAGCAGGTGCACGCTATATTGGTTTCAATCTGTTCGAAAAATCCCCGCGGTATGTCAGCCCCGAAGATTTGCGCAACCTAGCGCTTGCGGTACCGGCAGGCGTGGCCAAAGTCGCCCTAGTGGTTGACCCCGATGACGCGTTTTTAGATGCGCTTTTGGGATCAGTTCCAATTGATATGATCCAGCTTCATGGCACTGAAAGCCCCGATCGCGTATCAGATGTCAGGCAACGATTTGGATTGCCGGTGATGAAGGCCGTCGGAATCGCCAATGAGGAAGATCTGCCAGCTCTAGACACCTATCAGCAGGTTGCGGATCAAATTCTGGTGGACTCCAAACCCCCCAAAGATGCCGTTTTGCTTGGTGGAACTGGTATCCCGTTCGACTGGCGACTGTTGCAAGGGCGCAAATACTGGCAACGCCCCTGGATGTTGGCCGGGGGGCTGACTGCAAAAAATGTAAAAGAGGCGATTCGGCTGACGGGTGCGCAACAGGTTGATGTTTCATCTGGTGTTGAAGCTTCTCGCGGCGTAAAGGATAGCCAGATGATCAAGGCGTTCATAGACGCCGCCCGGGCCTGATCCCGGACCAGACCAAGCGAGATTTCAGATGAATGACCTCTTCAACAGCTTCATGACCGGCCCCGATGAACAAGGCCGCTTTGGCCAGTTTGGCGGGCGTTTTGTGTCCGAAACCCTAATGCCGCTGATCCTTGATCTTGAGACCGAGTATGAGAAGGCCAAGACGGATCAAAGCTTCTGGGATGAGATGAATTATCTGTGGACCCATTATGTGGGACGTCCCAGCCCGCTCTATTTCGCAGAACGTCTGACCGAACATCTGGGTGGGGCCAAGATTTACCTGAAACGGGATGAGCTGAACCACACCGGCGCACATAAAATCAACAACGTGCTGGGGCAGATCATTCTGGCCCGCCGCATGGGCAAGACCCGGATCATCGCCGAAACCGGCGCCGGTCAGCACGGTGTGGCCACGGCTACGGTCTGCGCCAAGTTCGGCCTGAAATGCATCGTCTATATGGGCGCGCATGATGTTGAACGTCAGGCCCCGAATGTATTTCGTATGCGCCTGCTGGGCGCAGAGGTCATACCGGTCACATCTGGTCGTGGGACGCTAAAGGATGCGATGAACGACGCGTTGCGTGATTGGGTGACCAATGTGCGCGACACTTTCTATTGCATCGGCACCGTCGCAGGCCCGCACCCCTATCCGGCGATGGTGCGTGACTTCCAATGCATCATCGGCAAAGAGGCCAAGGCCCAGATGCAAGAAGCCGAAGGCCGCCTGCCCGATACCATTATCGCCGCCATCGGTGGTGGGTCCAACGCAATGGGTCTGTTCTTCCCCTTCCTCGACGATACGTCCGTTCGGATCATCGGGGTCGAGGCCGGCGGCAAAGGTGTGAACGCTAAGATGGAACATTGCGCGTCACTCACTGGCGGGCGCCCCGGCGTTCTGCATGGCAACCGGACTTATCTGTTGCAGGATGATGATGGCCAGATATTGGAAGGCTTCTCGATCTCAGCAGGTCTGGACTATCCGGGCATTGGGCCTGAACATAGCTGGCTGCACGAAATTGGCCGCGCCGAATATGTCGCGATCACAGATGTCGAGGCGCTGGAAGCGTTTCAGTTGTCTTGCCAGACCGAAGGTATCATCCCGGCACTGGAGCCCAGCCACGCACTGGCCCATGTGATGAAAATCGCGCCCGATCTACCCAAGGATCACATCATCTGCATGAATATGTGCGGTCGTGGCGACAAAGACATCTTCACCGTCGCGCGGGCCTTGGGCATGGATATGGGCGAGGGGGACTAAAACCCATCCATAACCTTTGGTTTATGCACCTAGCATTAATCCAAATATACGGTGTCATAACCTTCTGGCATATGGCGCAATGGGAATTGCGCCCCATCTTCCTGACAGACCACGCACTGGATTGAGGAAGACAATGAAGACGATAACAACGAAGATAGCGAACATAGTCACGACAGCGATGGCGATTACCGGAGCGATCGTAATGATGATCATGATGATGGCCACTGTTAAGACTGAAGGCGGACACGATCATGTTCAATCGGTCTGAATACAGAAAGTAACATATTGCGGGGCAGCACAATTCGTTCCCGCACATTCTTTCAAATTGGGCCAATAAGCTGCCCCAGACTAACCCACTGCCAGCTTTTCCAACACATCCATTGGCACAATGTCCAATGCGCGCTGATGTGTTGCGCTCAGATTGACCCTAGGCGCGCAGCCCTCGTCATAGGCTTGCATAAAGCGATTGGCGCAGAGGCACCAATTGTCACCTGGCTTCAGACCGGCGAATCCCAGATCGGGCCGTGGCGTGGACAGGTCATTGCCGACATATTTCGAAAAGGCCAGAAATTCAGCGGTCATAATCGCACAGACTGTATGGCTGCCCAGATCCTCTGCACAGGTATTGCAATGCGCATCGCGAAAATACCCGGTCACAGGATCAGATGAACAGGATTGCAATGCTTCCCCAACGACGTTTATTGACGGCTCTTTTTCCATGGTATGACACTGTGCCTATGCTGCGGGATTTGCAAGAGCACCCAGCGCAGAATTGATCAGGAAAACTTGTCGATCAACCGTTGCAAGGCCGATTTTTGCGGTGCGGGCTCTGGCGGTTCATCCGCTGTGGCCTGCATCTTTGGTTTTTCAGATTGTGCGGTGCTTGGTTCCGCCGGAGGGCGGGCTTGGGCGATTGCATTCATAAATCGGCCCTGATCGCCGGCGGCCAGATCGACCGCACCTTTTGAAATCCCGCGCATCAGATCATCCAACCAATCCTGATCGGCACGGGCAAAATCATGCAAGACATAGTGCGATACCAGTTCCTTGCGCCCCGGATGGCCTATACCAAGACGCACGCGTCGGAATTCCGGCCCGATATGGGCATCTGTGGACCTTAATCCGTTATGCCCGGCATGTCCGCCACCGGTCTTAACCCTAACTTTGCCCGGCGCCAGATCCAGCTCATCGTGGAACACCGTGACATCATTCGGATTGAGCTTGTAGAAGCGCATCGCCTCTCCCACAGATTGCCCGGACAAGTTCATGAAGGTTTCGGGTTTCAGCAACAGAACCTTTTGTGTACCCAGCCGACCCTCGCTGACAACCCCCTGAAATTTGGACCGCCACGGACCAAATCCATAATCCTCGGCAATGCGATCCAGCGCCAAATAGCCGATATTGTGCCGGTTGGCGGCGTATTTCGGGCCCGGGTTTCCCAGGCCGACAAACAGGATCATGGCGCAGACTCAGTAATCAAAATCAGGGTCAGATTAGGCGCTCCTGCAACTCTGTTCAATCAGAACTGAGCTATGGAATTCTGCGCAGGTCGCAATTTGACATGTTCAGTTCAGACAGGGTGATAGCCTGACATAGACCGTCCGGATCACAGAAGGCCCCGTCACATGTACAATCAACGCCAAAATCACCTGCGTACCCGCATGTCAGATCAAAACATCGATGTCGCATTTATCACCGATGATGACAGTGTCTATTATCTGACCGGGTATTACGACTATCTGCACATGGACTTCGGCAGGCCAACCATTCTGGTGGTGCATAAAGGCGGCGAAAGCGTCCTGATCACCCCAACAATGGAACTGGATATGGCCGAGGCCGCCGCACATGTAGATCGCATTGCGCCTTGGAATGATGGCATGGGGGAGGAATGGCGCAGTGAAATTCCATCTTTGATGAGTGGCGCCAAGTCCATTGCATTGGAGCATAATCGCATGCCGCCGTTGGTCCGACCATATTTTGACAGCCATGTCGGGGCGGCTGCAGTTACCAATATCGAACCCATCATTGCCCGCATGCGAATGGTCAAATCAGCCGAAGAACTGCAACTGGCCCGCCATGCCGGGCAGGTGGCGCAATCGATGATGATGGCGGGGCGTAACGCTATTGGCGCTGGCGTTCCAGAGTTTGAGGTCGCAATTGCCACGTCGCAAGCGGGCACTCGCAAAGCCGCTGAATTGCTGGCGGCACATTATAGTGACAAAACCATGTCACCAAACACGCATTTCCTGCAGATCATGGCCTCTGGCCCCGAGATCACCAAGCCGCACCATCGCGCCTCGACCCGAATAATGAAACGCGGGGAACCGGTTTTTCTGTGTTTTTGCGGCATGACCAATTTTCACCGATTCAAGTTGGGATTTGATCGCACGTTCTGGATCGGTGACGTTGCCGATCCCCTGCACGCAGATGTTTATCAGGTCGCAGTCGACAGCCAGGCCGCCGCGCTATCGGTTCTGGCGCCTGGCGTTACGGCAGAGGAGGTTCACGCGGCCTATGCCGATGTCATTCAGACTGCGGGTTATGACTACCCGTTTCGGTGTGGCCGTGCGACTGGCTACAGTTTTCTGGAAACGCCCGAGCTGGTTTTCGGCGATAAAACCGTACTGCAGCCAGGGATGGTATTTGCCGTTGATGGCTCTGTCACGGTCAAAGGCCAGTTTCGCGCCCAGGTCGGAGACAGCTTTATCATCACCGAAACCGGGTATGAACAGATAACAGATCATCCAAAAGCCTTGGCGGATGTGATCCTGTAGGGATCACGCGCTTTGGCCCTTTGCGGCCTTGAATTTTAGGCTTTCCAAGTGATCGAGACTCGTCTATAGGCACGGCTTCACGCGGGGTTGCAGCCTTGGAGGGACCCCGCCCTTACATTATTGGAGAATACTATGGCTGGACAGATCCCAGATCTTCACGCCACGGTACGGACGGGGACAGGCAAGGGCGCCGCTCGTCAGGCTCGCCGAGATGGCAGCGTACCGGGCATCGTTTATGGTGGTGATGTAGAACCACTGCCGATCAACGTACCGTATAACGTCCTGTTGAAACGCCTGAAAAAAGGCCGTTTCCTGTCGACCCTGTTTAACCTGAAGGTCGAAGGCCACGATGACGTCCGCGTTATCTGCCGCAACGTTCAGCGCGATGTGGTCAAAGACTTGCCAACCCATCTGGACCTGCTGCGTCTGCGCCGCACCACCAAAATCAGCCTGGATATACCCGTTGAGTTCCTCAACGAAGACACCTGCCCCGGCTTGAAAAAAGGTGGCACGCTGACGGTTGTTCGTCCGATGGTGGAACTGGTTGTGACCGCCGGCGATATCCCGGAAAAGATCGAGATCGATCTGGCCGAGGCGGAAATCGGTGATTCAATCAGCATCACAGATGTGACCCTGCCAAAAGGCACCAAACCGACCATCGACCGTGACTTCATCATTGCATCTGTGCAGGCACCTACCACACTGGCTGCGGATGACGAGGAAGAGGGTGAAGGCGAAGAGGTTGCAGCCGATGAGGTTCCAACTGCAGCTGAAGAAGAAGCAACAGCCGAAGACGAATAAGAGCGTTCAAAGCGAATGTTCAAAAGCGGGGCAGACATTGCCCCGCTTTTTTTTGTGATCTACTCAGTCTCGATCCCGCCCTGTCTGCGGCTGTGTGATATTGGCACACCAAAGGCCCCAGAAAACGCACGGCTGAGCGTGGACGCGGTTGAGAACCCGCATCTAAGTGCAATTTGTTCCAGCGATTGATTGGTTTCCTGCGCCAATTCCCGTGCCCGTTTCAGCCGCAACATTCGGTAGTATTTGCCAGGGGTGACACCCAATTCATTTAGGAACAGGCGGTTGAGGTTGCGTTCAGACGTTGATGCGGCCTGTGCCAGCGCGCGTAGAGATACGGGATATTCGATGTGTGCGGCCATTTTATCAAGAGCGCGCAACAGTTGATCCGATCCAACCTGCCGAAATCGGGCGTGATCTGGTCCGGGTTTTTGGCTTTGCCGGTGGGCATCGTACAAAAACATCGTCGACGCATCAAAAGCCGCCGCAGTCCCGAAATCCTGACGGATCAGCTCCAACATCATTTCCAGCGTGCTGCTGGCGCCCCCGCATGTCAGATATCGCCCCGCGTGCACGAAGCTTTGCCGCATGACATTCACCTTGGGAAACTGTTCTGCAAAGGCTTCCAGATCATGCCAATGCATGGTGGCACGATGGCCATCCAGAAGACCCGCATGGGCCAGCATCCATGGCGCGCCATCAACCGCGATGATCCGCTCTGTCGCGTTTTGCGACTGGCGCAAAAGGGTAGAAATGCGTTTCAGGTCCATGCTCTGGACCCCATACCCGGCAACAAGGATCAGAACATGTCGCTGTCGTCTGGGATCAAATTTCTGCTCTGGCGTGACATTGACTTGGCTGGAGCTTTCAACCGGGTCGCCGTCAAGGCTGCTGATTGTCCATCTCAATTGCGCCCCGATTGTGCGCAGTTTGACATCACGCAATGGTTCCATCGCATTGGCGAGAACCATGTTTGAAAATCCATCAAACAACAGAAATTCATAAATCGGCATATCGGTTGTCATTAAGTGTCATGGATATGGCAATAAGTGTAAAAATGCAATCCGTGGCCGGGTGATAGTCTGCTTGCAAATTTGGGTGTCGGATGTCGATATACCGACGATATGAACACCGCTGAAAGACCCGATATGACCACTGCAGACATCCTTTGGACACCCGACGCTGAAACTGCCAAATCCACGCCGATGGCGCGGTTCTGGGACCATGTGCGAGACGTGACCAAAGAACCTTTGGCGCAGTATGACGACCTTCATGCCTGGTCGGTAGAAAATCCTGATAAATATTGGCCTTTGGTTTGGGATTTTTGTGGACTGGTCGGCGATCAGGGTGACGTCCCCTATGTTGGTGACGCGGACCCTATGCAGGTACAGTTCTTTCCCAACGCACGCCTGAATGTTGCCGAAACCTTCCTGAAAAATGCCGATGGCCGGCCCGCGATCATCTTTGTTGGCGAGGATGGCCGCCGCATTGAATGGTCACGGGCAGAGCTGAAGCGAGAGGTTGAGATGCTGGCCGCCGCCCTGCGGGCCGAAGGCATCGGCAAGGGTGACCGGGTTGTGGGCTATGTGCCAAACATGCCGCAAAGCATTGCCGCCACTCTGGCCACGGCATCATTGGGGGCTGTCTGGTCGTCTTGTGCACCTGAAAGCGGGCCAGATGTGGTCGTGGATCGGTTTGGCCAGATCGAACCCACCATCATGTTTGCCGCAGATGGGTATTTCTACAACGGCAAGACTTTTGACACCCGCCCCGCAATTGCCGAGGTCGTCGAACGTGTGCCATCGATCAAGAAGGTCGTGATCTGGGGATATGCGGGCGGTGCTGAAGACCTGCCTGAGATCTGGGTCGCGTATGATAGTTTCAAGGATCAGGCGGCGGGCGCGCTGCAATGCGAACCAATGGGGTTTCGCGATCCGCTTTATGTGATGTTTTCGTCCGGCACGACCGGGAAGCCCAAGTGCATAGAGCATTCCGGCGGTGGGTCATTGCTGCGTGCCATGACCGAGCAACAGTTGCACAGCGATCTGCGATCGGGCGATCGGCTGTTTTACTTTACCACCTGCAACTGGATGATGTGGAACTGGCTGATAGCGGGGCTGGCGTCAGAAGCCACCGTTATCCTGTATGACGGCAATCCGATGTACCCCGACGTCAAACGCCTGTTTGACTTGTGTGATGCCGAAAATGTCACCCATTTCGGGACCTCCGCGAAATATATCGACTTTTCTCTGAAATCGCACAACCGCCCGGTGGAAACGCATAAACTGAATGATCTACGCGTGGTTTTGTCCACAGGATCACCGCTGTCCCCGGATGGGTTTGCCCATGTTTATGCGGATTGGAAGGCCGATCTGCAGCTGGCCTCGATCTGTGGCGGCACGGATATTCTGGGCTGTTTCATTGGTGGCTGCCCGGTTCTACCGGTCCATAAGGGGGAAATTCAGGCGGCGTCGTTGGGATTGGATGTGGCGACACTGAATGAACATGGACACGAAGTGGACGGCGTCGCCGGGGAACTGGTCTGCCGCAATGCTCATCCGTCGATGCCGGCGCGTTTTCTGGGCGACCCCGATGGCACGCGGTACAAATCATCCTATTTCGACACCTATCCCAATATCTGGCGACAGGGAGATTTCACCATTCACACTGATAGTGGCGGGTTTGTTGTTCTTGGGCGATCAGACGCCACGTTGAATCCCGGCGGCGTGCGGATCGGCACGGCAGAGATCTACCGTCAGTTGGATAAAATCGACGACATCCGCGACGCCGTTGTTGTGGGTCAGAACTTCGACAATGATGTGCGCGTGGTTCTGTTTGTCATGCTGGCCGATGGTGTGGCGCTGGATGAGGCGCTGATCAAACGGATCAAAGGGGAAATTCGTAAGAATGCCTCCCCCCGTCATGTGCCTGCAAAGATCATCGCGGTGGCCGATGTGCCGCGCACTAAATCAGGCAAAACTGCCGAATTGGCGGTGCGCGATGTTGTTAACAATGAACCGGTCCGAAATCTGTCCGGCCTCACCAACCCAGAGGCCCTGGATTTGTTCAAAGACCTATCAGACCTTCAGGATTAGTGGCTTAAAGGAGCTCTATCATGCCTCTTACTATGAACCGCGAAGTTTTCATCACCTGCGCTGTGACCGGATCGGGCAGCACGCAGGATCGATCCCCCCATGTACCGCGCAGCCCCAAGCAAATCGCGGACAGTGCGATTGCCGCCGCCAAGGCGGGTGCTGCGATCGTGCATTGCCATGTGCGGGACCCGGAAACCGGCAAGCCGTCCAGAAAACTTGAATATTATCGGGAGGTTACCGACCGTATCCGCGACGCAGAGGTCGATGTGGTTCTGAACCTGACCGCTGGCATGGGTGGTGATATGGTCTTTGGCCCGACAGAGGCCCCGCTACCGGTGAATGAGGCCGGAACGGACATGATCCCGGCGTCCCAGCGGGTGGCGCATGTGGCGGAATGTTTGCCGGAAATCTGTACCCTGGACTGCGGCACCATGAATTTTGCCGAGGCTGATTATGTGATGACCAACACCCCCGGCGCGCTGCGTGCCATGGGGCAGATGATGACAGATCTGGGTGTGAAGCCCGAAATCGAGGCCTTTGACACCGGTCATCTATGGTTTGCCAAGCAGTTGGTTTCCGAAGGCATTTTGACCGACCCCGCACTGGTGCAACTGTGTATGGGTGTGCCGTGGGGGGCACCGAATGATCTGAATACCTTCATGGCGATGGTCAATAACGTGCCGTCTGACTGGAACTGGTCGGCCTTTAGCCTTGGCCGCGATCAAATGCCTTATGCCGCCGCCGCAGTGCTGGCCGGGGGCAATGTGCGCGTGGGTCTGGAGGATAACCTGTTCCTGGACAAAGGTGTTCTGGCCGAGAACTGGCAGCTTGTCGAACGCGCCAATACCGTCATTTCCAACATGGGTGCACGGGTGATCGGGCCGGCGGAAGTCCGTGAAAAACTGGGCCTAGTGAAGCGCGCGCCAAAGGGTTGATCACGGCAAATGGGGCCCGCTGTATTGCGACTGCATCACGTCGGTATTGCGTCGGTATAAAACTCAGCAGGGCCTCAACGGCATTTGAATTCATCGGAGCGGCACATTCGTGCGCTCCATCCTCTAATCCTACGATACGGCGTCAGGCATCGGCCCGTTATTGGAGACACGCATGACAAACACAGCGGCAATTATCGGCGGCGGGGTGATCGGGGGCGGCTGGGCCGCGCGATTCCTGCTTAATGGCTGGAACGTTCAGGTCTTTGACCCGGACCCGGAGGCAGAGCGCAAAATCAGCGAAGTGATGGCCAATGCCCGACGCGCGTTGCCATCGCTTTATGACCGGGCCTTACCGGCGGAAGGCAAACTGACCTTTCATACCGAAATCGCCGATGTGGTGGTCGGGACGTCCTGGATACAGGAAAGTGTGCCAGAACGGCTGGACCTGAAACACAAGGTTTATGCGCAGTTGATGGAACATGCGCCTACGGATGCGGTGATCGGGTCCTCGACCTCGGGCTTCAAACCGTCCGAGCTAAACGAGAAAGGCGCCAACATCATTGTCGCCCACCCGTTCAACCCGGTTTACCTGCTGCCGCTGATCGAACTGGTGGGCGACGCGGTGATTTGTGACAGGGCCGCAGACATTCTGCGCGACGTCGGGTTCTTTCCCTTGAAAGTACGCAAGGAAATTGACGCCCACATCGCCGATCGTTTTTTGGAGGCCGTCTGGCGCGAAGCTTTGTGGCTGGTCAAGGACGGCATCGCCACGACGGAAGAGATCGACGAGGCCATTCGCATGGGCTTTGGCCTGCGTTGGGGTCAGATGGGGCTGTTTGAAACCTATCGCGTTGCCGGGGGCGAGGCGGGCATGAAACACTTCATGGCGCAGTTCGGCCCTTGCCTGCAATGGCCCTGGACCAAGCTGATGGATGTGCCCGAGTTCACAGATGAGCTGGTCGATCTGATCGCCGGGCAGTCTGATGCACAATCCGGCCATCTGTCGATCCGCGAGTTGGAACGCCTGCGCGATGACAACCTTGTCGGCATGATGCGGGCGTTGAAAAAATCAGGCTCTGGTGCGGGCGGCGTGATCAATGCGCATGAGGCCGCGCTGCCGGAACCAGCAGCAGGTGATCTGCCCGTCACCGTCAGCCGCCAGATCCCGCAAAGCTGGACCGACTATAACGGCCACATGAATGAAACCCATTATCTGGAGGCCGCGTCACACGGCTCTGACCGGTTTATGGAAATGATCGGCGCGGATGCCGATTATGTTGCAGGCGGCAGCAGCTATTTCACCGTGGAAAACCACATTCGTTACATTGATGAGATGACGGCGGGGGAGGCCCTGGAGGTCACGACACAGGTTCTGCAGGGCGAAGGCAAGAAAATGCGCCTGTTCCATTTCATTCGTGGCGAAGGCGGCAAATTGTGTGCGACAGTCGATTCGATGCTCTTGCATGTGGATCTGACCACACGGGCAACATCGTTGCCATCGGAAGCGGTTGCCGCGAAGCTGGCGGACTATGCAACGGCCCACGCCAATCTGCCGGTGCCGGCAGAGGCCGGGCGCGGGGTAGGGCAACGGGGCTGATCGTTAGCCCTTGCGGCCCTGCCAATCGAGCCAGGCCGCCAGTATCAACAAGGCCAGTCCTGCCCATTCAACGATGGGCGGGACAAACCCGTGCATATTGGCGATCACCATAACCGCACCAACTGCGGCCAGACCGAAGGGCAGGTTTTGCCCGCTTCGCTGACGCCGCCGCCAAAAGGCTGCCACGGCAACCAGCACGGCCACGTCCACAGCGGCAGCCCACAGACCCAACGGGATGTCCACGGTCAGGCCGACCGCTGCCAGAATGACAGTCAGCGCCAAAAGCCCCTTGCACAGAAAAAGCGCAATCGCCACCGACCAGATCGGCCACAGCTTCGTGCGCAGCGCGCTTGCCATTCCATATTCTGACATGTGTGACCTCTTTTACCTGCCCGGATTTTCAGAACATAGCATAGTTGCTGATCCCCTGTCTTTGGGCGTTACGGGCTGAACGGTATGTTGGCAACGATGCGAAGCGGGCCGCCTGATCCGCCCTCAATCTTCATCGGCAGGGCAACAATCAGGCTGCCCGTTGGGGGAAGATCGTTCATATCAGCAACGTTTTCAAAGGCTGGGACATTGTGAGTCATCAACGCAACATGCGCCGCAAAATCCGTGGACTGGCCGTAATCGATAGAGGGTGTGTCGATCCCGACCGCGCCGATCTGGCGCGCCACCAACAGGGTTGCGGCCTCTGCGCTTAGCCCCGGGAAATGCAGTTTGGCCACCGCCTCTGGTCCGCGTTCTGCGGTGCCCATATAAGCAGCACGATCAGGATACAATCCGGCCCGACCGGTGTTGAGCAATACGATCGCACCGGCGGGAATAGGCCCATGCGTTTCCTCAAAGGCCTCAATGTCACCGACGCTGACCAAGTAATCGGGATTCTGCGCCGCCTGTATACTGACATCGATCACGATCCCCGGCCCGATCAACCGGTCTATGGGCACCTGATCCGTTGTGTGTGCGCCCTCGGCAAAGTGAATGGGCGAATCCATATGCGTGCCACCATGTTCGGCAGCGGCGAAATCATAGGCCGCGTAAAACCAACCACCGTCGGTATGGCCGTGATAGACCTCTGTCTTGGTAAAGGTCGTGGCGGTTGGCCAATAGACAGACGCCTCGTTGAACGGATGGGTCAGATCCACCCAGTGACCGTCCGTGATATCCTGCGCTGCTGCGCTGAGTGTCGAAGAGAGCAGGCCTGCAATAATAAGTCTAAACAATGTATCACCCTCACTACGTTGAACGGGCGTATCACCATCGACGCCCGCAGACAGTTTAGCCACTGCCCGGCGGTTTGGGCGAGAAAATTGTCGGCCCCTACAGCCCCAGCACATCCACCATGTCATAGCTGCCAGGTTTTTGGCCCTGACCCCAGAGCGCGGCCTTGAGCGCGCCGCGGGCAAAGATACCGCGGTCGGTGGCCATGTGGCGCAGCACGATGCGTTCGCCGGGGCTCGCGAACAGAACATCATGTTCGCCGACAATGTCGCCGCCACGAATGGCGGTGAAACCAATATCGCCGCGCTTGCGTGCGCCTGTGATGCCGTCGCGGCCACTGTCGCGGATAACTTTCAGGTGCTTGCCACGCCCCTCTGCCGCGGCCTCGCCCAGCATCAGGGCAGTTCCTGATGGCGCATCGACCTTGTGGTGGTGATGCGCCTCGATCACCTCGATATCGAAATCCTCATCCAGCGCGGCGGCAACTTTCTTGGTCAGTTGCACCAAGAGGTTCACACCGAGGCTCATATTGCCGGCCCGCACCACAACCGCATGGCGCGCCGCACGGTCGATGGCGGCGATATCATCGTCCGTCAGGCCGGTGGTGCCGATCACATGCACAGCGCGGGCTTGCGCCGCCAATTCTGCAAATCCGACGGTCGCGGCAGGAGAGGTGAAATCAATGATCGCCTGTGCCCTGGCAAAGGCAGACAGTGCATCATCAGTGACCGTCACACCGATCGGGGCGCCGCCCATCGCCTCGCCCACATCGCGACCGACCCAGTCATGGCCTTCGCGTTCAACCACGCCCACCAGCTTTGCCGCCGGGCTGGCCTTGATCGTGTTGATCAGCATCTGGCCCATGCGGCCTGATCCACCTGTGACGACTATACCTGGCAGCGACTCTGTCATAGCAAAGCTCCTTTAACATCTTGGGCATTCGATAGCCGTTTGCGCCGCGAATGCAAAGCCCCGCTTGTGCAAAGACCAATCTGCGCTTAGATGGGCGGCATGGCGAAGAATTCATACAATAGCGGGCGTGGCCCATCACAACGGCAGCTACGGGTCGGCGAAGTGATCCGCCGCACCATGTCGGAACTGCTGATGCGGGGCGAAATTCACGACCCGGACCTGAACCGGCTGTCGATCACTGTATCCGAGGTGCGGGTGACACCCGATCTGAAAGTGGCAACCGCCTTTGTCCTGCCATTGGGTGGAAAGGGCAAGGACGAGGCCATCGCGCTCTTGGCGAAAAACGCGGGCGAGCTGCGCCGTATGGTGACCAAGACCGCAGGCCTGAAGCATTCGCCGCAACTGAAATTCAGGATCGACGACACGTTTGACCGGGTGGATGAAACCCACCGGTTGCTATCCCAAGACGCCGTGCGCCGTGATCTGGAACGGGATGACGCCAAGGGTGACGGGGACGCATGATCCGGGTTTTGACCTTGCTGGGAATGTTTTTCGCTGCAGGGTCAGTACAGGCGGCCTGTCAGAACATCGACTATGACAACAATGGCTATGTGATCTGCGAGGCCCGCGCGGGCGACGACCTGCGCCTATGGCACAGCGATGATCAGGGTCGGCTCTTGGGGTCGTTTGGGGGCGTTCAGGATGTTCTGGGCGAGGGCGAAGACCTGATCTTTGCGATGAATGCCGGGATGTATCATCAGGATCGGCGTCCGGTCGGGCTTTATATCGAAAACGGGGTTGAAACCGCGCCCCTGCAGGATGGTGGCGGTTATGGCAATTTCGGCCTGACGCCCAACGGTGTTTTCTGTATCGCAGACGGCTGGGTGCGGGTGATCGAGACCAACGAGTTTCGCAACACCACCCCCGCCTGTCAGTTTGCAAGCCAATCCGGCCCGATGTTGGTGATCGATGGCAAACTACATCCCAAGTTTCTGCCCGAATCCAACTCCCTGAACTATCGCAATGGGGTCGGCACCAGTGCCGATGGCCAGGCCGTGATTTTCGCCATATCTGAACAGCCCGTGAACTTCTTCGACTTTGCAATGTTGTTTCTGGATCATCTGCAGATGCCGGATGCACTGTTTTTTGATGGCAAGGTTTCACGGCTATTCGCGCGCAATCTGAACCGCCATGATGCGGGGTTTCCGCTGGGCCCGATTGTCGGGCTGATTGGACGCGCTGGCAATTGACGGGCGGGGATGCTTGGGCTAACCCCGCTTCCTGATCATCGCAAAGGCATAAGATATGGGACGCAAACGCAAAGGGCGCGATATTTCTGGTTGGCTGGTTGTGGACAAACCTGCCGGGTGGTCCTCTAACGCCATTGTCAACAAGGTGCGCTGGGCGTTTGACGCCAAGAAGGCCGGCCATGCGGGTACGCTGGATCCAGAGGCCACAGGTGTGCTGGCCATTGCACTGGGCGAAGCCACGAAAACCGTACCCTTCATCACCGATGCGCTAAAAGCTTACACTTTCACCGTGCGTCTGGGGCAGGCCACCAACACCGACGATGAAGAGGGTGAGGTTATTGCCACATCCGACCTGCGGCCCAGCGATGATGACATCAAATCCGCCCTGCCGCAGTTTGTCGGTGAGATCATGCAGGTCCCGCCAAAGTTTTCGGCAGTGAAGATTGGCGGCCAACGCGCCTATAAGCTCGCCCGCGATGGCGAGGATGTTGACATTGCCGCGCGTCCGCTTTGGGTCGAGGAACTGACCCTGATCGATCGGCCCGATGCCGATCACGTGACGCTGGAACTGGTGTGTGGCAAAGGTGGCTATGTCCGCGCCATTGCCCGCGATCTGGGCGCTGCGCTGGGCTGTCACGGCCATGTGAAAGAGCTGCGCCGCACTTGGTCCGGCCCGTTTGAGGTTGGGGGTGGCGTCAGCATCGAGGTGATCGAAAAACTGGCAAAATCCGACGACTTGGATCAATATCTGCACCCGCTGGAAACCGGGCTTGCCGATCTGCCGGAAGTGCCAACCACGGCCGACGGCGCCGCAAAGCTGAGGCATGGCAATCCAGGCATCGTTTTAACTTCTGACGTGGAATACGGGGATGAATGCTGGGCCTCACTTAACGGTCAGGCCGTGGCGGTGGGGGTTTACAAGGCAGGTGAGCTGCACCCCAACAGGGTATTCAATCACTGAATGTTCATGCCAACGTGACGAATATTTCGGCAAAATCTGTTATACTGTCCCTGATTTAGCCTGGATGGGGCCGGGTTTTCAGCATTTTTCGTGGCTGCGGCCCCGCAGTTATGGAGGGTGTTATGGTCAAAACAATCGGTAATCCACTGTCTTGGGGCGCGCAATCCGTGGGCGCTGTCGGATCTGTGTTTGGCAACGCGGTCGGCGGGTTGCGAAGCGATGACAACACCGCGATGGCGGTGCCTGAGGTGCGAACATTAACAGTTGATGACCTGATGGAGGCGCTGAACAAAGGATTTCGCGACTTCACCACGTTTCGCACCGATGTGATGTTTCTGGTCATGATGTATCCGGTGATCGGCATGCTGTTGGCCTGGGTTGCCACGGATGCCGCCCGGTTACCGATGCTATTTCCGTTAATATCGGGTTTTGCGTTGCTGGGACCCGTGGCCGCTGTGGGTCTTTATGAGCTCAGCCGCCGGAACGAGGCCGGTCAAAGCGCGCGTTGGGGGGATGCGTTTGGCGTTTTGCAATCCCCGGCGCTGGCGCCCATCCTGGCATTGGGAATTTACCTTTTCGGTATCTTCATCGTCTGGCTGGCGGTGGCCAATGCCATCTATTCCGCCACGTTGGGGCCTGAACCCCCGGCATCAATGATGGGATTTGCCATGGATGTGGTGATGACCGGGCCGGGCTGGATGATGGCGATCATCGGTTGCGGCGTCGGATTTGTCTTTGCCGCGATTGTGCTTGCGACCAGCCTGATCTCCTTCCCGATGCTGCTGGATCGGCATTGCGGATTGCCGTTGGCGGTGGTCACCTCGATCAATGTGGCCCGCAAAAACATGCGCGTGGCCGCCATTTGGGGGATAATCGTGGCTGGATCACTGGCTTTGGGATCAGTGCCCTTTTTCCTGGGCCTGATCATCGTGATGCCGGTTTTGGGTCATGCCACGTGGAATCTGTATCGCCGGGCGGTGGTGTTTGAACACTAAGGGGCTTTGCCCCTCTGTCCCGGGGCTCCGCCCGTTCGCGGCTGAATTGATCCCCCGGATCAATTCCCAGACGCCGCTCACCCCAAGGTATTATTGGCGAAAGGAAGAACGCGGGATATTGCAATCCCGGGTCGCCCCGATCACAAAGCAGGCATGATCACGCGCACCCATCAAAAAGGCGATGCCGCCTCTGAGGCGATCTATTCGACTTGTGAAAAATACCGCTATGCGTTGAGCCGGGTTTGGGATCAATCCCGGGGCCGCGTGGCGTTCATCATGCTGAACCCGTCAAAGGCCACCGAGGTGCAAAACGACCCGACGATTGAGCGCTGCGAGCGCCGGGCGCGGGCGCTGGGCTTTGGCGGGTTTCGGGCGGTCAATATCTTTGCCTATCGCGAAACCGACCCGGCGCTGCTGCGCAAGGCGGCTGAACCCATTGGATCGGGGAATGATGCCGCATTGCTGGCGGCCTGTGATTGGGCGGATCAGATCATCTGTGGCTGGGGTGTGCATGGCGAACACCATGGCCGGGGTCCCGCGGTTGAGGTCCTTTTGCGCGATGCAGGGCACGAATTGCAGGCTTTGGGTCTGACCAAGGCGGGACATCCGCGCCATCCGCTGTATATTGGGTACAAAGTGCAGCCCGAATTGTGGGAAGGGGCCGATGACGGAGAGTGACCAGACAGAACTGCAGGCTGAAATCACGGCGCTGCGGACAGAGGTAAACCGTTTGAACCGCAACCGGTTTGTACGGCTGCATCGCAGCCTGACCGGCATGTTCTTTGCCCAGTTTCTGCGCGGATTGGCCTTTGGCCTGGGATCTGTTGTGGGGGCGACGATTTTGGTGTCTTTCCTGGTCTATGCGCTGTCACAGATCGATTTCATCCCGGTGATCGGCGAATGGGCGAAGGATATCGCCGATATCATTAAGACGCCGGTTGAGGCGGCTGAATAGGCCGCAAGAATCCCCTTTCCTTTGCACAGGGAATCCCCTATACGCGCCCATCGGCGTGAAAATCGCTGATTTCTCCATGGGCCTGTGCTGGACGACATCCCGGCCTGCGCCATCAACCTTAACCTTTAAAGGAGACCCCGATGTCGATCACTGTTGAAGAAAAAGCCCGCGTGCTGAAAGACTTTGCAACCAAAGAAGGCGACACAGGTTCGCCCGAAGTGCAGGTTGCGATCCTGACCTCGCGCATTACCACGCTGACCGAGCACTTTAAAACCCACAAGAAAGACAACCACTCTCGTCGTGGTCTGTTGAAACTGGTGGCACAGCGCCGGAAACTGCTGGACTATCTGAAAGGCAAAGAAGAGGCCCGTTACCAGGACCTGATCAAACGCCTTGGCATCCGCCGCTAATCGCGGACGGATACCACCAGGAAGGGGCCGCTGGGCCCCTTTTTTTATTGCTGCAAACAGGTGCGTTGTAATCACATGACCCACCGCTGATGAAAAGACAGAGCCCGTGAAACAAGCCCTTCGTGATGCGCTGGACGCGCGTGGATACACCGACCTGACACCGGTCCAAACTGCGGTTCTGGATCCGGAAATGGACGGGCGTGACCTGTTGGTATCTGCCCAGACCGGATCGGGTAAGACACTGGGCTTTGGCCTGGCGATTGCACCCACGGTCTTAGGGCAGGCCGAACAGTTCGGGGCGGCGGGAACGCCGCTGGCGCTTATCATCGCGCCAACTCGTGAATTGGCCCTGCAGGTCCGGCGCGAGCTAAGCTGGCTTTATGCGCAGGCGGGGGCGATTGTGACGTCCTGCGTTGGTGGCATGGATATGCGCGATGAACGCCGGGCCCTGGCCCGTGGCGCCCATGTTGTTGTCGCCACGCCAGGGCGGTTGCGCGATCATATCATGCGCGGGTCGATCGATCTGTCAAATCTGAAGGCGGTGGTTCTGGATGAGGCCGACGAAATGCTGGATCTGGGCTTTCGCGAAGATCTGGAATTTATTCTGGGCGAGGCCCCCGCAGACCGTCAGACCCTGCTGTTTTCGGCCACAGTTTCGAAATCCATCGCTGATCTGGCAACCAACTACCAGCGCGATGCGGTTCGGATCGTCACAAAATCTGAAACGCCGCAGCATGCCGATATCGACTATCGCGCCATGATGGTGGGTGACCGCGACACGGAAAGCGCCGTGATCAACACGTTGCTTTATTACGCGGCTCCAAATGCGATCGTATTTGCCAATACACGGGCAGCGGTGAACCGGCTGACCACGCGGCTGTCCAACCGTGGGTTCAGGGTCGTTGCCCTGTCTGGCGAGCTGTCGCAGGCTGAACGCAGCCATGCGTTACAAGCCATGCGCGATGGGCGCGCTGATGTCTGTGTGGCCACCGATGTGGCCGCCCGTGGGATCGACTTGCCCAATTTGGATCTGGTCGTACATGCCGAACTGCCGGGCAGTCATGAAACGCTGTTGCACCGATCCGGGCGCACGGGACGCGCCGGGCGCAAAGGGGTCAGCGCCCTGATCGTGACCAAGAAATCGCGCAAAAAAGCCGAACGCATTCTGGGTATGGCCAAGCTTAAGGCCAGCTGGACCCCCGGCCCATCGGCCGAGGATGTCTCTGCCCGCGAAGAGGAACGCCTGTTTGCCCATCCCGATTGGCACACACCGGCACCGGAAACAGAACAAGAGCTGGTCGCCAAACTGGCAGATCAATTTACCCCGGCGCAGATCGCAGCGGCCTATCTGCGGCTTTATCGCGCCCAGCGCTCTGCCCCTGAAGAACTGTCCGAAGTAACCACAGCGCCAGAACCACGGGCCGAATTTGGGGCCAGTATCTGGTTTTCCGTCACCGGAGGCCGCAAGGCGGGTGCCGATCCGCGGCGTCTGCTGCCGTTGCTGTGCAATGCCGGGGCGATCACCCGCGATCACATCGGTGCGATCCGCATTCAGTATGATCTCAGCTACTTCCAGATTCTGGAGACGAAGGTTGCAGGCTTTTTGGCGGCCGTCGGTCCGGATATGACGTTGGAGCCCGGCGCTGTGATTGAACAACTGGCAGAAGCACCGAACCTGAGTAGCGCACCAAAACCCCCACACAAGAAACGCCGTCATGACAACCCGGATCGGACAGAGGGGTTTGCACCGCGTGCGCCCCGCAATACGGACGATCAGGATGCGGAAAGACCCCCGCGCGCAAAAGATCGCGACGCCACGCCGCGCAAGCGCGATGACGCCACCCATCGTCAGATCGGTCCCAAGCCTGGAAAAAAGATCAAGACCGGCGACAAGCCCAAAGGTCCGCCGCCCCCCAAAGGCAGGCCCAATAGCAAGAAGAACAAGGCGCGCGCCGCGGCTGCAGCAAAGGAAAAGGCTGCAAAATCCCCAAAGGCACGGAAATCCTGAGCCCCGTTTCTTTTTGGCGGAAATACTCCCGCCAGAGGCGCCCGAGGACGGGTCCGATAGGACCCTGACGAGATAAAGCGCGCGCGCCGCAGGCGCGCCTTTAAATCAGGGGCGTATGGGCGCACGCCCACCCTTCCCATTTCCACAAAACTCCTGTATGGGCGGCATATCTGAGACGTGATGCCTTTGACCCCGGGCGCATGATGAAAGATTGGGGTCGGCGGCAATGGGGCCGCCATTGAAACGGGAGACCCGGAGGGCCGGGAGCGCTCCTTTTAGGATACGAAAATGTTCGAAATTACGAAAAAGTCGATGCAGTGGGGGGAAGAAACCCTGACACTGGAAACGGGCAAAGTTGCTCGTCAGGCAGATGGCTGTGTCATCGCCACCCTGGGTGAAACGTCCGTCATGGCGGCGGTCACTTTTGCCAAGAGCCAAAAACCGGGGCAGGATTTCTTTCCGCTGACGGTTCATTACCAAGAAAAATACTATGCAGCCGGTAAAGTTCCCGGTGGCTTCTTCAAGCGCGAGGCGCGCCCGACGGAAAAAGAGACGCTAACTGCGCGTCTGATCGACCGTCCGATCCGCCCGCTGTTTGTGCCGGGCTTCAAAAACGAAGTTCTGGTCATGTGTACAGTGCTATCTCACGATCTGGTTAATGACCCGGATATCGTGGCGATGATCGCCGCCTCTGCCGCGCTGACAATTTCCGGCGCGCCCTTCATGGGCCCGATCGCTGGTGCCCGCGTTGGCTTCTCTGACGGTGAATATATTCTGAACCCCGAAGTTGACGACATGCAGAACCTGCGTGCCAATCCGGATCAGCGTTTGGATCTGGTTGTTGCCGGGACCAAAGACGCCGTCATGATGGTGGAATCAGAGGCCTATGAGCTGACCGAAGAGGAAATGCTGGGTGCTGTGAATTTTGCGCATGAGCAAATCCAGCCGGTCATCGACCTGATCATCGATCTGGCCGAAGAAGCGGCGAAAGAGCCGTTTGATTTCCAACCTGCCGATTACTCTGACCTCTATGCCGCCGTTAAGGCAGCGGGCGAAGACAAAATCCGTGCCGCTTATGCGATCACCGACAAGCAGGAACGCACCACGGCCGTTTCCGATGCCAAAGCCGCGATCATCGAGGCGTTGAGCGAAGAGCAGCAAGAAGATGCAAACCTTGGCTCTGCACTGAAAAAGCTCGAAGCCAGCGTTCTGCGTGGCGACGTTGTCAAAACCGGCAAGCGGATCGATGGCCGGGCGCTGGATACGGTTCGCCCAATCGTGTCGGAAACCGGCTTCCTGCCGCGGACGCATGGCTCTGCCCTGTTTACCCGTGGCGAGACCCAAGGTCTGGTTGTGACCACACTGGGCACCGGCGATGATGAACAGATCATCGACGCGCTGCATGGCAACTTCCGCTCCAACTTCCTGCTTCACTACAACTTCCCACCCTATTCCGTGGGTGAAGCTGGCCGCGTGGGCCCTCCGGGTCGTCGTGAGATTGGTCACGGGAAACTAGCGTGGCGTGCATTGCAGGCCGTTCTGCCAGCCCCGACCGATTTCCCCTACACCGTGCGTGTTGTGTCTGAAATCACCGAATCCAACGGTTCGTCTTCGATGGCGTCTGTTTGCGGTGGTTCCTTGTCGATGATGGATGCAGGCGTTCCGCTGAAAGCACCGGTTGCCGGTGTGGCCATGGGCCTGATCCTGGAAGATGACGGGTCCTATGCGGTTCTGACCGACATTCTGGGTGATGAGGATCACCTGGGCGATATGGACTTCAAGGTAGCGGGGACTGAAAACGGTATCACGTCGCTGCAGATGGACATCAAGGTTGCCGGTATCACGCCGGAAATCATGCAAAAGGCGCTGGCGCAAGCCAAAGAGGGCCGTTTGCACATTCTGGGTGAGATGGCCAAGGCCCTGACCGAGGCTGGCGATTTCTCTGTCCACGCGCCGCGCATTGAAACCATGCAGATCCCAACCGACAAGATCCGTGAAGTCATCGGCTCTGGCGGTAAAGTGATCCGCGAGATCGTCGAAGTGTCTGGCGCCAAAGTCGACATCAACGACGAAGGCACAATCAAGATCGCATCGCCCAATGGCGATTCGATCCAGAAAGCCTATGACATGATCCACGCGATCGTGGCAGAGCCAGAAGTTGGCGAGATCTACAACGGCAAGGTTGTAAAAATCGTTGATTTCGGTGCCTTCGTGAACTTCTTTGGCAAGCGCGATGGTCTGGTCCACGTGTCCCAGATCGAAAACCGCCGCCTGAACCATCCGTCAGATGTTCTGAAGGAAGGCCAGGACGTGAAAGTGAAGCTCTTGGGCTTTGATGATCGCGGCAAAGTGCGTCTGGCAATGAAAATGGTCGATCAGGAAACTGGTGAAGAGATCAAGAAAGAAGAAGCCGCAGAGGGCTGATTTAGACTGATCACCACGTAACAATTGAGAGGAGCCCGCACCCAACAGTGCGGGCTTTTCTTATTTGAAACCCGGCATCCGCTTTTCAAGCTTGGCGGCAAGGCTTTCGCGAAATTCGTCAGAGGGCAGCTGATCGACAAACCATGTGAGTTCCCGGGTCAGTTGGGCGCGTATCTGGTCGCGGTCGTGGCCCACCAATGCCTTGGTCCGGCGGATCGCGGTGGGGGCCGTTCGGGCAATCTGTTGGGCGGCAGAGAGTGTTTCACCCAACAGATCGGCAGGTTGACAAAGACGCGAGGCGATACCGTGTTGAACCGCCTCTGCCGCCGACAGCCGGCGCCCGGTCAGAAACATATCCTGTGCCAAGGCCCTGCCAACGGTGGCGGGCAACAGGATCGAGGCCCCGGCCTCTGGTACCAGACCCAGACCTGCGAAGGGAACCGACAGATGCGCGCCCTCGGCAATGAAGACCAGATCAGACAAAAGCAACATCGTTGTGCCGATGCCAATGCCATCGCCATTAACGGCGCACAGGATCGGTTTTTCCGCTTCGATCAGGGCGTGAAGGAATTTGGCCACCGGAAAATCGAGGGTGAAGTTACCATCGGCAAAATCCTTTAGATCATTGCCAGCGGTGAACATGTCGCCAGTGCCAGTAATTATCAGGGCGCGCAAATTGGGGTCAGCTGCGTATTCCGTCAGCGCATCGGCCATCGCGCGATACATATCGTGGGTGATGGCGTTTTTCTTATCAGGGCGGTTGATCGTGACCGTGCGGATGCGGTCACGGTCTTTAATAATGATGAGGTCGCTCATGCGGCTTTCGCCGCGCCGCCACCGTAAAAACTGCTGCCTTTGCCCACCACGTCGCGCAGCAATGCCGGGGTGGTGAACCGTTCCCCATGGCGTGCGGTCAGATCATCGCAGGTTTCCACCGCCTTGACCGCACCGATCATATCCAGATAACCGAACGGCCCGCCAGACCACGGCATGAAGCCCCAGCCAAGGATCGCGCCCACGTCGCCCTCTCGAATATCTTCCAAGACGCCCTCTTCCAATGCCCGCACGGCCTCCAGCACCTGCGCCATGATCATGCGGACCTGCACGTCGTGCAGGTCCGGTTGGTCGGCGGCGTGGGGGTATTGGGCTGAAAGGCCGTCCCACAAACCAGTGCGTTTGCCTTTATCGTCATAGGCATAAAATCCGGCGCCTGCCTTTTTGCCTGCGCGGTCCTGATCCATCATCCAGAAAATCACATCATCCACAGCGCCGTCGGGATAGGCATCCCCCATAGCGGCGCAGGCGGCCTTGGCGATTTTGACGCCCAGTTCGATCGATACCTCATCGGCCAGTTGCAGGGGGCCCAGCGGCATTCCCAGCATTTTGGCTGCATTTTCAATCAGGGCAGGGTTTACACCTTCGGCCACCATCCTGATCCCTTCGTTGATATAGGGGATGATGCAGCGGTTGGCGTAGAAGAACCGCGCATCGTTGACCACGATCGGGGTTTTGCGGATCTGGCGCACATAATCCAGCGCCTTGGCAACCGCGCGGTCACCCGTTTCGCGGCCTTTGATGATCTCGACCAACATCATTTTTTCAACGGGGGAGAAGAAGTGGATACCTATGTATTGATCGGGGCGTTGAGATGCCTTTGCCAGATCAGAGATTGGCAAGGTAGAGGTGTTGGTGGCAAAGATGCATTCGTCTGCGACCACGGCTTCGACCTTTGCGGTGACTTCTGCCTTCACCTTCGGGTCCTCGAACACGGCTTCGATGATCAGGTCACAGTCTTTGAGGGCGTTGTAATCGGTGGTGGCCGTGATACGGGACAGCAGCTCTGTCTTGGTTTCTTCGGTCGCTTTTTTGCGTTTGATGCCCTTGTCCATATAGGTCTCTGAATAGGCCTTGCCACGGTCGGCAGCCTCTTGGCTGGCATCAATCAGCACGACCTCCATCCCAGCCTTGGCGGACACCAGCGCAATGCCCGCGCCCATCATGCCTGCACCCATGACGCCGACCTTTTGCACCTTTTGGTCCGATACGTCAGGGCGATTGGCGCCTTTTTCCAGCGCCTCCTTGTTGATAAACAGACTGCGGATCATGGCGGATGACGACGGGTTCATCAGGATGTTGGTGAACCAGCGGGCCTCTATCTTCAGCGCGGTGTCAAAGGGCACCATCGCGCCCTCATAGACAGCAGACAGCAACGCCTTGGCGGCGGGATAGACGCCCTTGGTCTTGCCATTGACCATGGCAGAGGCGCCGACAAATGTCATGAAACCCATTGGGTGATAAGGGGCGCCGCCGGGTATTTTATAGCCCTTCTCGTCCCAGGGTTTGACGATCTTGGGGCTCGACAGGATCCAATCCTTGGCGGCAGACAAGAGCTCTTCCGCGGGGACAACATCATCGATCAAGCCAGCCATTTTCGCCTTTTTCGGGTCGCTGAGTTTTCCTTCCAGCAAAAACGGCGCGGCGGCCATGGCACCCAGTTTACGGGTCAGGCGGGTGGTGCCGCCTGCACCGGGAAACAGGCCCACCATGATCTCTGGCAGACCGATCTTGGCCTTGGGATTGTCGGCCGCAATGATCCGGTGGCAGGCCAGCGGCAGTTCAAATCCAATGCCCAGTGCCGTGCCGGGCAGGGCCGCGACAATGGGTTTGCCGCCCTTGTTCTTGTCATCCATACCGCCGCGTTCGACCTTTCGCAGCAGCCCATGTGCTTGCATGATCCAGTCAAAGATCGCTTGCGCTGGCTTCTCCCCTGCATTGGAACGCAGATCGCCCAGAATTTTCAGGTCCATGCCACCGGCGAAAGTATCCTTGGCGCTGGTGATGATCACGCCCTTGATCGCATCGTCCCCCAAAGCGGTATCGATCATTTCGCCCAATAGGTGGTAGGCCTCATTGCTCATCACATTCATGGATTTGCCGACCGTGTCCCATGTGATCGTGGCAACGCCGTCGGCATCTACTGCATAGTGAAAATCGGTCATTCGATCTCTCCCAGATGGGGGGTGCCGTCCTTGTGAGTAAAGTGCGCGCCATCAGCATCTATGCGCACCTTCATATCCAGATCGGAATAGTGGGCGTATTCAACCTTTGTATGCGTACCGATCACCAGAAAAGCGGCCGGGGCATTGGACTTGTTCACCATGTGATGGCCGTTAGCATCGCCTGCGGGCCATGTGGCGCAATCGCCGGGGCGCATCAGATGTTCGCCATCATCATCGATCAGGGTGATCTCTCCCTCTGTCACAATGGCAAATTCGTCCTGATTTTCGTGCCAGTGGCGCAGAGAAGACAGGGCGCCAGGTTCCAGCCGCACGAGATTTGCGCCAAACTGGGTCAGGCCCGACAGCCGCCCAACCGCCTGCTGTGAACGGCCTTGCATCATATCGGCCAGCTTGCCGGGATAGCCTGATCCGGTTGTAACGGAAATTTGGGATAAATCGACCTTTGGCATGGTTACACCCTTTCCAATATCGTTGCCGCGCCCATCCCGGCGGCGACACAAAGGGTGGCAAGGCCGATTTCCTTATCTGCGCGCTCCATCTCGTCCAGCAATGTGCCGAGGATGATTGACCCTGTTGCGCCCAAGGGGTGACCCAGCGCAATCGCGCCACCATTGACGTTCAGCTTGGCATGATCGACGTCAAAGGCCTGCATGAACCGTAGTACGACGGCGGAAAACGCCTCGTTCACCTCAAACAGATCAATATCGCTGATCGCCATGCCAGAGTTTTTCAGGATCTTTTCGGTTACCGGAACCGGACCGGTCAGGTTGATGGTGGGATCATCGCCAACCTTGGCCATGGCACGGATGCGGGCGCGGGGCTTCAGGCCGTTGCGTTCGCCAAATTCCTTCGTTCCGATCAGGACAGCGGCCGCGCCATCGACGATGCCGGAAGAATTGCCCGCGTGATGAACGTGATTGATCCGTTCCAGATGTGGGTAGCGCAATTGAGCGACGGCATCAAAACCGGGCATGACCTCGCCTTGATCCTTGAAGGCCGGTTTCAGCGCGCCCAGCGCCTGCATATCCGTACCCGGGCGCAGGTATTCGTCACGGTCCAAAATGGTCAAACCGTTGATATCGGTCACCGGGACGATGGAGTTGTCAAAACGCCCCGCCCGCTGTGCCTCTGCCGCGCGGCGCTGTGATTCTACGGCGAATTCATCCACATCATCGCGGGAAAATCCGTATTCCGTGGCGATGATATCTGCGGAAATCCCTTGCGGGACGAAATACTGACCCATGGCAATTGTCGGATCGACGGCCATGGCGGCCCCGTCTGATCCCATCGGCACGCGGCTCATCATCTCGACCCCGCCCGCAACATAGGCGTCGCCCTGCCCGGCCTGCACTTGCGCGGTGGCCAGATTGACGGCCTCCAACCCCGACGCGCAGAACCGATTGATCGACACACCCGGCACGTGTTGGCCATAGTCAGAGGCCAGCACGGCGGCGCGGGCCAGACAACCGCCCTGTTCCATCACTTGTGTGACATTACCCCAGATCACATCCTCGACCTGGGTTGTGTCCAGATCATTGCGATCCTTCAGCGCATTCAGCACATGGGCCGACAGGCGCAAGGCGGTGACCTCATGCAGGCTGCCATCCTTGCGGCCCTTGCCGCGCGGGGAGCGAATCGCGTCGTAAATAAAAGCGTCCTGAGTCACGTTTGTTCCTTCCGTCGCCGGGGGCAGCCGCACAAACGGCGCCGGGATGACTGTGGTCTCTATCTTAAATCTATGCACCCAGTTTGCGTTTAACGAGAGGCGATTTCCACCATCGGGTCATAACGTTACGTCGAAATCCATGTGATTGATCATGAGGACATGCAACCGAGAGCTTCATCTGGAATAAAATATTTTGTTGGACAATAATTTTTTTACTGCTTAGGGTCGCGCCCAGGGGGCCACTTGACACAGTCAATTACTGCATCTGCCGGACAGCCGCGCATCGGGGCGTTGATCCGAAACCGCCGCAAGCAATTGTCGATGACGTTGCAGGAGTTGGGTCGTACCTCTGGCGTGTCGGTAGGATATCTTAGCCAGTTGGAGCGCGACAATGCCACGCCAACCCTGGGAACATTGGCGCAAATCGCTGATGGGCTGTCCGTGAGTGTTGACTACTTTATCTCTAAGCCACACGCCGCCAGCGCAATCACCATTGCCGGGGAGCGGCCTGAATTTTCGGTTGGCGGATCATCGATCGTCTACGAACAGCTGAACACGGAATTTCCGGGGCGCGAGATGTCGTCGTTCATCCTAAACGTCCCAGACGGATATAAGTCTGAAAGCATGAGCCATGCCGGGGAAGAGATGATCTATATTCTGGAGGGCTGCATCGTGCAGCATCTGGATGGTCAGGAATTTCGGATGACGGCGGGTGACAGCCTGCACTATCGCGGCAACCGAACCCATGGCTGGTACAATGACAGCGGTGCCCCAGCCAAGATTTTGTGGGTCGGGACGCTGGAGCTGTTTCGCGGAAAATTACCAAAGGCAGAACGCTCTATCAAAAGCGTCATGCAGGAAGAGGAAACATAATCCTCTGCCAATGAATCGAGCAAACCAAATCTAAGCCCAAGAATTTTGGGTACATCAAAGGGAGAAAACGATGAAAATCTCAAAACTGCTAACCACCGGGGTCGCCTCGCTGGCACTGATGGCAGGAGCGGCGTCGGCCAAGACGCTCGTTTACTGTTCAGAAGGATCACCGGAGGGCTTTGACACAGCGCTATATACGTCCGGGACCACTTTTGATGCGTCCTCCAAGACGCTTTACAGCCGTCTGGTCGAGTTTGAACTGGGCACCACCAATGTTGTTCCGGGTTTGGCCGAAAGCTGGGAAGCATCCGACGACGGGTTGGAATATACATTCAAGCTGCGCCCGGGTGTGAAGTTTCATTCCAACGATAGCTTCAGCCCAAGCCGTGAATTCAACGCTGATGACGTGCTGTTCAGCTTTGAACGTCAGCGCCTGGAAGACCACCCTTACAACGGTGTGTCCGGCGGTACCTGGGAATATTTCCAGGGCATGGGCATGGGTGACTTGATCGCCTCGATCGAAAAAGTCGATGACATGACGGTGAAGTTCACGCTGAACCAGCCAGAGGCCCCGTTTGTGGCCAATATGGCAATGGACTTTGCGTCGATCCTGTCGGCTGAATATGGTGATGCAATGATGGCGGCTGGTACGCCTGAACAGCTAAACCAAGATCCGATCGGAACTGGGCCATTCTCCTTTGTTGCTTACCAAAAAGATGCCGTGATTCGTTATGCTGGCAACCCGGATTTCTATCTTGGCGCCCCGGCAATCGAGAATCTGGTCTTTGCGATCACACCTGACAATTCTGTCCGTTATCAAAAGATGCAGGCGGGCGAATGCCATGTGATGCCTTATCCGAACCCGGCTGATATCGACGCGATCCGCGCCGATGGAAACATCACCATGCTGGAGCAGGAAGGCCTGAATGTGGGCTATCTGGCCTATAACACCACAGTGGCACCGTTTGATAATCCAAACGTTCGCCGTGCGTTGAACATGGCCATTGATAAACAGGCCATCATCGACGTGGTTTTCCAGGGTGCTGGCCAAATCGCCAAAAACCCGATCCCGCCAACCATGTGGTCCTATGACAATGACACGGTAGATGACAGCTATGATCCAGAGGCCGCCAAGGCCGCGTTGGAAGCAGAAGGTGTTTCCGGGTTGGAGATGAAGATCTGGGCGATGCCAGTGCAGCGGCCCTATAACCCGAACGCCCGCCGCATGGCCGAACTGATGCAGGAAGACTTTGCAAAGGTCGGCGTCAACGTTGAAATCGTGTCTTATGAATGGGGTGAATACCTGTCCCGTTCGCGCGAGCTCAACCGTGATGGTGCGGTCCTGCTGGGTTGGACCGGTGACAATGGTGACCCGGACAACTTCCTGGCCGTTCTGTTGGGTTGTCAGGGTGTCGAAGCCTCCAACCGTGCACAATGGTGCCACCAGCCGTTTGAAGATGCGATTCAGGCAGCCAAAGTCACCACCGATGTGGCAGAGCGTACGCGTCTCTATAAAGAAGCGCAGGGCATCTTTAAGGATCAGGCGCCTTGGGCCACGATTGCACACTCCGTCGTCTTTATGCCGATGCTGAACAGCGTCAGTGGTTACGTGATCGATCCGCTGGGCGGTCACCACTTCTATGGTGTTGATATCGCTGAATAAGTGATCATTGTCCGGGGCCATAACTTTGGCCCCGGACATTTACTGGAGCTTTCCTTAAATGTCTGATCGTTACGCAGATATCCGGCAGGTTGCCCGCGATCTGAATGTCGATGCCGTGGCTCTGGTGCCAGGGCCAAACTTCACACGTGTCATAGGGCAGGCCTTTATGAGCCACGAACGCCCCTTTGTCGTGGTCATCCCGGCCGAGGGCGATCCCGCCGCGATCGTGCCCAATCTTGAACTGGGATCATGGGAACAGGTCGGGTTCGAGGGCCGGGTCTTTGACTGGCGCGATCAGGATGGCTATCAGGCGGCCTTTGACAGTCTGATGCAACATTTGCATCTGCGCACCCTGGCGGTTGAGGGGCAGGTGATGCGGGTTTTTGTGCATCATGCGCTGCGCCAAGCCATGCCGCAGATCGACATTGTGGATGCAGAGAAGGCCATTTCCGGCTTGCGCATCTGCAAAACCGAAGACGAGATTGCCGCGCTGCAGGCGGCCATTGATATTTCCGAACGCGCGCTCGCCACTGTGCTGAGAACCGTTCGTGTGGGACAGACCGAAAAAGAGATCGAATCGCGCCTAATTCAAGCATTGTTTGCCGAAGGGGCAGACGAGATGTCTTTCCCGCCCATCGTGACGGCCGGGGCTGAATCGGCGCGACCGCACGGCCATGCACGGGCTGACTATCATGTTCAGGCGGGCGATGCGCTGCTCTTTGACTTTGGCGCCCGCAAGGATGGCCTCGCCGCTGATATCACACGGACGGTTTTCGTGGGCCATGCCTCGGATGAGGCGCAGATAGTTTACGATACTGTTCTGGCCGCCAATGAGGTCGGTCACATGATCGCAAAGCCGGGGGTGACAGCCCATCAGATCGATGATGCCGTGATTTCAGTGTTGGAGGCGTCGCCCTTCGCAACCAGGATCCGCACCAAAACCGGGCATGGATTGGGGCGCGAGGTTCACGAGGCCCCCTATATCATGCGCGGTAATCATGAGGTCATGAAACCTGGTATGGTTTTTACCAATGAGCCGGGGCTGTATGAATTAGGCAATTTCGGGGTTAGGATCGAAGATGATGTTCTGATCACCGAGGATGGCTGCCGGTCGTTGACCACATTCCCGAAAGAGCTGACAATTGTGGGGACTGATTGATGCTGAAATACCTTTTATCGCGTCTGGGTACCTTCCTGCCCACCTTCATCGGGGTGACGCTAATCTCTTTTGCTTTCATCCGGGTGCTGCCGGGCGACCCGATCATCGTGATGGCTGGCGAACGCGGAATGACAGATGAACGCTATGCCGAACTGATTGAACAATACGGGTTCAACAAGCCGATCCTGCAGCAATACTGGGAATATCTGATCGGTGTCATGCAGGGTGATCTCGGCGAAAGTTTCGTGACCAAACGGCCTGTTTGGGATGAGTTTTTCTCGCTCTTCCCCGCCACGCTGGAACTGTCGATCTGCGCAATGATCTTTGCCGTGGCGCTGGGCCTGCCGGCAGGTGTCATTGCCGCCGTGAACCGAGGCAAGTTTTTCGACCGGGCGCTGATGACATCGGCGCTGGTGGGTTATTCGATGCCGATCTTTTGGTGGGCGTTGCTGTTGATCATCGTCTTTAGTGGCAATCTGGGCTGGACGCCGGTTTCTGGACGTCTGAGTTTGATGTTCTATTTCGACACGCCGACCGGGTTTATGCTGATCGACAGTTTGCTATCGGGTCAAAAAGGGGCGTTCAGCTCTGCCGTGCAACATCTGATCCTGCCGACAATTGTTTTGGGAACCATCCCATTGGCAGTGATTGCGCGCCAAACCCGATCCGCGATGCTGGAAGTGCTGAGCGAGGATTATATTCGCACCGCCAAGGCAAAGGGGTTGGCACCCCTGCGCGTCAATGGCCTGCATGCCCTGCGCAACGCACTGATCCCGGTGATCACAGTGATTGGTCTGTCGGTCGGGACGCTTCTGGCAGGGGCCATTCTGACCGAAACGATTTTCAGCTGGCCCGGCATCGGCAAATGGATGGTCGATAGCATCTTCCGCCGTGATTACCCGGTGGTACAGGGTGGTCTGCTGCTGATCGCCGTTATGGTGATGATCGTGAACCTGACCGTGGATGTGCTCTATGGTTTTATCAACCCAAAAATCAGGAAGCGCTGAGATGGCTGAGACAACAACACACACCGCCACAACAGCCAGCCCGGCACGCCCTGGACGCCTGAAAGAGTTTTGGTTCTATTTTCGCGAAAATCGTGGGGCGGTGATCGGGCTGTGGTTTTTCATGGTCTTTCTGATCGTTGCGGCTTTTGCCCCGCTTCTGGCCCCGTATGACCCAACCGAACAGTTCCGAGAGTTCACTCTGGTCCCGCCGGTCTGGCAGGAGGGCGGCAACAGCGCCTATCTGCTGGGCACGGATCCCCTGGGTCGCGATATGCTGTCGCGCCTGCTGCACGGGGCGCGCTATTCCTTCTTTGTCGGTATTGTGGTGGTGTCGGTTGCCGCATCGGGTGGCATTTTGGTCGGACTTTTGGCCGGGTTTGCGCCGCGCTGGGTTGATACAATCATCATGCGGGTGATGGATATCATTCTGGCCTTCCCATCACTTCTACTCGCACTGGTTCTGGTGGCTATTCTGGGACCGTCGCTGACCAATGCGATGATTGCCATCGCCATCGTTCTGCAACCCCATTATGTGCGCCTGACCCGCGCCTCTGTCCTGGGGGAGCGGAACAAGGATTACGTGACCTCTGCCCGCGTTGCAGGTGCCGGGCGCTGGCGGCTGATGTTCATCACCGTACTGCCAAACTGTCTAGCCCCGATCATCGTGCAGGCGGCGCTGTCCTTTTCGACCGCTATTCTGGATGCTGCGGCACTGGGCTTTCTGGGCATGGGGGCACAGCCGCCCACACCGGAATGGGGCACCATGTTGGCCGAGGCGCGTGAATTTATCCTGCGCGCCTGGTGGGTCGTCACCTTTCCCGGCATTGCCATTCTGGTCACGGTTCTGGCCATCAACCTGATGGGTGACGGGTTGCGTGACGCACTCGACCCGAAACTGAAGCGGAGTTAACAACATGGCGCTTCTGGATATTCGAAATCTAACCGTCGAATTTACCACCTCTTCCGGCCAGTTTCGCGCCGTGGACGGTGTGGATATCAGCGTCGATGGCGGTGACATCCTTGCCATCGTCGGCGAAAGCGGCTCTGGCAAATCCGTGTCGATGCTGGCGATGATGGGGCTCTTGCCCTGGACCGCCAATATCACCGCCGATGTGATGGAGTTTGACGGCCACGACCTGCGCAAAGTGTCGGCCAAGATGCGTCGCAGCCTGATCGGCAAGGACATGGCGATGATCTTTCAGGAACCCATGTCATCGCTGAATCCCTGTTTTACCGTGGGCTTCCAGATCAAGGAGGCGCTTCGCAAACATCTGGGGCTGGACCGCAAAGCCTGCCAGGCGCGCGCGGTTGAGCTGTTGGATCAGGTTGGCATCCCATCGCCTGAGGAACGGCTGAAAGTCTTTCCCCACCAACTGTCGGGCGGGATGAACCAGCGGGTGATGATTGCCATGGCGATTGCCTGCAAGCCGCGACTGCTGATCGCGGATGAGCCGACAACCGCACTGGATGTGACCATTCAGGCGCAGATTCTGGACCTGTTGACCGGGCTGCAGCGCGAAACTGGCATGGGGCTGATCCTGATCACCCATGACATGGGTGTGGTGGCGGAAACCGCCCAGCGCGTCAGCGTGCAATATGCGGGCCAAAAGGTCGAGGAACAGTCGGTCAAGGACCTGTTTGCCACGCCGCATCACCCGTACACGGCGGCGTTGTTGGCGGCCTTGCCGGAACGCGCGACAGAAAAGCACCTGCCCACCATTCCCGGCGTGGTGCCGGGGCAGTTTGACCGGCCCGCAGGATGCCTGTTTTCACCGCGCTGTGCCATCGCGACGGACCTATGCCGAAACACGCCCGCACCGGTACAACCCACAGCGATGGGCCGCGCCCGGTGTCATTTTCCCATAGAATCCAAAGCGGAGGCTAACGCATGAACCAGCCAGTCGTCACCGCACGCGCCCTATCGCGCCATTACGAAGTTGGCGGCGGATTGTTTTCCGAGTCCAACACCGTGCGCGCCCTGTCAGAGGCGAGTTTTGAACTTTATCCCGGCAAAACACTGGCCGTTGTTGGGGAATCCGGTTGTGGAAAATCCACACTCGCCCGATTGATCACTTTGATTGAGCCGCCGACTGGTGGCGAATTGGAAATCGGTGGGACATCGGCGATCCCGGACAATTGGGCCAGCCTGCGTTCCTCTGTCCAGATTGTGTTCCAAGATCCTTACGGGTCGCTGAACCCGCGTCAACGAATCGGCACGATCCTAGAGGAACCACTGGTCATCAACCGTCCGGATATGCCTACTGCTGAACGCACGAGGAAAGCGCGCGAGATGTTGGCCTTGGTCGGTCTGCGCGAAGAGCATTTCGACCGCTACCCGCATATGTTTTCCGGCGGGCAGCGCCAGCGGATCGCGGTCGCCCGCGCCCTGATGCTGGAACCAAAGGTGTTGGTGTTGGATGAGCCGGTATCGGCGCTGGACCTGTCGATCCAAAGCCAGATCCTAAACCTGTTGGTGGATCTACAGGATAAGCTCGATTTGGCCTATTTGTTCATCAGCCATGACCTGTCGGTGGTCAAACACATGGCCGATGATGTGATCGTCATGTATCTGGGCCGCCCGGTGGAGTTTGGCGCGAAAGAAGACATCTTTACCAACCCGCGCCACCCCTACACACGGGCGCTGTTGTCCGCGACGCCCGTGGCCGACCCGACTGCGGCTAAAAAACGGATCAAGCTGGAGGGCGAGTTGCCCTCGCCGCTGCATGTGCCCGCAGGATGCGCTTTTGCACCCCGCTGTTGGAAGGCGCAGGACCGGTGCCGGGCCGAACGACCCGAATTGAAAGGGCGCCCCAATCCGGCGGCCTGTTTCTTTGCCGATGACGGTGTGCCTGATCCAGTGGGCAGCTGATCCGAAAATACCCCTGAAATCACCAACGGGCGCATTTGATCTGCGCCCGTTTTTGTACTTTATGACTGGCTCTTAGCTCTGCTTCATTGGATCAAAAGACGCGCCGGGCTTCATCCTCTGCTGAATGAAACTCTGGCTCAACTTCCACATCATCCGGGCGCGGGGGTTCTGTGACCGTGTCGGCGCTTGTCTCCGGGATAGTCTCTTCGACCTCTACGACCAGCTCTGGCTCTGGCTTATCCTCGACAATTTCCTTTGGGCGACCCACCAAAAGCGGCAGCATTTCAACACCGCCGGGCAGGGATGCCTCGCTTTGTGGCGGCTCTTTCCAACTGAGCGTGTCGAAGCTGTCGCAATGGGTGCAGGCTGGGTGCCAATCGCGATGGATGGACTGGCAATTATCACAAACCCATTGCGGACCACGCGGCGCTGTCAGGGCGCGGGTCAGCCAGCCGCGCACAACGGCATCATCGGCCCCCTGCCCCCGCTCGATCGCCGCCATCAACGTCAATGTGCGCGTTGTGGGGTTGGTTTCGGCCAAACTTCCCAATGCCTTGCGCGCGCCCGGAAAATCCTCTGCTGCGATCAACAATTCCGCTTGCAGCATATATGTTTCCGAATGATTGGGGTGTGCCTTGAACAGCGGTGCAAAGCGTTTCATCCGCGCCTGCGGTGTTTCATCCGGGACAAGGGCGGCAAAGGCCGCGGCCAGATCCGGGTGCGGCGCGGCATTCCAGGCCTTGCGGATCACCCCAGTGGCATAGCGGGTCTTGCCATCCTTGGCATAAACCTCTGACGCCATCACGACCGCAGGGATCAGATCGGGGGACAGGCGGTTGGCCTCGATCGCGGCATCATGGGCCATGCCATCCTCGCCCTCCAGCAGGTGATCGCGCGCCTCGGACAAGGCCAGAACCGCGTCGCGACGTTTATGCACGTCGCGCGGCATGTGCCCGTGTTTCAGTTTTGCCTGCAAGGTTTTGCGGGCACCGGACCAATCTTCCTGGCCCGCCTGCAATTGCAACAGCGTGTCCTGCATTTCGCCATGGGCGGGTTTCATGATGAACGCTTTTTCGGCCAGCTTCAGGGCGGTTTCGGTGTCCCCATCGTCCAGTTTTTGTTTCACCAGACCGCGAATGCCGACAAAGCGGGTCTTGTCATCCGACAAAAGTGCCTTGTAGGTGGCTTCTGCCTTTTTCCGGTCGCCGGCCAGTTCCGCCGCCTGCGCCGTTATCAAATTGGTCAATTCAGGCCGACGAAGATAGCGTTCAGCCCGCCCGGCCTTGACCATCGCCAGGCGCCCCTCACCCGAGGCTAGGGCCAACATTCCCTCAGCCAATGCCTTATACCCTTTGCGTTCGCGATTGCGGTCAAAGTAGCGCGACACGGCGGTTTCATCCCCGTTGAAAAACCGCAGGATTGCCACCAGCAAACCGGTAACTTTCAGCAACAGCCACACCGCCAGCAACAGCACCACAGCCGCGATCACGGATTGTAGCGGGCCAAGGGTAAATTCCAGACCGGCAACCGTCAGCGTCAGACCTGTATCGGTTTCCATCACTATGCCAGCACCAAACGCCAATGCCGCGACAAGGGTGATGAAGATCAGAATTTTAATCAGGGACCAAAGCATTCAATACGTCCTTAGTTGCTGTTCAGCGCGTCAGTCAGGTCAGTAATCCCGGCAAGGGCGGCAAGCCGGTTTTCGGCAAGTGCGATCCAATCCTGCATGGCCGGGGCGGCAGAGGACGGAAGGTTTTCCAGTTCTGCCAGGCTGGCGGGCAGATCGCCGCGGTCCAGCGCATCCTCGGCCCGGGACAGGATCGCATCTGCATCATCGCCCTCGCGCGGGCTGAGAGAGCGCATGCCCAATTGCTGCTGCAAAAACCCTGAAACGCGCGATAACTCCCCGCTTGCGATCCGGGCTTCTGTTTCCGCAGCGATGGCGTCGCGGGCAGCAGGGGCAAACCCCTGCCGAAGCTCCGCCTCTGTCGCGACGCCGGTTGAGGCCAGATCAGACAGGGTGTCAGGTGGGGTCATATCACTGTTGTCGGTAAATTCTCGCAGCGCCTCGACAAAGCCCTCGCCGCTGTCAATCGCAGTAGCGATCCGGGTGGTCGCTGCGCGCAGCAAGGCCTGTCTGGCTGAATCAAGCTGGGTCGCGCCGGAACTGGCAAGCTCAGACATCTGCGCCCGAAGCTGCGCCACCTCTGCCTGCAAGGCTGTTGTCAGCTCGGACGGCGCGCCGCCCTCATCCACACTGCGTTGTTCCAGATCTGTCAGCCGGGTGGAAAGATCCGCAACCTGCAACCGAAACTCAGCAATCTGATCTTCCAACCCATCGGCGGCAGGGGTCGGGGCGGGTTCGATCGCCCCAAGTTCTGCACGTAGGCCGTCGATGTCCCGATCCTGCTGTTCCAATTGTTCCTGCAGTGCCGCAATCTCTGCCGATCCACCAATGCCGGGCAGTACCTGCGCGGCGGCGTAACCTATGATCGCGGCAATCACCCCGCCCAAGATAAGTGGCAGCGCAGATGCGCGGTGCGTGTCCGAAGGGGCGCTGGCAGAAGTATCTTCAGCCGTTATTGGGGCGGCACTGTCTTCGGCCTCGCCTACAGGGTCAGGTTCGGGTGTGGGTTCGATGATATCGCCGTCCGCAACTGTTTCTGCGGACTCTGTAGATGCATCGTCGTCACTGGCCTCAGAGGCTTCAGGGTCTGTTTTGTCCTTAGCCGCGTCTGGTTTTGGATCAATCACTTCCTGTTCGGGTTTCTGGTCTTCTGGCGAAACCGTCTGTTCTTCTTCGGCAATCACATCCGCGGTCTGGGATTTGCCTTTTACAGATTTGGTTGATTTGGTCGTTTTGGCCACGTGCCCCACCCTTGTTAAAGCAGCCTCTCTATAATGTGCGCCCCTTTGGGATTTGACCAGCCCGGATCGACCTTTGGATTCGATCAGGCGACCATCCATCGCGAAATTTCTGCAATCATTCCATCTGCATCAGGTGTTTTGGCGGTGGAAATGCTTTTGGCCTGATCAGAACAGGTTGCCGCCACGCCCGGGCTGATCGCCACCACATGCACCGATTCTGTCAACTCGCCGACCTGACCAAGCACCAATTGGGCGCTTCTGGTCGAAAACAGTGGCAGGATCACCTGGTCTCTGCCGCGCAGCAGATTGACGGCCCCTTGTGTCAGGGCCTGTTCGTGCTGTTCATAAACAACGTGGCCCTCTGCCGCCATTCCCACCTTGCACAAATCACCGACAAGATCACCGGTTTGGTGCGCCCCACGTAGATGCAAAAGCGTCCCCTGGGGACGGGCTTGCCTGATCATGGCAAAAAGCTGTGCCGCGGTTCCGCCCGCTGCCCGCGCGACAAATCCTGCCTGCGCCGCTGCGGCGGCTGTCCGGGCACCCACGCAATAGGCCGGCACAGCACGCGCCCTATCCGCAACCGCCAAAACCCCGTTTTCAGAGGTAAAGATCACACCCGATGCCTGATCCAGATCAGGGGCCGGCAAGGTTTCGATCCGCAGCACCGGGGACAAGGTGATATCAAACTTAGCCTCCAAAGCCCCCCGACACTGTGCGGCAAAGCGTTGCGCCTGCGCCTTTGGTCGTGTGATCAGCACTGTTGGAGCGGTGGTCATGGTGCCTCGGGATTGTAAGCAGACGTTCACAGTGTTACCTGCGGGAAAGGATCACGGCAACCGGCGAGACGATGACCGACACCTTGACCGTTTTGGGACTGGAAAGCAGCTGTGATGACACCGCTGCCGCCGTCGTGCGCCATAGATCGGGATCAGCGCCTGAAATTCTGGCCAATATTGTGATGGGCCAAACAGATCTGCATGCCGATTTCGGTGGGGTTGTCCCCGAAATTGCCGCCCGCGCCCATGCAGAACGGTTGGATTTATGCGTAGAGCAGGCTCTAACACAGGCGAAAATGGCGTTGCCAGACGTCGATGCCATTGCCGTTACTGCCGGGCCAGGATTGATCGGTGGTGTCATGTCCGGTGTGATGTGCGCCAAAGGATTGGCCATAGGATCGGGCTTGCCCCTTGTTGGGGTCAATCATCTGGCCGGGCACGCCCTGACCCCGCGACTGACAGATCAGATCAGCTTTCCCTATTTGATGCTGCTGGTGTCTGGCGGGCATTGTCAGTTTCTGATCGTGCGCGGCCCGGATGATTTCCGCCGCCTGGGGGGTACAATCGATGATGCCCCGGGCGAAGCCTTTGACAAAACCGCGAAACTGTTGGGATTGGGGCAACCCGGTGGGCCGATTGTCGAAGCCCGTGCGAAGGCGGGGGATGAGACTCGGTTCCGCTTTCCCCGGCCGCTTTTGGATCGACCGGGGTGCGATATGTCCTTTTCCGGCTTGAAAACCGCGCTCTTGCGGGCCCGCGATGCGCTGATTGCGGAACAAGACGGGTTGCGCGAACGGGATCGCGATGACCTAAGTGTTGGATTTCAAGTGGCCGTGCGCGATGTTTTGGTGGAAAAATCCCGCCGCGCCATCACCGAATATTTGTCTGAAAAGCCCTCAAACCCCTGCCTGGCAGTGGCAGGGGGTGTGGCTGCAAATCAGGCGATTCGGGCTGGATTAGAGTCTATATGTGCTGAACAAGGTGTCGCGTTTCTGGCGCCCCCGTTGGCGCTGTGCACAGATAATGCCGCAATGATCGCCTGGGTGGGCATAGAGCGGTATCGGATCGGGCAAGTGGATGACATGGCCCTGTCCGCACGACCACGTTGGCCGCTTGACACAACCGCCCCGGCCCTGCTGGGATCAGGTAAGAAAGGGGCCAAGGCATGAGCGTATCAGTGATCGGAGCAGGGGCATTTGGAACCGCGCTGGCCATATCCATAGCGCGGGATGGGCAGCCTGTGACCCTATGGGCGCGGGATGCAGAAGCAGCACGATCTATGGCAGAGACGCGTGAAAATCAAGCACGGCTGCCCGGGATCACTTTGCCAGATTCTCTACGACCGACGAGCTCACTGATCGAGGCGGCAGAGGTCGATACCTTACTGATGGCCGTACCGATGCAAAGCCTTTCGGCCCTTTTGGGCCAGAATAGAGCCGTTTTTTCGGGAAAACGGCTGGTTGCCTGTTGCAAGGGGATCGATCTGAACACCCTGACCGGGCCCAGCGCCGTGATTGCCGCGATCGTCCCGAACGCCACCGCCGCGATCCTAACCGGCCCGAGCTTTGCCGCGGATATCGCCCGCGGCCTGCCCACGGCCCTGACTTTGGCTTGCGAGGATGAGGCGATCTGCGGGGAATTGCAGCACGATCTGTCGACCAGCAATCTGCGGCTGTATCGCACCACGGACGTGGCCGGGGCCGAGCTGGGCGGGGCGTTGAAAAACGTGGTCGCCATTGCCTGCGGGATCGCCATAGGCGCGGGCCTCGGCGAAAGTGCGCGCGCCGCGATCATGACCCGGGGCTATGCAGAGATGACCCGGCTGGCGGGTGAGCTGGGCGCCCTTCCGGAAACGTTGTCGGGTCTGTCAGGCTTTGGCGATCTGGCGCTGACCTGCACATCAGACCAATCCCGAAACTATCGCTTTGGTCTGGCGCTGGGAGCGGGGAGCGCGTTCGACGCGAAGATCACGGTCGAGGGTGCCGCAACCGCAAAAGCAGTCTCTAACCTTGCTAAAAACCGCAATATAGACATGCCCATCTCCACCGTCATCAGCGCGGTGGTCGGCCAACATATCACCGTGGCAGAGGCGATATCGTCACTGCTGTCGCGCCCCCTACGAAAGGAATAATCATGCGCTTTGCCCTCATCACCAAAGATAAGGCAGGTCATCTGCAAACCCGGTTGGATAACAGAGAGGCACATTTATCCTATATCCGCGAAACCGGCGTCGTCGAACAGGCCGGGCCATTTCTGGATGAGGCCGGACAGATGTGCGGATCAATGATCATTATGGATGTGGCGGATCGCGCGGCGGCACAGAATTGGGCCGATAATGATCCCTATGCCAAGGCCGGGCTCTTTGATAGCGTCACCCTGATTGAATGGAAAAAGGTGATCTGACATGGCCTATTGGCTGTTTAAATCCGAACCCAACACCTGGAGCTGGGATGATCAGGTGGCCAAAGGCGACGCTGGTGAAGAGTGGGACGGGGTGCGCAATTATCAGGCGCGCAACAACATGCGCGCCATGCAGATCGGTGACCTGGGCTTTTTCTATCATTCGCTGAAGGAAAAGGCGGTTGTCGGTGTGGTCGAGGTCTGTGCCCTGGCCCATCCCGACAGCACCACGGATGACCCGCGTTGGGAATGCGTGGATATCAAGGCGGTGAAGCCAGTGAACACACCAGTGACCCTGCAAATGTGCAAAGAAGACCCGCGCCTGACCGACATGGTTCTGGTCAACAACACCCGTCTGTCGGTTCAGCCCGTCAGTGATACCGAATGGGTGATTGTGTGTGAAATGGCCGGGATCGAACCTTGAACTGTTCAGGGGTAATGGTCCTCTTTCCCGAAATGTTTAACCAATAGATAATAAATCACGGCGCGGTGTTTTTGCGGGACCGTGCCGCCATATATTTCAAACATCGCGTCGATCGCGGCATCCAGAACCGGCGTGTCGGGCATTCCGAGTTTGCGGATCAGAAAGTTGTTTTTGATCTGGGCGCGATCGGCCAAATTTTCCGCGGAAACGAAGGCTGTATTGTCGTGATAGATCAGCGGTCCACAGCCTATGGCAACCTTCTCCAAAAGCAGCCTGTTCGGAGTGAGCCCGCATTTATCACGAAGGTCCGTTGCATATTGCTCGATCAGATTTTCGCGCCTGCCCATCGTGTAGTGATCATCCTTTACAAAAAACCCTAGCAACCTTGCACCATATGTTTCGTGCTGTTGAGAAGTTACTTTCTTTAGCCGCAATATTTTTGCGCCTAGCACGGAAGTACTCCTGAGTATTTTGTAATTGATCCATCACGCGCGCCATATATGTCACCTAAAATTTCATCTGTGAATTTCCCGATCTGATTTCTAATTACGATTTGCCGCAGTTGACCCGCCGAAATTTCTGGCGGTGGTACTATCGCCAGAACTTCAAATGATTCGTGATACTCCCTGCAGCCCGGCTCAACTCCCGCCTCCGGAATGAGGCTTATCTTGGCTGACAAGAGATAATTTGGCCTTGTGGCGCCCCGATAGGGATTAAAGTCGCCTTTTAGGTCAACAATTTGGTCAAACGTAATTTCGAGATGCAAAGCAGGTTTTGTTCTGCATTGTCTGCGATCGTTTGCCTGTTGAACACAGGTCCCGTGCTTTTCGGCCGCGCCTGATAACGACTCCAAAAACCGCTAATTAATCGCTCGCCGCGCTTCTGGACTGTACATAGCCGCCATCAAGCGCGTGCTCATGCGCTTATTATCCTCATTCTGCGCAACTATGGCCTGCCACCCCTCTTCGCTTGGGGTTCGAACGCTTCCAGCGACAGAGCCTACCGCTGCGCCTCCAATTGCTAAAACTGGGATAAGTAAAACTTCCAATGGATTTCCTGAACTACCCCCATCCAAGATGAAGTTCATCCCCTCAGCGGCACCACGATTTGCATTGCCGTCAACGGATGGTTTTATGTTTGGTGGGGTTTCAATCGTCACAAGTGGTTTGTGCAAGATCGAGACTTCAATGCTTTGCGCTTCTGCCAACAGTCTGGATTGCTCTGTTAACGGATGAGAACAGGCAGCAAGCGAAGCCACAAAAAGTATGCACAGGAAATATGCTTTAGAATTTTTTAAATAACTTAGTGCCCAATGAGTTGGCATGGCTTGCTTTCCACTGCCCCATATCGAGTTCTCACAAGCTATCATGAATTCTATAATCGATCAATTTACAGCCAAATTGAGGCGGCGCTCAAATCGAACACCCTGCATATTGCTGGGTTTTTGCGACTGATGGTAGTTGGATCAATACCGGTAATGTTCCGGCTTAAATGGGCCCTCAGGAGTCACACCAATATAGGCGGCCTGGTCCTTGTCCAGTTTGGTCAGCTTGGCGCCAATCCGTCCCAAATGCAGGCGGGCGACTTTTTCGTCTAGATGCTTGGGCAGGATATAGACCTTGTTTTCGTACTCATCGCCCTTGGTCCACAGTTCGATCTGCGCCAGAACCTGATTGGTAAACGAGGCCGACATCACGAACGAAGGATGCCCGGTCGCATTGCCAAGGTTCAAAAGCCGGCCCTCTGACAGCAGGATCAGACGATTGCCGTTTGGCATCTCGATCATGTCGACCTGATCCTTGATGTTTGTCCATTTGTGGTTTTTCAGGTTCGCGACCTGAATTTCATTGTCGAAATGGCCGATATTACCGACGATGGCCATATCCTTCATCTCGCGCAAATGCTCGATGCGAATCACGTCTTTGTTGCCCGTGGTGGTGATGAAGATATCGGCGCTGTCGATCTCGTCTTCCAGCAATGTCACCTCGAACCCGTCCATTGCCGCCTGCAGGGCGCAGATCGGATCAACCTCGGTGACTTTCACACGGGCGCCAGCACCGCGCAGGGATGCAGCAGAGCCTTTGCCCACGTCACCATAGCCACAGACAACAGCGACCTTGCCCGCCATCATCGTATCGGTGGCGCGGCGGATGCCGTCAACCAGCGATTCCCGGCAGCCGTATTTATTATCGAATTTCGACTTCGTGACAGAGTCATTCACGTTGATCGCCGGGAAGGGCAGTTGGCCTTCCTTAACCAATTGATACAGGCGATTCACACCCGTGGTGGTTTCCTCTGTCACGCCCTGAATCTGGTCGCGCATTTTAGTAAACCAGCCGGGTGACGCGGCCATGCGCTTGGCGATCTGCGCCTTAATGGCGGCTTCCTCTTCCGAGGTTGGAACAGAAATAATATCTTCCCCGGCCTCTGCACGAGCACCCAGCAGGATATAAAGCGTCGCATCCCCACCATCATCCAGGATCATGTTGGGGCCATCGGCGAACAGGAAGGATTTGTCCAGATAGTCCCAGTGTTCCTCCAACGATTGGCCCTTAATGGCAAAAACCGGGATACCGCTTGCGGCAATGGCCGCCGCCGCATGATCCTGAGTGGAAAAGATGTTGCAAGAGGCCCAGCGCACATCGGCGCCCAGCGCCACAAGGGTTTCGATCAAAACCGCGGTCTGGATGGTCATGTGCAGGGAGCCGACAATCCGCGCGCCCTTCAACGGTTTGCTGTCACCGTATTCTTCGCGCAAAGCCATCAGGCCTGGCATCTCGGTTTCGGCAATGTCCAGCTCTTTCCGGCCGAACTCCGCCAGCGCAATATCCTTGACGATGTAATCCTGTGCCATGGGGGTGGCTCCTTGCGAAACGTGGGTCGCAGGGCAGATAGCATCAGGGCGCGATCAGGGCAATGTCGTATCACGGGGGTCAGCCTGCCACCCCTTCGGGTTCCATCACCGCCGCCTGCCAGTGCTGGCCAGAGGCCACGATACAGCTGACGCCATCGGCGTTGGTTACGATAACTGTAAAACTGCCCGTTTCTTCTGATCGCCAGATTTCCAGCAATTGCTGGGCATTTTGCAGCCCTCCGCCGATCATTGTTTCGCTGTATTTTTTGTTCAGCGTGTCAATCAGATCCCCGCGCGCCATACAGGGCGCGACAGGTTGTGCCTGTGCTGGCGGGGCAAGCGCGGCAGCGCCGAATATCAGCGCAGCGGTCATGGTCCGTTTGAACATCAGTCTTTCCTTTCCGTTGCCGGGACCTGATGTTCCTGCCGGGGAACATGGGCCCCATTTCTGAATATTATATGGAAATACGGGCTAATTTTTACCAATGACGCGGCAACACATTGCCGTTAATGTGCCGACAGTGTTTGTAACGTTGGATATTTTTCAGATGTTTTTCAAATGCTTGAGAGAAATAGTGCCGTAAAGAGGGTCATCTGATGCCGTCAAAAGCCCCGCGCGCCTGGCAAAGAATGCTATCAGGCCGCAGATTGGACCTGCTGGATCCAACGCCGATGGATATCGAGATCGAAGATATCGCTCATGGGCTGGCCTTTGTGGCGCGCTGGAACGGGCAAACCCATGGCGATTACCCCTATTCAGTGGCTGAACATTCATTGCTGGTGGATGAAATTTTTGCCCGCATTGCCCCCGGCGTGGCGCCAAAGTGGCATTTGGCCGCCTTGCTGCATGACGCGCCGGAATATGTAATCGGGGATATGATTTCCCCGGTTAAGGCTGCCGTTGGCCCAGGATATGGCGCCTTGGATGATCGCCTGACGGCGGCTATTCATCTGCGCTTTGGCCTGCCGGCCACAACACCTGCCACCATCAAAAAACAAATCAAACGGGCCGATTCTGTCTCTGCTTGGCTGGAGGCCACCCAAATCGCCGGATTTTCCGTGACCGAGGCCAATAAACTGTTCGGTCGCCCGCGGCCCGAACTGGTCAAAGGGCTGTTCATTCATCTGCGCCCGCCTGTTGAGGTGCGCGATGCCTATAGCGCGCGCGTTCAGGCGTTGCTGGAACAGATGATCTAGTAATCGGCGAAATCGTTGGCGCTTAGCGCGGCGTTGAACAGGCGTAGGAAGTTGCGCGGTGTGACCTCGCCATCATTGATCTCAGCCAAAACCGGAATGCCCGTCCGTTCATGCCCAACTGCCTGTATCTGGCCCGTATGGGCGTGGTATTGAAAACATCGGCCCTGATAGCAATTCCAACCATCCTGTAGGGCAATCAGAACCTCATCACCAACCTGACGGGTTGGATTATCCGCAGGCTGGGTACAGGCCGCCACGGCCAGCAAGGCGATCGGCGCAAGCGCCCTCATCTTGGGCTGCGTTTGGCAAGGATGCGCTGCAGCGTCCGGCGGTGCATGTTCAGACGTCGCGCGGTTTCCGAGACGTTTCGATCACAAAGCTCATAAACGCGCTGAATATGTTCCCACCGCACGCGGTCTGCCGACATCGGGTTTTCCGGCGGTGGTGGCAGCTCATCCGGCATGGCCAAGAGCGCAGCTGTCACGTCATTGGCATCCGCTGGTTTGGACAGATAATCCGTTGCCCCTGATTTCACCGCAGCAACGGCCGTGGCAATGGCGCCGTAACCAGTCAGCACGATAATCCGGGCATCGGGGCGGCGTTCGCGCAGGGTTTCAACAACATCCAGCCCATTGCCATCTTCCAGTCGCAGGTCGATGACGGCGTATGCCGGTGGGCGCGCCGTTGCGATGGCCTTGCCCGCCGCGACGGACTCTGCTGTTTCCGGGGAAAAGCCGCGTTTTTCCATTGCTCTGGCCAATCGACGCACAAACGCCTCATCGTCATCAACCAATAGCAAGGAATTGTCGTCGCCGATTTCCAGAAGCTCCCGCTCCGCCATGCCGTTCCCCTTTGCGTCACCTGTTCTGCTTATGTTTAGACAGTCACCACCGGGGGGTCAAACAACGCGTCATTCTATTGCGTCGACGAAGCAGGCCGTGCTTTCGGCCATAACCTCTGGTGTGACATCGCGCCCGAAATACTCAACGACGCCCAATTCGGGGAAGGCCAGATAGGTCAGCACCGAATGATCCATCAAATAGTATTCGGGGTCTCCGTCCTGTTTTTTATAGTAAACATAATAGGCGCGCGCGGCGGTCTTGATCTGGTCCGCCGATCCGGTCAACCCGATCATGCGTTCGTGTAGGTTAAAGACGTAATCTGCCATCACCTGTGGTGTGTCACGCGTGGGATCGATCGAGATCATCGCCGGCGTCACCTGATGGCCCGCCTCTGCCAACAGATCCACGGCAATCGCGTTGCGGGCCGTGTCGGCGGGGCAGACATCCGGGCAGAATGTATATCCGAAATAAATCAGGGTCGGGCCGGTAATGATATCGGCGTCGGTCACGTCCTGACCCTTATGATCAATCAGGGTAAATGGCCCGCCAATCGTATCCGTACCACCAGCCACCTGGCCGCGGCGGCATTGGGCCAGTGCATCCTCGACCCCGCCAGTGGTCATGTACCACAGACCCGCCAAAAGGCCGGTCATCGCAACAGATGCTGTAATCGCGTAGGCTTTGAGCATCAGAATAATCCTTATCAGATAGCTGTGCCGCTGTTTGCATTCCTAGGCAAGATTAGCAATGGTGCAACCTGACGCATTCACAATCCTGCGAGCAACATGACCAACCCCACCCCTGCCCTGTTTAGCAGCGACGCCCGCAGCGAATGGCTGCGATTGCGCACGCTCAGCCTTCTGCGCTGGGTTGCTATTGCCGGTCAGGCGCTGGCAGTAACGATTGCCCATCTGCAATTCGATCTACGGTTAGAGCTAGGATATGTATTCATGGTGATCGGCGCGTCGGTGATTGCCAATCTGGTTGCGCTGTTTGTTTATCCCGAAAACAAGCGGGTCACCGAGGCACAGGCCTTGGCGATGCTGCTGTTTGACATCGCGCAGCTGGTGGCGCTTTTGTATCTCACCGGGGGCTTACACAACCCCTTTGCCTTTCTGATCGTGGTGCCGGTGACAATCTCGGCCACGGCGCTGCATTTGCGATCCACATTTGTGCTGGGGGCGGTGGCGATTTTCTGCGCAACCGCCTTGACCACCTACCACCTGCCCCTACGCACGGAACAGGGGTTTGTCCTGCGCATGCCCGACATCTTTGTCTTTGGGTATTGGGTGGCCATTCTGATCGGCACATTGTTCATGGGGGTGTATGCCCGCCGCGTGACATCTGAAATCCACTCTATGTCCGAAGGATTGCTGGCCACGCAGATGGCCCTGTCACGAGAGCAGAAGCTGACGGATCTGGGGGGTGTGGTTGCCGCAGCCGCGCATGAACTGGGTACGCCGCTGGCGACGATCAAGCTTGTCAGTTCCGAACTGGTGGACGAATTGACCGATCGGCCAGAGCTAAGCGAAGACGCGCAGTTGATCCGGGATCAGGCCGACAGATGCCGGGAAATCTTGCGCTCTATGGGTCGCGCAGGCAAAGACGACACCCATCTGCGAAGCGCGCTGTTATCTGCTGTTGTTACAGAGGCCGCAGAGCCGCATCTGGACCGGGGCAAAGAGGTCATCTTTGACTATCGGGCATCTGCCGGAGGCGGCCCGGAACCCACATTGCAGCGCCAACCGGAATTGATTCATGGGCTTCGCAATCTCGTGCAGAACGCCGTTGATTTCGCCGAAAGCCGCGTATGGGTAGAGGCGCGCTGGTCCGATCAGCGTATTCGCATCAAAATCAGCGACGACGGTCCCGGCTTTGCCCCCCAGCTTTTGGGTCGGATTGGCGATCCGTTTGTGCGGCGTCGGCGCCCCCCCGCCGCCAAGCAGCGCCCGGAATATGAAGGCATGGGTCTGGGTCTGTTTATCGCCAAAACGCTTTTGGAGCGCACCCGCGCCGAGCTGAGCTTTGCCAATGGGGCCGATCCGTTTTTGGTCGAACAGGAAAAGCCAGAAAAATGCGGCGCAATTGTCGAGCTGATCTGGCCGCGCGGGGACCGTGGGCCAGAGGAGACAACCGCGCGCAAGGCTTTGGCCAAGAACCCGCCGATTACCGGCTGATCGTGCTTGCGGCTGCCACTGCCTGGGCTAAAGTTCGACCATGACTGACCCCGCCCGCACCTTGACCCTGTCCAGCCCGGAAGAAACGGCCGCTTTGGCGCGACGGATTTCTGCTTTGTTGCACCCCGGTGACTGCTTGCTGCTGGAAGGATCCGTTGGGGCCGGGAAATCCCATTTTGCCCGGGCAGTGATTCAGGATTTATTGGACGTGCCCGAAGATGTGCCATCGCCCACATTCACGCTGGTCCAGACCTATGACACCGTGTCCGGCGAGGTTTGGCATTGCGATCTGTATCGCCTGACGACCCCGGACGAGGTGTTTGAGCTGGGTTTGGAAGAGGCGCTGAGCGACGCGATTTGTCTGATCGAATGGCCCGACAGATTAGGCGGGTATATCCCAAAACAGGCTCTAACACTGGCATTTAGCATGGCTTCACAACCTCAGGTGCGACACCTTCAGGTTTACGGCGATCACGAACGATGGCGCCAAGTGCTGGAGGCCATTCGTGATTGAGCGCGGGGACAATATCGCTACCTTCCTAAAGGGGGCGGGTTGGCATGGCGCTGTGATCACGCCCATGGCAGGGGATGCGTCATCCCGCCTGTACAGTCGTCTGAAGTTCGCGGATCAGCGCGCCATCTTGATGGATCATCCACCGGATCAGGGATCGATTGTGCCCTTTCTGTCGATCGCCAAACATTTGCGGGACTGCGGTCTGAGCGCGCCAGAGGTCTTTGCGGCACACAAGGCTTTGGGATTGATCCTGATGGAGGACCTGGGCGACGCCGTTTATGGTCGCTGGCTGCATAAGCACCCGGCCGATGAGCGCGTTCTTTATGAGGCTGCCGTTGACGTCCTGTTTCACCTACACCAACGCCAGGCACCCGATGGCCTGCAACTATATGGGCCTCATATGATGGCCCAATACATTGCGCCTGCGTTTGAACTCTACGTAGGTGGTGACAGCAATGCTGAGCAATTTCATGCTATTTCGGCTGAGTTAGAGACCATTTTGCAAGAAATTGCTCCTGAAACTGACTGCGTCATTCTAAGAGACTTTCATGCCGAGAACCTGATCTGGCTGCCAGATCGCGAAGGGGTCGCCCGGGTTGGTTTGCTGGATTTTCAGGACGCTTTGCTGGGCCATCATAGCTATGATCTGGCCTCGTTGATCCAGGATGCGCGCCGAGATGTATCTGCCCAATGTGCGACGGCGATGATTGCCCGTTATGCGGATCTATCCGGCCGATCGGTCGGCGATTTAACAGCGGCCGTCGCGGCTCAGGGCGCACAGCGCAATCTGCGCATATTGGGGATCTTTGCACGCCTGTCGCGCGTGGGCGGCAAACATCACTATATTGATATGATCCCCCGGGTTTGGGCGTTGTTGATGGAAAATTTGCACCATCCTTCCTTACAGGGCCTACGCTTGGCCGTTTTGTCAGTGCTGCCAGAACCCAGTACCAAACATTTACAGGGGCTCAGAACGCAATGACGGCTGAACTCCCGACCTCCTTAATGCTGTTTGCCGCTGGGCTGGGGACTCGTATGGGTCAACTGACCAAGGACAGGCCCAAACCGTTGATCCCTGTGGGCGGCAGGCCCTTGATCGATCATGCGCTGGGGTGGGTTGAGGATGCTGGTGTCAAGACGATTGTGGTCAACACCCACTACAAGGCGGAAATGATTCACGCCCACCTTTCAGGCCAAAATATTGCATTTTCCCATGAATTAGAGACTGTTTTAGAGACCGGGGGCGGGTTGCGGCAGGCTTTGCCGCTGCTCGGGTCAGGCCCTGTTTTTACCTTCAACCCAGATGCTGTTTGGAGGGGACCAAATCCACTGTCCTTGCTTCGAACGGCGTGGCGGCCAGATCAAATGGATGCGTTGTTGATGTTGGTCCCGCCACAGCGGGCGACGGCACATGGCGGGCGTGGTGACTTTATACGTGACGACAATGGCACGCTAAAACGCGGGCCCGGGCAAGTCTATACCGGTGCACAGATTATCCGAACCGATCGGCTGAGCGGGTTTACGGAAAAGGCGTTCTCTTTAAACCTGCTGTGGGATGACCTGATGGACCGAGGTCGCGTCTACGGGATGAGCTATCCTGGGCAGTGGTGTGATGTGGGCACGCCCGAGGGAATAGGGACCGCAGAGGCAATGTTGCGTGGAAGTGATAATGTTTGATCCGTGCCCGCATCCGCGCCTGTTTGCCATGCCGCCCGGTACCGATTTTGCGCGCGCCCTTGTTCAGGGGATGAAAGATCGGATGCACGATCAGCCCGCAGAGGCAATGGCGCGGGTGGAACTGTACGTCAACACGCGGCGGATGCAGAGGCGTATTCAATTGCTGTTTGCTGAGGCAGGGTGCGGGTTTTTACCGCGGATCCGCCTGGTCGTAGATATGTTGCCAGCCGCGTGGGAAGAGGCGCACAAACCTGTTTCCAGCCTTCAACGCAAGTTGGAGCTGGCCCAGTTGGTGCGCGGCTTGATCCGGGCGCAGCCTGATCTGGCCCCGGAAAGCGCAGTATTTGATCTGGCAGACAGCTTACTCTCGCTGATGGAAGAGATGCAGGGCGAGGGTGTGTCGCCCGATATATTTCAACAGCTTGATGTAACCGATCAATCCGGCCACTGGGCGCGGACGCTGCAGTTTCTGAATTTGATAGCGCCCTATTTTGAAGAGGTATCGCAAGATGCAGAGGCCCAGCGGCGCGCGCTTGTGCGGAACCAGATCGACAAATGGCGGGCAAGCCCCCCTGATCATCCGATCATTGTTGCCGGCACAACTGGATCTCGGGGAACAACGCGATTGCTGATGCGGGCGGTTGCCAATCTTCCACAAGGGGCGCTGATCCTGCCAGGGTTTGACTTTCACCAGCCCGCTGATGTCTGGGACAAGATGCGGAAAACGGCATCATTTGAAGATCATCCTCAATACCGCTTTGCGCAATTGTTGCAGGAATTGGATGCGCCGCGTGATTGTGTGCAGGAATGGGCCCGCGGTCTTGCCCCGAGCCCGGGACGAAACACGTTGATTTCGCTGTCGCTCCGCCCCGCGCCGGTAACGGATCGCTGGATGACAGAAGGTGCAAAACTGCACGATATTGCCCCATCAACGGAACGAGTGACCCTGATAGAGGCCCCAACAACCCGGGAGGAGGCGGCCGTCATCGCGCTTCGCCTGCGCAAAGCGGCCGAGGACGGTCAAGCTGCGGCGCTGATTTCGCCAGATCGTCAACTGACGCGACAAGTTACCGCCGCATTGGACCGGTGGGATATTGCACCCGACGACAGTGCCGGGCGGCCCCTGTCTTTGTCTGCGCCTGGGCGGTTTTTACGCCATATTGCGGCGCTTATCGGCCAGCGTCTGACCGGCGAGGATCTGATGGTCCTGTTAAAGCACCCGTTGACCAACACAGGGTCCAGCGCCCGCGGAGACCACCTGCTCTGGACCCGGGAGTTAGAGCTACACTTGCGCCGAGGGGCGATAGCCTTCCCCAGCGCGGAGGACATTAAGCTTTGGGCGCTGGGCGATCCGGGGCGTGTTGACTGGGCGCTGTGGCTATCTGGCTTACTTGATGATCTTGAACTGGGGGGTGAGCGGCCCCTGTCGGACCACCTTAAAAAACATATTGAGCTCGCAGAGCGGCTTTCAGCTGGTCCCGGGGGCGCCGCTCCGGGTGAGCTGTGGCAGCAGGCCGCGGGCCGCGAGGCGCGAGCGGTGATGGATGAGCTTTGCGATGCCGCGGGTTCAAGCGGGCAAGTCCACATCGCCGATTACGTGCGGCTTTTGACCCGCCAACTTCAGGCGCGGGAGGTTCGCGTGCCGGACCAGCCCCACCCCAGCATTATGATTTGGGGCACGCTGGAGGCCCGCGTTCAGGGTGCCGATCTGGTGATCCTTGGTGGATTGAACGATGGGGCTTGGCCAGGGCAGCCCGCCCCGGACCCGTGGCTAAATCGGCAAATGCGCAAAGATGCGGGACTATTGCTGCCCGAACGTCGGATCGGCCTGTCCGCCCATGACTATCAGCAGGCTGTTGGCGCGAATGAGGTGTGGATCACCCGGGCCGTGCGCGATGCAGAGTCTGAAACCGTGCCGTCGCGCTGGTTGAACCGGCTGACAAACCTGCTTGACGGCCTGCCTGACCAAGGTGGCCCTGACGCCCTGAATGATATGCGGGCAAGGGGGCAGGATTGGTTGGATTTGGTGCGATGTGTTGAAAAACCCGTGGCAGAGGTTTCGCCCGCGTCGCGGCCCGCGCCACAACCCCCTGTATCACAGCGGCCAAGACGGCTTTCCGTGACACAGATAAAAACGCTGATCCGAGATCCCTTTGCCATTTATGCACGCAATGTTTTGAACTTACGCAAACTTGATCCCATAAACCCCAGCCCCGATGCGTCGCTTCGGGGAACGATCTTGCACAAGGTGCTGGAGCGATTTGTCCGCGAGGGGGTAGAGTCACGGGAAGGGCTGCTCCGAATCGCGAGGGAGGAGTTTGCGGCCCGCGCACCTTGGCAAACTGCACAGCAGATTTGGCTGGCAAAGTTTGAAAAAACCCTCGACTGGTTTTTAGCGGGTGAAATGGAGCGCCGCTCATCTGCAACGCCGCTTGAACCGGAGCAGCTGGGTACCGTGGATCTGACGGGGGTGGATTTTACGCTGTCGGCCAAGGCTGACCGATTTGATCGCGAAGCCGGTGGCGGCATTAGGATATATGATTACAAGACCGGAACACCGCCCAGCCCGGATGAACAAAAGCATTTCGAGAAGCAGCTTTTGTTAGAGGCCGCAATGGCCGAACGGGGTGGATTTTCCAGGGTTGGGCCATCTACCGTAACGCAGGCCAGCTACATCGGCCTTGGGACAAAGCCCAAGCTTGTGGCCGCACCGCTGGATGATCCGGGATTGGGTCGGGTCTGGTCCGAGTTTCAGGCATTGATCAGTGCCTATTTCGGCCCAAAACAGGGGTACTTGGCCCGACGCGCCGTCGCAAAGCAACGGTTTGAGGGGGATTATGACCACCTGGCGCGCTTTGGTGAGTGGGATGATGCTGACGAGCCGGTGGCAGAGGATATGCCATGATCAAACGCGACGCGGCGACAGAAGCACAGGTCAGGGCGGCAGATCCGGCAGGCTCTGTCTGGCTGTCAGCTAACGCCGGATCGGGCAAAACCCGCGTTCTGACAGATAGGGTGGCGCGACTTTTGCTAAACAAGGTCCCGCCGCAAAACATCCTGTGCCTGACCTACACAAAGGCCGCAGCGTCCGAAATGCAAAATCGCCTGTTTGGCCGGTTGGGCGAATGGGCCATGCTGGAAGAGGTGAAGCTGCGCGAGGCCCTGACACATTTGGGTGAAGGCGCGCGCATCTCTTCCGATAAAGTTGCAGAAGCGCGCAGATTGTTCGCCAGCGCCATTGAAACGCCTGGCGGGCTGAAGATTCAGACCATCCACTCTTTCTGTTCGGCACTTCTGCGTCGGTTCCCGCTGGAGGCCGGGGTCAGTCCGCAATTTGTAGAGATGGACGAACGCGCCGCAAAGGTTTTGCGCGAAGAGGTTGTTGAGGAAATCGCCGAAGGGCCGGAGGCCGAGCTTCTGGGCGAGCTGGCGCACCATATGTCCGGCGATGATCTGGCGGATTTGGCCGGAGAAGTCGTCAAACATCAGGCGTTGTTTTCAAACCCGCCGGATCGCGATCATCTGTTAAAAAGTTTACGGTTGGCGCCCGGGGTTAGTTTATCAGATTTACTGAAAAAGATTTCCATTTGCATTCAATGCACCGACTTTCAACGTCTGGTTTCGGCGCTGTCGCAGGGCTCAAGCACCGACCAGACAGCGGCAACCCGCCTGCAAAGCATTGATCCATCGGCCTTGCGCGCAGTTGATCTGGAGGTGTTAGAGCAAGTGTTCCTGTTCGGCGCAGGTTCCAAGAAAAATCCGCCCTTTAGTGCCAAGATCGGATCCTTCCCAACAAAAAGCACCCGCGCAGGTCTTGCCGACATACTGCCCAGGATAGAAAACCTGATGCAGGCCGTGGAACAGGCGCGTCCGGATCGGATTGCGCTCCTCTCTGCGGAGCGGGCGCTGGTTCTTCATCGGTTCGCGCATCAGTTTCTGAAACATTATCGGGACCGGAAAGCCCGACATGGGTGGTTGGATTTCGACGACCTGATTTTGAAGGCACGCGCGCTGTTAAGCGATCCAGCTGTGGCCCAGTGGGTCCTGTACCGGCTGGACGGCGGGATCGATCATCTTCTGGTGGATGAGGCACAAGACACAAGCCCGGTGCAATGGGATGTGATCGAACGGCTGACACAGGAATTTACCGCCGGGCAGGGCGCCCGGGATGACGTTCAGCGCACGGTCTTTGTCGTGGGCGACAAAAAGCAATCGATCTATTCGTTTCAGGGGGCAGATCCGGAGGGGTTTGACAGAATGTCGGCCCATTTTGAAAGCAGTCTACGTCAGGTTGATCAGCCCTTCGCCGCGATGGGTCTTGAGTATTCGTTTCGTTCCGCGGCACCGATTTTAAGGCTGGTTGATACAGTTTTTAACCGACCGGACGAAACTGGGTTGGGCGGCAATGTCCACCATCTGGCCTTCAAATCCCAGATGCCCGGTCGGGTGGATCTGTGGCCTGCCACTCCGCGCACAGAACACCCTGACCCCGGGAAATGGTATGACCCCGTCGACCGGGTGGCGGAAAACAAGGAAACGGTCATATTGGCAAATATGATCGCGGATCAGATTGCCGGGATGGTTGGGCGGGCCGATTTGCCGGATCAAGCCGATGGTTCTGGCAGATACCAAATGCGCAAGGTGCGGGCCGGGGATATCCTGATCCTGGTTCAACGTCGGTCAGAGCTGTTTCACGAACTTATCCGCGCCTGTAAATCCCGCAATCTGCCAATTGCCGGGGCGGATCGGTTGAAAATCGGGGCGGAACTGGCCGTGCGCGATATTTCGGCGCTGCTATCGTTTCTCGCAACACCAGAGGATGATCTGTCTCTGGCGGCAGTCTTGCGATCGCCACTTTTCGGCTGGACACAGCAGGCCCTCCATGCGTTGGCCCAACCCAGGCCAAAGGGGCAGTTTTTATGGGCCGCCCTGCGCGATCAGGCAGAGCATCATCCAGATACTTTAAATATCCTGAATGATTTGCGCCGAAATGCAGACTTTCTGCGCCCCTATGACCTGATTGAACGCGCCCTGACCCGGCACAGCGGACGCCAGAAATTACTCGCCCGGCTGGGGACAGAGGCCGAAGATGGCATTGACGCTTTGCTGGCGCAGGCGCTGGCCTATGAGCGGGCTGATATTCCCAGCCTGACCGGGTTTCTGGGCTGGCTCTCTGCGGGGGATGTGGAAATCAAGCGGCAGCTAGACAGTGCATCAGATCGAATTCGCGTGATGACCGTGCATGGCGCAAAGGGGTTGGAGGCCCCGATCGTTATCCTGCCCGACACGATTCGTGCAAAAACAGCGCTTCGCGATGAGGTGCTGCCCGGTGATGGCATTGCATATTGGAAAACGCCCGCAGCGCAACAGCCAGAGCCCGTCGCTGACATAAGCGGACGCTTGACCGCCCAGCGCGACGCCGAACAAGATCGTTTGCTTTATGTAGCAATGACCCGCGCGGAAAAATGGCTGATTGTCGCGGGCGCGGGCGATCCGGATAAGAATGACCGCAACTGGTACAATCAGATCAGCGCAGGAATGGAATCCGCCGGAGCAGAGCCTGTTGAATTTCCTGCCGGGTGCGGGCTGCGGTTATCGGGTGGTGCTTGGGAAGGGTCGGGCGAAACAGTATCTGAACCGCCGAAAGGACCCGAACAGGCCATCCCAGATTGGGCAGCGCGTGCTGCACCGGCGGCTGTGGATGGCCCGGGATTGTTGTCTCCCTCTGATCTTGGCGGGGCAAAGGCCTTGCCCGGCGCGGATGGGCTTGATGAGGACGCCGGCCTGCGGCGCGGTAGTATGATCCACCTGCTGTTGGAACATTTGCCGGATGTTATGCGCGCTGAATGGTCCAACGCAGCCGATCGTTTGTTATCCGGCCAGTTCCCGGATGCAACGAATGACGAGCGCCAGTCCTGTCTAGAGGAGGCACAACAAGTACTGCTTGATCCGGGCTGTGCAGAGATTTTTGATGATGCAGCGCTGGCAGAGGTTGAGCTGACCGCCAGTATTCCGGCGCTGGGCGGGCGGCGTATTCTTGGCACCGTGGATCGATTGCTGGTTGGGCCTGACCGCGTATTGGCGGTGGATTTCAAAACCAACGCGGTGGTGCCGGACAGGGCAGAGGACGCTCCTGATGGAATCTCGCGGCAAATGGCGGCGTATTATGCAGCGCTGGTGCAGATTTACCCTGATCAGGTGGTTGAGATCGCCATTTTGTGGACAAAAACTGCGCATGTCATGCCAATTCCCCACAAGATCGTGACTACAGCCCTTGATCATGTGGTCGTCCCTTGACGTCAGGCCAAGGCGTCCCTAGGTTCCTAACCCGAACCTATCCCGCAGGAGTATTTCATATGGCAACCGTCGCTGTCACCGATGCCACTTTTGACGCCGAAGTGCGCAATTCCGACATCCCCGTCGTCGTCGATTTCTGGGCCGAATGGTGTGGCCCATGCAAACAGATCGGCCCCGCCCTGGAAGAGCTGGCCGTCCAATATGACGGGCAGATCAAGATCGCCAAGGTGAATGTGGATGAAAACCCGAACTCCCCCGCCCAAATGGGGGTGCGTGGTATCCCGGCGCTCTTTATGTTCAAGGGCGGTGAGGTCATATCCAACAAGGTCGGCGCCGCACCAAAGGCTGCGCTGGAAAGCTGGATCAAGGAATCGATCTAAGATTCTGAACGGTTAGGGGCGCAGGGCGCCCCTTTTCATTTCCGGGGCGGGCATGGCCAAAACACGTGTTCTTGTTGAATTTGGCATGGGCAGTTCGCTCAGGCGCGGCGATTACACCGGCGCGGCCGAACGCGCCATTCGCGATGCGCTGTGGCACAATTCCATCAATATGGCAGAGCTGTTTGGTTTCCCAAAAGAGGCCATGCTGATTGACGTCGAGGTCGGCGTTCAGGATCCTGAACAAATTGACACTGATCGGCTGTCTGCAATCTTCCCTTATGGACAAGTGACGATTCATCCGAAATTCGGCGGGCTGGATGTACCCAAGGCCGATGGCGGCAAGACAGTCATTGCCAATGTGGCGCTTGCGGTGTCGTTTGATATGGAGCCCGCGAATGTCTGATCAGCGCATCATTTTGGAAATGGGTATGGGAAATGACCTTTACGGTCAGGACTATACCAAGGCCGCCTGCCGTGCGGTTGAGGACGCGCTGCGTCATTCGTCAATCACGCTTTTCGGCACATTGGGTATCGATCATATGGAAATGCGGGTTCAGGTCACCGTGGCTGTGGCAGAACCTGTTCAGGTCGATCTGGATGTGGTGCGGGCCAGGCTGCCCCGTGGTCGGGCAGTGGTAACTGCGGTCAGGGGTGGATTGGATGTCCAGGGCGACGGTCAAACTCATGTGGTCGCGCAGGCCGCGGTAGAGGCGTTTTTGCCCGCAATGTCAGATCAGTATCGCCTGTCGGCAGGGTGAATAGGTGCGCGCGCCCTTATCTTTTAGCAGAGCCTGATTTCACAACACGGCCAGCAACGCCGCGACGCGCCCTGTGCAGCAAACATGCGATGAAGACGATTGCGATCGCTCCGAAAGGGGTCTCGATGATCTGCGTGCTATTGGCCATAACTCCCCTCCCACCGGTTTGACTGCCAATTGTTTGATTGACGATGCTCTAAACAAATAGGGGGCTTCGAACAAATGCCGGTTCGGCAATCCCGGATTGCATTTGGTGCATATCTATCAAATCGGTTTGCACCTGTTGCCACAGCTCTCCCACCGGCCCATATAGGGGCAACAAGATACGGAGGCACATATGGCACAGGATCAGTTTCCCGGATGGCACGGCACCACCATTATCGGTGTGCGCAAGGGCGGGCAGGTCGTGGTCGCGGGTGACGGGCAGGTCAGTCTGGGCCAGACGGTGATAAAGGGCACGGCCCGCAAGGTGCGCCGCCTATCCCCCGGCGGCTATGACGTGGTTGCCGGGTTTGCGGGATCCACTGCCGATGCCTTTACCTTGTTGGAGCGGCTGGAGGCAAAGCTAGAGGCCACACCCGGGCAACTACAGCGCGCAAGCGTCGAGCTCGCCAAAGACTGGCGCACCGACAAATACCTGCAAAAGCTAGAGGCCATGCTGATCGTCACCGATGGGCGGGAGTTATATGTCATCACCGGGGCCGGCGATGTGTTGGAGCCCGAACACGGCATCGCCGCGATTGGGTCTGGGGGAAACTATGCGCTGGCAGCGGCGCGCGGATTGCTGGAAACCGATCTGCCCGCTGAAGACATCGCGCGCAAAGCCATGGCCATCGCCGCCGACATCTGTGTATATACGAACGGCAATCTGACGGTGGAAACCATCACCGGCGGATAAATTCGGATCCGAAACCTGAGGGAGGGCGCCGGACCCGAAGCTGGCTTAGTTCAGGGGTGCGCGCCCAAGGGGCACATCAGCAACATCGCACCAAAGCCAGATCTCGTTGTAGTTTGAAACGTCGATGTTTGCCGGGATTTCATATCTTTGGCCGCCATTGCGCGACTTCAACTCTCCCAATTTGGTAGAGGGGTCATACCCGTCTTTGCCCAGCGCTACGCGTGGATCAGGTGATTCATCGTGGGTGAAATCATCTCCGAACTCAACAAAATACGTGCCGTTTTCTTCGACAATTCGGGCCGTGCCTTCGGTGACGTGGGTTGATAGCCCTTCGAAGCTGCCCGATCTTTGTGCCCAGGCAGGCAGGGCCGACAGGCCAAGGGTCAAAGCGGCGCCGACAAGGGGCACTGATGTCATGAATGAGCGTCGGGTAATCATTGGGTGTCCTTTCGTTGCGATGGGTAATGAATATGCACCCGGTCGCGTTGAAAAAAGGGGACCAACGGTTGTGTGATGGGCTGTGAGATTTTGTTTGCCGCCTTGCGTTTCCAGATTTGGTGATTAGGTTCGCCGGATCAGACTATGAAAGCTGTTCATGTCACAATTTAGTACAGAAGATATTCGATCGGCCGTGGCCGCCGGAATTTTGGATGAGGCCCACGCTGCCGCGTTCAGTACGCATGTTCAACAGCGTCAAGGCATCCGCACCGCACTCCCTGCGGAGGATGAGCCCTTTGAATTTTTCAGCGGGTTCTCAGAACTGTTTGTCACTGTTGGGTTGATCCTGCTGGTGGCTGGCATGCTGTCCTTTACCAATGTGGTTGGAGGGGGTGTTTTGATGCCACTTGTCGGCGTCGCTCTTTGCTGGCTGATGTCAATTTACATGGTGCGACGGCGGCGCATGACCCTGCCGGGTGTGTTTTTGTGCGCCAGTCTGGGTGTGTTTATCGCCACCGCGCTGCTCGTTTTTGATTCTGACATGCATCCCGCCATCGTTTCTGTCGCCGGAATGGGTGCACTGGCGCTCTATTTTCGTCAGTTTCACCTGCCCTTTGCCATGTTTGCGTTGGGCATATTCGGATTTCTTGGAATCCTCAGCCTGTTGGCAGAAATTGATCGGTTCGGCGATTTTGGCGTGCTGTTTTGGCGCGCTGAGGCCTTTGACCTACAGTCCGGTTCCGCTCTGGCCTGGGCGTCGTTGATCACGGGGTTTTTTGCATTTCTCGGCGGTATGTATTTTGACATGCGCGATCCGATGCGCGTCAGCCGCTATTCGGTGACCGGGTTTTGGCTGCACTTGCTGGCCGCACCGGCTTTGGTCAACACAATCGCCTTTTCCCTGCTCAGCATAGAGGGAAATATGGGCTACATCTATTCTGGCCTGTCGCTGGTTGTTGTGGCCCTGATTGCCCTGATCATTGACCGTCGTTCTTTTCTGACCGCCGGGATTGGCTATCTGGCTGTGATTTTGTTATGGACCCTGCAAAACAATGTCGAAAGCGACAGTGACCTAAACATCGTGATCACCCTGCTTGTTCTTGGCGCATTCATCACCGCGCTTGGTGTCTGGTGGATCAACATTCGCGCAGTACTTATGCGCCGCCTACCCAATTTTCCGGGCAAAAACCGCCTGCCGCCGTGGCATGTGCCCGAACAAACTTCACAGATGGAGCCGGAATGACCGACCTGACCCCACGCGAGATTGTATCCGAACTGGATCGCTTTATCATCGGACAGAAGGACGCCAAGCGTGCGGTGGCTGTGGCCCTGCGCAATCGCTGGCGACGCAAGCAATTGCCCGATGATTTGCGTGATGAAGTTTATCCGAAAAACATCCTGATGATCGGGCCCACCGGGGTGGGCAAAACCGAAATTAGCCGTCGTCTGGCCAAACTGGCCAAAGCGCCCTTTATCAAGGTTGAGGCCACCAAATTCACTGAGGTCGGCTATGTAGGTCGGGACGTCGAACAAATGATCCGCGATCTGGCTGATGCAGCCATCACCATGATCCGCGAACAAATGCGCGAGGATGTGAAAGCGTCTGCGCATCAGGCGGCAGAGGAACGGGTGATAGAGGCCATCGCCGGTACAGATGCCCGTGAACAAACGCGCGAAATGTTTCGCCGCAAGCTGAAAGCAGGGGACCTCGACGATACAATGATCGAGCTGGAGCTCACTGATACCTCCAGCCCAATGCCGATGATGGATATTCCCGGCCAACCCGGCGGCCAGATGGGTATGATGAATCTGGGCGATCTCTTTGGCAAGGCCTTTGGCGGGCGCACCGTCAAGCGCAAACTGACCGTGGCTGAAAGCTATGAAATCTTGATCGGTGAAGAGGCCGACAAGCTCTTGGATGAAGAGGCGGTCAACCGCGCAGCGTTAGAGGCGACAGAACAAAACGGCATCGTTTTCATTGATGAGATCGACAAAGTCACCGCCCGGTCAGATACCCGCGGCGCCGATGTCAGTCGCGAAGGTGTACAGCGTGACCTGCTGCCCCTGATCGAGGGCACCGTCGTCTCCACCAAATACGGGCCCGTTAAAACCGATCACATCCTCTTTATCGCGTCGGGCGCGTTTCATGTGGCAAAGCCGTCTGACCTGCTGCCCGAACTTCAGGGCCGCCTGCCAATCCGGGTCGAACTTCGCGCCCTGACCGAAGAGGATTTCGTCCGCATCCTGACCGAAACCGACAATGCGCTGACCCTGCAATACACCGCCCTTATGGCCACCGAAGAGGTGACGGTGACCTTTACCGAAGATGGTATTGCGGCGCTGGCAAAAATCGCGGCAGATGTGAACCACAGCGTGGAAAACATCGGCGCGCGCCGGCTCTACACCGTGATCGAACGCGTGTTTGAGGAGCTGGGATTCACCGCCCCGGACAGGTCGGGCGAATCCATTACCGTGGATGCCGATTTTGTTGAGGCTCATTTGGGCGCGCTGTCAAAGTCTGCCGATCTCAGCCGTTACGTGTTGTAACGACCGGTCTGGTCGCATGAAAACAATCCTGATAGGCAGGTCCGTGTAATCAGTCCGGATCCCGCCATGATGTTTTTCAGGGCTTTGTTCTTACTTCTTGTGGCCTTCATCACAGCCTGCGCCCCGCGGGCCGCGATCCATGTTGACCCCGCCGCAAAAGGGATCGGGACCGAATACCCCGTTTTCATCGGAACAACACGAGGCACGCATGACGCCCTGCTTTTTGGGGCGGAGCGTGATCCGCAGTTGCGCTTGGCGCGGATGGATATCTCTGTCCCGCCAACCCATGAAACGGGCCGGATAGAGCTGACCCGAGGCGCGCCTGATCCGCAAACCGACTTCATCGCCACGGCCGTTGAGTTTCAGGATGACCCCCGCGCCTTTCAGACGGTCTTGCGACGGGAGCTGGTCAAGCGACCGCGCGGGCAACGGATCGTCATGCTCTATGTCCATGGCTACAATAATAACTTCGCCGATGGTGTCTTTCGACTAACCCAAATGGCCGCAGATTTTAATCTGCCTGATGTCGCCGTGCACTATTCCTGGCCAAGCTTAGGCAATCCCCTAGGATACGCCTATGATCGCGACAGCGCCCTTTTTGCCCGCGATGGGCTGGAAGAATTCATCCACCTGATCGATGGGGCTGGCGCAGATGGTATTTTATTGGTTGCACATTCTATTGGCGGCTTGCTGGCTGTGGAGACTTTGCGGCAGATGGAAATTGCCCGCCCCGGACATGCGGCGCGCCTGCTTAGCGGGGTGGTTCTGATATCGCCGGACATCGATATTGCCCTGTTCAAACAACAAATGACCCGCATCAAGAAGCTGCCGCAGCCATTTGCGATCTTCGCCTCTGACCGGGATCGTGCGCTTGGCCTGTCTGCCCGGTTGACGGGTCAGGGGGAAAGGTTGGGAACTGTCACTGATGCGGCTGAACTATCAGAGTTTGATATCGTATTGTTCGATGTATCAGAATTTTCTGGCGATCCCGGCGGTCATTTCAACGCCGCGTCGTCGCCTGAGCTGATACAAATCTTGCGGCTGTTGCCCGGGGTCGAGGCCGCCTTTCGCGGTGACCGTGCGGGCCGCACTGGCCTGATCCCTGGAACAGTGCTGACAGTGCGCAATGCAACGCAGGTCATCCTGTGGCCAACAGCCCAATGAGCTTTGCGTCCTTTCTTCGCGAAAACGCGCGGTTCTTGTCTGCGGGCGCGCTGCTGACCCTGATTTCCTGCTTTGGGCAGACTTTTTTCATTTCCATTTTCGGCGGCGAGATCCGGGCCGAGTTCGGCCTGAGCAATGCGCGCTGGGGCACGATTTACGGTCTCGGTACGCTTTGCTCCGCCATCCTAATGATCTGGGCCGGGGGGTTAAGCGACCGACTGCGCGTGCGCCATCTGGGGGCGCTGGTCATGGTTGGTTTGGCGGCAGCCTGCGTGGCAATGGCCGTGTCACCCTTTGTTTGGCTGTTGCCGTTTATCATATTTGCGCTGCGTTTTGCCGGTCAGGGCATGCTCAGCCATTTGGCCGTGGTTGCCATGGCGCGCTGGTTCGTGGCTGCGCGTGGGCGCGCCCTATCCATCGCCTCACTTGGATTTGCGGCGGGGGAGGCGCTTTTGCCGATCATCATGGTCTCACTCATGTCCGTTCTGTATTGGCGTATGATCTGGTTGTGCTGCGCCGTGATCGCGCTCTTGCTCATCCCGGTCTTGTCCAAGCTTTTGCGACAGGAACGAACGCCAGCTGCCGCCGCCTCTGAAACACATGCGGCGGGTATGATGGGGCGTCATTGGTCGCGACCGGACGTTTTGAAACATTGGTTGTTCTGGGCCATGGTGCCAATGGTGATGGTGCCGTCCACTTTTATCACCGCGCTCTTCTTTCAACAGGTGCATTTGGCCGAGGTGAAAGGCTGGAGCCACGCTGAATTTGTCGCCCTGATCCCTGTCTTTACTGCCGGCGCCATTGCTTTCGCGCTGGTGATTGGTTGGATCATGGATCAATTGGGGGCGTTTCGGTTGATCCCGTTTTATCAAGTGCCGCTCGCCTTTGGGTTCTATTTGCTTGGGGGTGCTGAAAGCCTGGCCGCCGGGGCACTCGCCCTGGTGTTTTTGTCGATGACCCAGGGCGGTCAGTCCACCATCGCCAATGCGTTCTGGGCAGAGATTTACGGCACCCGCCACCTTGGCGCCATCAAGGCGCTGGCGGCGGCGCTGATGGTATTGGGCTCTGCTGCCGGGCCGGCTGTGACGGGCGTTTTGATTGATTGGGGGGTCGACTTTGATCAGCAAATGACGGGCATCGCCCTATATACCTTGCTGGCATCGGGCCTGAGCGGCACGGCGGTGTTTCGCGCCCAGCGCATTGCGGCAACGCACCAAGCCTAACGATTGCGACGAAGATACACGTAATAGGCCCCGGTCCCCCCGTGCCGGCGATGGGCGGGGGCAACCTGCATCACAACACTGCGCAAAAGGCCTGTTTGCAACCAATCGGGGACGTGATGGCGTAAAACACCGCGCCGTTCCGGGATAATGCCGCCATCTTCGCGTGATTTACCCTTGCCGGTGATGACCAGAACCAAACGGTGGCCCGAACCTGCAGAACGCAGGATGAAGGCGGTCAGCGCCGAATGCGCCCGATCCAATGTCATGCCATGCAGGTCAATCCGCGCTTCGGGTTCTAATTTTCCACGTGCGAGCTTGCCAAAGACCTTCTGGTCCATCTGCACGGGTTGCCGGGACAGGTGGTCGGTGATGGACGGCGAAAGGCTGACACTGCTGCGCCCGGCGGTTTTCCGTGATCCGATTTCAAACGGCTCTATGGGGTCGGTGACAGTAGGAGTGGGGCGGTCGTTGCGCAGAGGGTGCGCCGCATCTTCCATCAGGGTTGGGCGGATTTTACCTGCCATTGGCGTGGCGCTGCCCGCCACGCGCTGCCAAAGCCGGAGCTCCTCTTCGGTTGGGGATCGGCGACGCTTGCTCATGTCACGTTCCCTTGCAACAGGCGCGCCGCGCCCGGGCAAGCGTCATTCCCCGGTTGCAACCAACTGCCAGTTGGGATCATCGCTGCCCATTTTCCGGGCAAAGGTCCAGATATCCTTCTGACGCTTAATCTCGCCTGTTTTCCCTTCGACGATTTCATCATCAGAGTTGCGCACAACCGATGTCATTTCCCCGACAAAGCGCAGCTTGACCTCTCCTATGCGGCTTTTTTCCTCAAACTCCACATCCAGCAAGGACAATTCGCGCACACCGATGAATTCGGCCTCTACTGTCAGGCCCTGATCCGCGCGGCTGTCGACGACAGAGGCAAAGGATTCGAACACATCATCCGACAGAAAGGGTTTGATCGCATTCATGTCGCCCTTTTCAAACGCCATCAGGATCATTTCATAGGCCCCGCGCGCACCGCCCAAAAACTCGCTAACACTAAAGCTCGGTTCGGCAAGCTTCATGGCGTGTAGGGCCTCTGCGGCGCGGCTGTCCTCTTCGACATGATCGGTAATATCCGGATCGGGCCCACCTTCGATCACCTCAAGGCCAGCACGTCGCTGAGCGGCCTCTGAATCGGTGCGCATGGTCGGTTTTTCAAATCCTTCTCGGGTTCCCAGAACGCTTTTCAACTTTAAAACCAGAAAAATCGCTATTCCTGCCAGAACCAGCAGCTGAATGACATTCGGACTCATCATTTTCCCTTATGGATGGTAACGGGCGTCGTTCGGACATATGTAGGGGCTGGGTGGGGCCAAGTCCACCCGGCGAAACACGGTATGAGGACCTGATATGTGGCTCTTTGCTCTCTTTTTGGCCGTTCCCTTGATAGAGATCGCTCTGTTTATCCAATTGGGCGGGCTGATTGGGTTATGGTACACCTTGTTGATCGTCATTCTGACCGCAATTCTAGGCACCTGGCTGGTGCGCGCCCAGGGCACCATGGCGATGTCCGAATTACGTGGCTCTTTCCAGAAACTGGATGACCCTTCCCAGCCTCTCGCACATGGGGCGATGATCCTGTTTGCGGGCGCGCTTTTGTTGACGCCCGGCTTTTTCACCGATGCGGTCGGGTTTTTGTTGCTGTTTCCACCCTTTCGGGTTGCGGTTTACAACTACGTCCGCGCCCGCGTGCAGGTACAAAGCTTCACCATGGGCCAACCGGCCCGGGATCAGTCCCAAAATTCGGGGCCGGACATCATCGATGGTGAATTTCAGGAACTGTCCGATGATGACGCCCCAAAGCGCGGCGGGTCCGGCTGGACCCAGCGCTAAGACTGGGCATTGAGGCCCCCCTTTGATCCTGTTAGACAGCCCCAGATTTATGCCATTTGGAGAGATTGATGGCCGACGAAGACCAAAAAGAAACAACCGAGGCACAAGCAGAAACCGCTCAGGCCCCGGCACAGCCCAAGTTTCACGTTCTGGCGCAATATGTGCGCGACCTGTCATTTGAAAACATCCTGGCCCAAAAGGGCCTGAAGGGCGAAGCCCAGCCAAATATTCAGGTTCAGGTGAATTTGGATGCCAAAAAGCGCGGCTCCGAGCATCAGTACGAAATTGCCATGATGCTAAAGATCAACGCCAAGACCAATGCCGAAGGAACCCCGTTGTTTCTGATGGAACTGGACTATGCGGGCATGTTCCACGTTGAAAACGTGCCGCAGGAACAATTACACCCGTTTTTGCTGATCGAGTGCCCGCGGATGTTGTTTCCGTTTGTGCGCCGCATCGTCAATGATGTGACTCGCGATGGCGGTTTCACCCCGCTCAACCTGGACAATATCGATTTTGTTCAGCTGTACCGGGCGGAGTTGACCAAGCGCGCGCAGGCCGAAAAAGAGGGTCAGCCGGTTTCCTGACCGAGCTTTCTCCACAACGCGTCGTCGCCCAGCTGGTCTACAAATGCAGCATGGGCGGCGCGTTCACCCTCAGTAATACGTGCAGGCAGTGGTTGGGTGCGCGGCTTGGCGCGCCATGTGTCGGCTTCACCCGCCGATCGGTGCAATTCAGAGGCCTGGGACAGTGAAAAGTCGGGCTGGCGCCCGCCGATCAACTCCAGATACACTTCTGCCAGGATTTCAGAATCAAGCAACGCCCCGTGCAGCGTCCGATTTGAGTTATCGATGCCAAACCGGCGGCACAACGCGTCTAGCGAGGCTGGAGAGCCGGGAAATTTCTTGCGCGCAATCGCCAAAGTGTCGGTGGCCTGTTCCCAAGGCAGCTCTGCCAACCCCATCCAGCGCAATTCCGCGTTCAGAAACTTCATATCAAATGACGCGTTGTGGATGACAAGCTGTCCATCGCCGACAAACTCTCGAAAGGCTTGTCCGATCTTTGCGAAAACCGGCTTGTCGCCCAGTGTTATTGCCCCCGGTGTCGGTTTTTGCGGCGGTTCCAGCAAGTCCGGTCCGATCCCATGAACACCAAATGCCTCTGCCGGCATGGATCGTTCCGGGTTGATGTATTGATGATAGGTCTTGCCGGTTGGCATGTGGTTCCACAACTCCACCGCACCAATTTCGACTATCCGGTCGCCCTGTTCGGGATCAAATCCCGTGGTTTCCGTATCCAGTACGATTTCACGCATCAGAAATCTTGCCCCTGATATCTGTCAGAATATCCTGCACGGCCTTCTGGGCCGTGTCGAGCGCTGTGGTCTCAATAACATAATCTGCCCTGTTGCGCTTCTCGACATCGGGTAGCTGTTTGGACAGGATCATATTGAAGCTATCTTCAGTCATTCCCGGACGTGCCAACACCCGCTCTTTCTGGATATCTGAGGGGGCAGAGACGACAACAACCGCATCAACACTGCGATCTGCCCCGGTTTCAAAAAGCAGTGGAATGTCCAGGACCACGATATCCGTGTGGCTAATTCCTATAAAATCCGCCCTGTCTTGGGCAACAAGCGGGTGAACGATGGCCTCGATCACCTTCAACGCCGATGTATCCGTTTTGATGATGGCCTTCAATCGCTCTCGAGAAACCGCATCCGTAACAGCACTCGGAAAAACAGCACGGATGGGCTCAACCGCAGCGCCGCCTGCGGAATAAAGGCGGTGAACCGCAGCATCCGCATCCCAAACCGGAATTCCCGCATCGGCAAACATGGCTGCCGATGTTGACTTGCCCATCCCGATAGAGCCGGTCAAACCGATCAGAAACGGGCGGCTCATGCGGACAGAACGGCGTTTCGGGTGGCGTCGTCAACCTCTGGCCTTTGTCCGAACCAGCGTTCAAATCCGGGGGCAGCTTGGTGCAACAACATGCCCAACCCATCCACAACCTGACATCCGGCCGCTCTCGCGGATTTCAAGAACGTCGTTTCCAACGGGTTATAAACCAGATCCGTCACCACCATCTCTGATGAAAGATGGTCGAGTGAAACATTCAAATCGGACATCCCGACCATGCCCAAAGAGGTCGTGTTAATCACAGTGGCGGCGCCCTCGATCATCTCGCCGGCCTTGACCCACTCTGTCACTTCTATTCGGGTTCCAAATTCGCTGCGCATCGCATCAGCACGGGCGCGGGTCCGGTTGGCAAGGCGGATTTCCGGCACGCCTGCATCCAACAGCGATGAGATCACCGCGCGGGCTGCCCCCCCCGCCCCCAACACCACGGCCGGGCCGGTGGCTGCAGACCAATTCGGTGCACCGTTGCGCAGATTTTCAATAAATCCGTATCCATCCGTATTGTCGGCATGGATGCTGCCATCCTGGGCAAAGATCAATGTATTGGCGCTGCCGATCAGGGCCGCACGATCAGAAACCTTATCCGCCAATTTCAAAACCGCCTCTTTATGCGGGATGGTGACATTCAAACCGACAAAGCCCATGCGCGGAAGCGTGCGAATGACCTGCTCAAGATCCTTGCGCGCTATATTCATGGGAATGTAGTGACCGGTAATCCCGTAGGTTTTCAGCCAATGCCCATGCAAAGCGGGCGACTTGCTGTGTTCGATCGGGGTGCCGATCACACCTGCAAGGGGTATTTTCTTGTCACTCATCTGGGCAGCTCTCCTCGCAGCGCAAGATATGACAGTATTTCCAGCAAGGGCAAACCCAGAACCGTGAAATAATCACCGTCTACCCGGGCAAAGAGCCGCGCGCCCTCTTCCTCCAGCTTATAGGCGCCAACAGAATGGCGAATGCTGTCCCAATTTCGGGCGATATAATTATCCAGATACACATCCGACACTTCATGCATCATCATGCGCACCTGCCCGACATGGCGCCAAATCGGCTTACCGGCCTGACAAATAACCGCAGCAGAAAGCAAACTATGCCGTTTCCCCCGCAATGTTTTCAGCTGAGAAATCGCATCATCAGGGGTTGCAGGTTTTGACAACAACTGCCCCCCGATATCCAGCACTTGATCACACCCGATCACCAGCGGATCTGGAAACTTTGCGCTAATTTTTCGGGCCTTCTCTGCGGCCAGACTGTCGACCACATCCCGGGGTGGCGCACCCTCTGCCAACAGGGCCGCCTTTATCGCTTCCTCATCCACTCTCGGGATTTCAATCCGACATGTGACGCCTGCATTTGACAACAACCTGCGACGTATCTCAGAGCCAGAGGCAAGAATAATTGGTTCGGACATGTAGACAGCTCTGTGGATTATTGTACCTGAATGGCCCGGACGGTTTTCGGGATAAGTGAAGCTATATCGCAGAATGTGGATAGGACCACGAGAAATCCAGAATACCCCCACTGTTTATCCACGGTTGATAAGGAAAACATTGATTGATGGGAAAATCCTCAATCTGCACAATCTGTACATATTTACTCACAGAGGCGATTGCCTTTACTTTCCCTCAAATCTTTGAATAGTAATGATTATTGTCGTTCTCTAACAATCTGCCAAATCTTATACCGGTTTTCTGCACAGCTGCCTTGGCCCGGGTAAAACCCTGTGGTTAACTTGCCAATCCCCGATATTTATCGCCCCTACAAAATCATCATCTTTTATATTTTCTTTTTTATTATTAGATGAGCAGTGCGCCCATAGCCCGGAGGCCCCGATGACAGACTTTTTACTAGATCTTTATCCATGGACCAAAGCGCTGCATATTATCTCTGTCATCGCCTGGATGGCCGGTCTGTTTTATCTGCCCCGTTTGTTTGTCTATCATGCAGAGAAGATTGAATCCGGATCAGAAACGGAGCAGCTTTTTCAAACGATGGAAGTGCGCCTTTTACGGGCAATCATGAACCCGGCAATGACCGCGACCTGGGTGTTTGGTTTGTGCCTTGCCTTCACACCTGGATTGGTCAGTTGGGCAGAGCTTTGGCCCTGGACGAAAGCAGCGGCTGTTCTGGGTATGACTTGGTTTCATCACTGGCTTGGATATCGGCGTAAGGAATTTTTAAGAGGGGAGAACACCCGCTCTGGCCGAACCTATCGGGTCATGAATGAGGTTCCGACCATTCTTCTGATCGTTATCGTGATTTCGGTGGTTGTCCGCCCGTTTTGATCGAATTGACTTCGACATGACAGGAAGGTAAGACATCGTCTGACCGACAGTCCTGTCGTGTGACTCCCCTTTGACAATGACATAGGCCGGAAATACGGCCGGGATATTATTTATGAGCCAAGATCGTTTGTCCCTTGCGGACCTGAAAGCCCGTTCCGCCAAAGATCTGCTTTCCATGGCAGAAGAGCTGGAAATTGAAAACGCATCGACGATGCGCAAGGGCGATATGATGTTCCAGATTCTGCGTGAGCGTGCAGATGAGGGATGGGAAATCTCTGGCGATGGGGTGTTGGAAGTTCTGCAGGACGGATTTGGTTTTCTGCGTTCACCAGAGGCAAACTATCTTCCGGGCCCCGATGATATCTACGTTTCACCTGAACTGATCAGAAAGTTCTCTCTCAGAACTGGTGACACGGTTGAGGGTGTCATTCAGGCCCCGCGGGAGAACGAAAATTACTTTGCTTTGGTCAAAGTCGCTGCGATTAATTTCGAGGAACCTGAAAAGACCCGCCACAAAGTCAGCTTTGACAACCTGACGCCACTTTACCCAGATGAACGCCTGAAGCTGGAAATCGAGGATCCGACCATCAAGGATCGATCTGCTCGTGTGATTGATTTGGTTGCCCCAATCGGTAAGGGACAGCGGTCGTTGATTGTGGCGCCCCCCAGAACGGGTAAGACGGTTATTCTGCAGAACATCGCTCATTCCATCGAAACCAACCATCCAGAGTGCTATTTGATCGTTCTACTGATCGATGAACGCCCCGAAGAGGTGACGGATATGCAGCGATCGGTGAAGGGGGAGGTGATATCCTCGACCTTTGACGAACCCGCCACACGGCACGTTGCGGTGTCTGAGATGGTGATCGAAAAAGCCAAGCGTCTGGTTGAACATAAACGCGATGTTGTGATTCTTCTGGATTCCATCACCCGGCTCGGCCGCGCGTTCAACACGGTTGTTCCGTCCTCGGGCAAGGTTCTGACCGGTGGTGTGGATGCGAACGCGTTGCAGCGCCCTAAACGGTTCTTTGGTGCGGCCCGAAACATCGAAGAGGGCGGATCGCTGACAATCATCTCTACCGCGCTGATCGACACTGGCAGCCGGATGGACGAGGTGATCTTTGAGGAATTCAAAGGCACCGGTAACTCTGAAATCGTTCTGGATCGGAAAATCGCAGATAAACGCGTCTTCCCGGCCATCGATATTTTGAAATCGGGCACCCGCAAAGAAGACCTGCTGGTCGATCCGAAAGACTTGCAGAAAACTTTTGTCCTGCGTCGAATCCTGAATCCGATGGGCACAACCGATGCGGTGGAGTTCTTGCTGTCGAAGCTGAAGCAAACCAAGTCGAATTCGGAATTTTTCGACTCTATGAATACCTAAACCATTGATTATAAATGGTTAAATGTGATGGATACAATTTTTGCACTGGCAAGCGCTCGGGGTAAGGCGGGTGTATCTGTGGTTCGGATTTCGGGGCCGCTTGCCTTTTCGACGGTGCAAGAATTAACCGGATCACTGCCCGCGCCACGCCACGCAGCGTTACGGCAAATCCGCGACTTGGACGGATCGCATGTCGACAGCGGGTTGGTAATATGTTTCGCGGATGGGCAAAGCTTTACCGGTGAAGAGTCTGTAGAGTTGCACCTACATGGCAGCATCGCTATTGTTGGCGCTGTCCTGCGAATCTTGTCGGGCATGACGGGGCTGCGGCAGGCTGATCCTGGTGAATTTACGCGTCGCGCCCTGGAAAATGAGCGTCTTGATCTGGCGCAGGTCGAAGGCCTCGCAGATCTGATCGATGCCGAAACCGAGATGCAACGCAAACAAGCACTTCGCGTTCTGTCGGGTGCTTTGGGGGAAAAGGCCGAACAATGGCGCGCAAGCCTGATCCGCGCTGCTGCATTGTTGGAGGCAACCATCGATTTCGCAGACGAAGAAGTCCCTGTCGATGTCTCGCCAGAGGTGCTGGATCTTTTGGATGCGGTTGCCATCTCTATGGACGCAGAGGCGAAAGGTGCCGCGATTTCCGAACGGATCCGGGATGGGTTCGAGGTGGCCATTGTCGGCCCCCCGAATATCGGCAAATCCACCCTGCTGAACGCCCTAGCGGGCCGAGAGGCAGCGATCACCTCCGAAGTCGCGGGCACCACCAGAGACGTGATAGAGGTCCGTATGGACCTGTCGGGGCTACCTGTGACATTTCTTGATACTGCAGGGCTTCGAGAAACCGAGGACTACGTCGAAGGGATCGGTATTGCGAGGGCTATAGAGCGCGCCCAACAGGCCGATTTGCGGGTTTTTCTAACAGAGGATGGATCAGATTTCGCCGGGCTGGAGGCACAGCCTGACGACATCATTGCTTTTGGAAAAGGTGATCTTTCCACCCCTGAAGGCCTTGCAATATCAGGAAAAACCGGCGAGGGCGTATCTAAACTGATCAATCAGATATCCTCTGTTCTGTCAGATCGCGTTGCCGGTGCAGGCGTTGCCATTCGAGAGCGCCACCGCAATTGCATAGAACAATCGCTTGTCGCTTTGGGAATCGCGCGGAATCATGTATTGGAGAGCTCTGATCGGACAGAGTTAGCGGCAGAAGAGCTGCGTTCAGCCGTACGATCGACAGAGGCGCTTATCGGGCGTGTGGATGTTGAAAATCTACTGGATGAAATATTTGCGAGCTTCTGCATCGGGAAATAAGGAATGTTTCACGTGAAACATTGGGATTTTGATACGATTGTCGTCGGCGGCGGACATGCCGGGGCAGAGGCTGCGTTGGCGGCTGCGCGATGTGGTGCAAAGACAGCGCTGGTCACGCTGTCACTCGATTCTGTTGGTGTGATGTCCTGCAACCCCGCAATCGGCGGGTTGGGAAAAGGCCACCTGGTTCGCGAAATTGATGCCATGGACGGTGCCATGGGCCGTGCAGCAGATGCGGCCGGAATACAGTTTCGATTGCTTAATCGGCGCAAAGGGCCAGCGGTTCAGGGCCCACGGGCACAGGCAGATCGCAAGCTTTACCGCCTTGCAATACAACATGAAATTCGAAATGCGCCCAATCTGACCGTGGTTGAGGGCGAGGCGGTGGATTTCCTGATGTCCGGAGGTTCAATCGCCGGGCTCAAGCTCGCCGATGGGTCTGAATTGTCATCGCCAACGGTGGTTCTCACCACAGGTACATTTTTGCGCGGAGTCATTCATATTGGCGATGTTTCGCGTCCTGGCGGCCGAATGGGTGACAACCCTTCGGTGCGTCTGGCAGAGCGGATGGATGAATTTGGCTTTGCGCTTGGCCGACTGAAAACTGGCACTCCACCGCGTTTGCGCGGCAGCAGCATCAATTGGGACATTCTGGATATGCAGCCGGGCGATGACGAACCCACGCTGTTTTCCTTTATGTCCAGCAAGCCGCTCGCGCGACAAATCTCTTGCGGCATCACCCACACAAACGCGACAACCCACCAAATTATCGCCGACAATCTGGATCGTTCGGCGATGTATGGGGGGCATATCGATGGTGTGGGGCCGCGCTACTGCCCGTCGATCGAGGATAAGATTGTCCGGTTCGCAGACAAGGATTCTCACCAGATATTTCTGGAACCTGAGGGTTTGGATGACGATACGGTCTATCCGAACGGGATTTCTACGTCGCTGCCAGAAGACGTGCAGCTGGATTATGTATATTCCATCAAAGGCCTTGAAAACGCAGAGATTTTGCAGCCCGGCTATGCGATTGAATACGATTATGTCGACCCGCGGGCGCTGAAACCAAGCTTGGAAACCAAGGCCGTATCCGGCCTGTATCTCGCCGGGCAAATCAACGGAACAACCGGTTATGAGGAGGCGGGCGCACAAGGGCTTGTCGCGGGCATCAACGCCGCCCGCGCCGCTCAGGATAAGGCACCGGCCGAATTTAGTCGTTCCTCTTCCTATATCGGGGTGATGATCGATGATCTTGTCACGCGCGGTGTGACAGAGCCCTATCGGATGTTCACGTCCCGGGCAGAGTTTCGCCTGTCCCTCAGGGCCGACAATGCCGACCAGCGCCTAACCCCACTGGGTCTTTCCCTTGGTTGCGTTAGCCAAACACGAGAAAACGTCTTTCAGAAGAAGATGGAAAAACTGGACGCAGCGCGGGAGATTTTGACCGGCGCAAAGTTCACACCAAAGGATTTGAACGAACAAGGCGTCAGGGTAAATCAGGACGGTGTACGCCGGTCAGCTTATACGCTGCTGTCCTTTCCCGACATCACCTTTGATACATTAATCAAAATGGATGACGGCCTGTCAAAAATTGAACCCGACATTCGCAAACAGATATCCTGTGATGCGCTATATGACCAGTATATCGAGCGACAGAAGCGCGATATAGAGGCGCTTAAGCGCGATGAAGCGCATGAAATTCCAGCAGAATTTTCATACGACGCACTGAACGGGTTGTCAAATGAACTAAAGACAAAACTGAATTCGACCCGCCCGGCGACACTGGCCCACGCCGCCAAGATTGATGGGATGACCCCAGCCGCGTTGACGCTCATCTTGGCAAAACTGCGCCAAGGCACACGACGGAGATCTGCCTGATGTCCGATGGGGGTCAGGCGAAGTTTCTGGCGAAAACGAATGTTTCACGTGAAACAATGGCGCGTTTGGAGGCTTACGGATCCCTTCTGCGGCGCTGGAACAAAAAGATAAATCTCGTATCTGGCTCGACGATTTCATCAATGTGGAGCCGCCATTTTTTAGATTCGGCGCAGCTTTTGCAGATCATGCCAAAGGCCAGTGGCCTTTGGTTGGATCTGGGGTCGGGAGGCGGTTTTCCTGGGCTCGTCGTAGCGGCGATCGCAGCAGATACGCACAAAGACCTTACCGTCGAATTGGTCGAAAGTGACATTCGCAAGGCCACATTTCTTAGAAGCGTCGCAAGGGAAATGGGGCTGGACGTTACGGTTCACACATCTCGGATAGAGCAATTGCCAGCGAAATCGGCAAATATCCTGTCGGCGCGGGCGCTCGCATCGCTGGATCAGCTGCTGGAATTCGCCCATTTGCATCTTTCGCCCTCAGGCACGGCCATATTTCCAAAAGGCGAAAAGCATAAAAGTGAAATTGCAACTGCCCAGAAGTCGTGGCACTTTGATCTGGAGCAGATTCCCAGCCTAACGGACAGTTCAGCCAGTATTTTAAAAATAACGGAGCTTTCGCGTGTCTGACCCTACCCGGCCAAATGGCCCGAAGATTATCGCCATCGCCAATCAAAAGGGCGGGGTGGGAAAAACGACAACCGCAATCAACCTAAGCGCCGCGCTGGCAGAGCAGGGAAACAGCGTGCTGTTGGTTGATCTCGATCCGCAGGGAAATGCCTCAACCGGGCTAGGGATAGATGCTGATGTCCGGCGCTATACCACATATGACCTTTTGTTGGGTGAAGAAGATGTCAGGGACATTATTCTAAAAACCCAGGTTGACCGGCTGTCGATCATTCCCTCAACAACGGATCTTAGCTCTGCGGATATTGAGCTTTATTCAAACGAAAAGCGGCTTTTCCTCCTCTACGATGCCCTTCGGCAGCCGGCGATGGATGATTTCCTGTTCGATTATATCCTGATCGACTGCCCGCCATCGCTGAACCTGTTGACGATTAATGCGATGGTGGCGTCGCATTCGGTCATGGTCCCGCTTCAAAGCGAGTTTTTTGCGCTGGAAGGCCTGTCGCAACTTATGCTGACCGTGCGGGAGGTGCGCCAGACCGCAAATCCCGGGCTGCGATTCGAAGGTGTCGTTTTGACCATGTTTGATGGGCGTAACAATCTGTCTTTACAGGTAGAAAAAGACGCGCGCGACAATCTGGGTGATCTGGTGTTTCGAACCATTGTTCCCAGAAATGTACGTCTGAGCGAGGCGCCGTCCTATGCCATGCCGGTTCTGGACTACGACCCAAATTCAAAAGGCAGCCATGCCTATCGTGCGCTGGCGTCGGAATTGCGACGCCGCCACGAACGCAGCGCCGCATAAGGAGGCCAAGATGAAACCATCCGATAAAAGAGGGCTGGGCCGCGGACTGTCTGCGCTGATGGCAGATGTGGGTGTACAGCAACCGGGCGCCGAGACACCAGCGCCGAGCCGATCTGATGCGATGTTGCCGATCGAGGCGCTTCACCCAAATCCAGACCAGCCGCGGCGCGAATTTGTGCCCGAAGACTTGGAAAGCTTGGCCTCATCGATCCGCGAAAAGGGTGTGATCCAACCGCTTATTGTTAGAAAAATTATTGGTAATTCAAACACTTACCAGATCATAGCGGGGGAGCGTCGATGGCGTGCGGCGCAAATGGCGCGTTTGCACGAGGTTCCCGTTCTGATTCGGGACTACAGCGATTCTGAGGTGCTGGAAATCGCGATAATCGAGAATATTCAGCGCGCAGATCTAAACCCGATTGAGGAGGCCGCGGGTTATCGACAGCTGATGGATCGTTTTGGCCATACCCAAGAAAAGCTGGCGCAGGCCCTTTCCAAAAGTCGCAGTCACATCGCCAACCTGATGCGGCTGCTGCAGTTGCCGGACGATGTTCAGGGCTATCTTAAATCAGGCCAATTGAGCACAGGACACGCTCGCGCCCTGATCACATCTGAAGACCCTTCAGCGCTTGCAAAGCAAGTAATTGCGAAAGGCCTATCGGTTCGGGAAACAGAGCGCCTGGCAAAGGGACCGGTTCAGAAAAAAGGCTCTATTTCAGCCCAAAAGCCGGAAAAAGACGCCGACACCCGTGCGTTGGAGGCTGATCTGAGCGCCAATATCGGTATGAAGGTCAGTGTGGATCACACGCCGGGGCAGGAAGCGGGCCAAATTACAATTAAATACAAGTCTCTGGATGAGCTGGACGATCTGTGCCGGATTCTGACGGCTATGCCTGCGGGCGGGTCCATATAAAGACCAAGACCGCGCCCAGAATTGTCGCCTGTAGCAAAAGCAGCCACAGGGCGAGGCCTAAAACCACGGAAATTGAAAAAGCGGCAATGATAGAAAGTGTTGCCAACCGCTTTGCCGTTACGGATATGGCGCCCCGTTCCCGCCAATCGGCGATAGAGGCGCCAAATACAGGGTGGTTCAGCAGCCAATCATGCATTCGCGTTGAAGAGCGTGCAAAACAGAACGCCGCCAATAGAATCAAGGGCACAGTTGGAAGGATGGGTGTGACGGCGCCAATGGCCCCAAGCGCGAGGCTGACCATGCCAAAGAAAAACCAGGCAATGCGCATCAATGCTCACCCAAAAGTTCGCGTAGCAGCGCATTCAAAATTGGCCGCCCTTTAGGCGCGGCACAAATCATGCGTTCGTCTGCCTGCAATAGACCCATATCGACCAACCGATCAATCGCAGTCGGATTGAGCGGTGATCCAGAGATATGTTCATACCGGGTGCGATCAACCCCTTCGCTCAATCTCATGCCCATAAGCAAGAATTCGGTCGCCTGATCAGAGGCCGATAACGACTCACTTGAAATACTTCCGTCGCCTCGGGTGTCTACCGCGTTCAGCCAGGCACCGGGCTGACGGTACGCCTCTGTCGAATAGCGTCGACCAGAAAGCGTCAGGCGCCCGTGCGCCCCGGGGCCAAGACCGGCGTAATCGCCATAACGCCAATAGATCAGATTGTGACGGGATTCTGATCCAGGCTTGGCGTGATTGGAAATTTCATAACCGGGAAATCCATGCGCCGAGCAAATATCTTGTGTTAAATCAAACATATCGGCGGATTGATCATCATCTGGCAACCCACGCAATTTACCGTGTTTGTACCGATCGCCAAAGGCGGTTCCGACCTCGATCGTCAATTGATACAGCGACAAGTGATCCGCAGACATTGCCAAAGCCTGCGACAGCTCATCACGCCAATCTGATAGGCTTTGATCCTGGCGCGCATAGATCAAATCAAAACTGACTCGATCAAAAACGCCACGGGCAACATCGAATGCGGCCTCGGCCTCTGCCACGGAATGAAGCCGCCCGAGTTTACGCAGATCTTCGTCATTCAGCGCCTGAATACCCATTGAGATACGATTGACACCACCATCGTGATATCCGCGAAATCGACCCGCCTCGACGGAGGAGGGGTTTGCCTCCAACGTGATTTCGATATCATTGGCGGGTGTCCAAAGAGAGATTGCAGCCTGGATAACATCGGCAACCAGATCAGGCTCCATCAGGCTGGGCGTGCCGCCCCCAAAAAATATCGAATTCAGCACGCGCCCGGGGGTCAGTGCGGCCACCCGCCCGATCTCGGTCAAATAGGCGCGCCGCCACCGCTCCTGATCAATTCTTGCAGAGACATGTGAATTGAAATCGCAATAGGGGCATTTGGATTGGCAAAACGGCCAATGAATATAGAGCCCAAAGCCCCCGTTTTTCCAGTCGTCAGTCAAAACACGTTTCGACCAGTTTGGCAAAAGCGCGGGCGCGGTGGCTCATTGCATGTTTCCGGTCTGGGTCCATCTCGCCAAAGGTTTCAACCTCTCCCTCCGGGATAAACATCGGATCATAACCAAAACCACGGGCGCCGCGCATCGGCCAGGTCAGTCGGCCGGGCGCGATCCCTTCGAACAATTCATCATGACCATCCGGCCAGGCCAGACACAGCGTGCAGTGAAACGCGGCGGTTCGGGGTTCTGGTGCGGATTTATCTTCCAGCGCGGTCCAGACTTTGGTCATAGCCATCGAAAAATCGCGACCATTTGGTGTTTCTGCCCAGTCGGCAGTGTAAACTCCCGGGGCACCATCCAGCGCATCCACCGCAATTCCGCTATCATCCGACAGCGCGGGCAGGCCACTGGCCTTGGCGGCAAAATGCGCCTTGATCCGGGCGTTTCCGGCAAAACTGGATTCGGTTTCGGCAGGCTCTTCAAGGCCCATTTCGCCTGCCGATGTGACCTCCACTCCAAAAGGCGCAAGCAGGGCAGCGATTTCGCGCAGCTTGCCCGCATTGTGGGTCGCAACCACCAGCGTCTTTTCGGCCAGCTTTCTTGTCATGAGGTCGCGGCGATTTGTGCGGCAGACAGTTGCGCTGCGCCCCGTTCGGCCAGATCCAAAAGGGCATTCATCTGATCCCGGCTATAGGTCGATCCTTCGGCAGACATCTGCACCTCGATCAACCGTGTCGACCCGGCCATGACGAAATTTCCGTCAACGCCAGCCTCGGAATCCTCAGGATAATCCAGATCCAATACCGGCTGACCCGCGTAAATCCCGCAGCTAACTGCTGACACCGGATCACCCAGGGGATCACTGATAATGGCTCGCGCCTTCAGCAATTTGTTCACGGCCAGACGCAGCGCCACCCATCCGCCGGTAATCGCCGCGCATCTAGTGCCGCCATCGGCCTGAATAACATCGCAATCGACAGTGATCTGGCGTTCGCCCAAGGCAACACGATCCACACCGGCGCGCAGGCTGCGGCCAATCAGCCGTTGAATTTCAACCGTCCGTCCACCCTGTTTGCCAGAAGCAGCCTCGCGCCGCATCCGTGTATGGGTAGAGCGGGGCAGCATCCCATATTCCGCCGTGACCCATCCCAGGCCAGAGTTTTTGATGAAGGGCGGGACGCGCTCTTCCAGGCTTGCGGTGCACAAAACATGGGTTTCCCCGATTTTAATCAGGCAAGAACCTTCGGCATGTTTGGTCACACCAACCTCAATCGAAATTGGGCGCATTTCGTCAGTTTTGCGGCCAGATGGGCGCATGACATATTCCTTTATCTGTTTTGTCCCCAGATAGCGGGGCCGGGCGGGAAAGCGCAAGTAAGATTGACGCAGAACATAATTGGATTTTATTTGTTCTGGCGCATATATCTTGATCTGAAATGAACGAACACAAACACATCCTTCAGGAAATGAACGACAGATCACGCGAAGTCTTTCGCCGGATCGTCGAGGGCTATCTGGAAAGCGGGGAGCCGATCGGGTCGCGGACGCTGACCCGCACCCTGTCTGAACAGCTAAGCGCGGCCACCGTGCGCAACGTCATGCAGGATCTGGAGGTCATGGGCCTGTTGGACAGTCCGCATATCTCCGCGGGTCGCATTCCGACACAGCTGGGGCTGCGCCTATTCGTCGATGGCGTGCTTGAAGTCGACGATCTGTCGCGCGATGATCGCGAAAAAATCGATGCCTCTACGGGGGCGAACGAGGCCGACATTGCTGCGCGCCTTGATCGGATCGGATCCGTCCTGTCTGGGCTGACCCATGGTGCGAGCCTGGTGCTGGCCCCCAAGCACGAAGCGCCCATAAAGCATGTGGAATTTGTGCATCTGGGTCAGGATCGGGCACTGGTTGTTTTGGTTTTCGCTGACGGCCATGTTGAAAACAGGGTCTTCCAGCCACCCATCGGTCAGACCCCATCCTCGTTGCGAGAGGCCGCCAATTTTCTGAATGCTCTGGCCGAAGGGCGCACCCTGTCAGAGTTGCGCACGGTCGTTGAAACAGAGATTACCCACCGACGTCAGGAAATCGATTCCCTTGCCCGCGCATTGGTCGAAAGCGGTATGGCGCTGTGGGAAAATGAGGGCGAATCATATGAACGCCTGATCGTGCGCGGGCGGGCAAATTTGCTTGACCAGGGCACAGATACCGAAGATCTGGATCGTATCAGAAGCCTCTTTGACGATCTGGAGCGCAAGCGCGATATCGCAGAATTTCTGGATCTGACCGAACAGGGCGACGGTGTGCGCATTTTTATTGGCTCAGAGAACAAACTCTTTTCACTTTCGGGTAGCTCTTTGGTGGTTTCTCCTTATATGAACGCTGATCGAAAGATTGTCGGGGCGGTCGGGGTCATTGGTCCCACGCGGCTGAACTATGGCCGGATCGTTCCGATCGTGAATTATACTGCGCAACTTGTTGGCCGTTTGATATCAAACCGCGGCTGACAGATCGGGCAAGAAGGATTGAAAGATGGCGGGTGCCAAGCAAGACGACGAATTTTTGGATGACCTCGACGCCCTAGAGGCCGCGATGGATGCCGAAGAACTGGTCGATATCACCAAAGACGAAGAAGAGCCGGAGTTTGATGAACTGGACGCGGTCAAGGCAGAGCGCGATCAGTTCAAAGACCGTTTTTTGCGGGCTTTGGCGGATGCTGAAAACATGCGCAAACGCGCTGACCGGGATCGGAAAGAGGCTGAAAACTACGGCGGCTCTAAACTGTCGCGCGATGTCCTGCCGGTTTATGACAACCTGACCCGTGCGCTGGAAACCGTGACTGACGAACAGCGCGAGGCCAACGCCGCCCTGTTGGAAGGCATCGAATTGACCCGGCGTGAATTGCTGAACGTCTTTTCCAAACACGGCATCAACCGGATCAAGCCAGAGGTCGGCGACACATTCGATCCGCAATTGCACGAGGCCATGTTTGAGGCCCCGCTGCCCGGCACGGTGGCTGGTGAAATCATTCAGGTTTCCGCCGAGGGGTTTCAGCTGCACGATCGCCTGCTGCGCCCGGCCAAAGTGGGCGTCAGCTCGACCCCGAAATCGTGATCAAAGACCATCCCGCATTGGCGGCATGACGGCTTACAAAAGACCAACATAGTGACATTTCGATCAGGGCGCTTTATCCAAAAGCGCCCTGAGTTCGTATATAAGGTCAAGTGCTTGCTTAGCGGTCAGGTTATCCGGGTCAGACTCCGCCAATCTGTCCAGCGCCGGGGAGGGGCCGGGTCTGGGCGCAGGTGTCTGTTGTGGAGGTGTTGCCGAAAACAGCGGCAAATCATCAATTAATGCCTTTTGATGGCTGCTGCCTTCACGTTCGCCTTTTTCCAACGCGTCCAGAACGACGCGCGCGCGATCAACAACACTGTGCGGAAGACCGGCGAGCTTGGCGACCTGAACACCATAAGACCTGTCTGCGGCTCCCTTGCGCACTTCGTGCAGGAAAATGACCTCGCCTTCCCACTCCTTCACCGCAACGGTGGCATTGTCGACGCCATCAAGTTTATCTGCCAGTTGGGTCATTTCATGATAGTGGGTGGCAAAAAGCGCGCGACAACGATTGGATTCGTACAAATGCTCTAATGTGGCCCAGGCAATTGATAACCCGTCATAGGTCGATGTTCCGCGCCCAATTTCATCCAAAATGACAAAGGCCCGGTCATCAGCCTGGTTCAAAATCGCGGCGGTTTCGACCATTTCGACCATAAAGGTCGATCGACCCCGCGCCAGATCGTCAGAGGCCCCAACCCGGCTAAAGAGCTGGCTGACCAACCCAATATGGGCGGCGCGCGCCGGGACAAAGCCGCCGATCTGCGCCAAAAGCGCAATGAGTGCGTTTTGCCGCAGAAACGTAGATTTGCCCGACATATTCGGCCCGGTCAGCAGCCAGATCGAGGCCCCATCATCCGGCAGAAACTGACAATCATTGGCGATAAAGCTTTCGACACCCTGCTGGCGTAGCGCCGCCTCGACCACCGGATGCCGTCCACCCTGAATATCGAATACGCGAGAGCCGTCAACCGTTGGCTTGCACCAATTATCCCGGCGCGCAATATCCGCCAATCCGGCGCAAACATCAATTTCCGCAAGCGCCCGCGTGGCCGCAAATATCTTGTCAGATTGATCCAGAACTTGCTCTTTTAGGCTGGAATAGAGACCCTTTTCAATTTCGAGGGCCCGCGCGCCTGCGTTCAGGATTCGCGTTTCCAGCGCCGACAGCTTGACGGTCGTAAATCGAACCGCGTTGGCCGTGGTTTGCCGGTGGATGAACGTTTCGGACAGCGGTTCCGACAACATGCGCTTGGCATGGGTGGCGGTCACCTCGATAAAATAACCCAGAACATTGTTGTGTTTGATTTTCAGGGACTGAATGCCGGTCTGATCGATGAATTCGTGTTGCATCCGGGCGATCACGCCGCGCCCCTCATCTCGCAAGGTGCGGGTCTGATCCAGCTCGGCATTGAAACCCGCTGCAATAAAGCCACCATCGCGCAACAAAAGCGGGGGATCTTCTACCAGCGCTTGTTTTAAATATTGAACCAGCGGTCCAAACCCCAATAAACCCTTGGCCGCGGACTCCAGAAGGCCAGGCAGGGTTTCGCCTTCCAGCCGGGCGGCAATCAGGCCCGCCTGTTCCAGCCCATCGCGAATGGCAGACAGGTCCCGTGGCCCCGCGCGATCCAGCGCCAATCGTGACAGCGCCCTGTCAATATCCGGCGTGCGGGTTAACAGGGATCGAAGGTCGGCAGAAACACCAGCACTATCAAAGAAATACGACACCGCAGACTGACTATCGATGATGGCTGTCAGATCCAGGGAGGGGCTGGAAATGCGCCGCTCCAACAATCGCGCCCCGCCTGCCGTCACCGTCCGGTCAATGGTCGACAGCAACGATCCCTGCCGCCCGCCTGATAAAACATGGGTCAGTTCCAGGTTTCGGCGCGTTGCTGCATCGATTTGCATGATGCGGCCGGTGTTTTCCTTTTGTGGCGGACGCAAAAGCGGCAAATTGCCCTTTTGCGTCAGCTCCAGGTAATCAACAATCGCCCCCATTGCGCCCAGCTCTGCCCTGTCGAACTGTCCAAACGCCTCCAGCGACCCGACTCCGAACAAAGATTTCAGGCGTATCTCGGCGGAACTGCTGTCAAAGCTTGCGCGACCAAGCGGGGTGGGAGAAACCCCTAAATCAGAGACTATTTCAGCGTAATCCGGCTCTTTTTCTTCAGAGATCAACAATTCGCGCGGGGCCAGCCGCGCCAATTCTGGTCCCAACCGAACCGGCGGGCAGTCCATGACATGAAAAGCACCTGTCGAAATATCGACCCAGGACAGCGCGGCCTGTTCCCGCACCACCGCAAAGGCCGCCAAATAGTTATGGCGACGCGCGTCCAGCAACGTATCCTCGGTCAGTGTGCCCGGCGTAACCAAACGGGTGACGCCACGTTTGACAACTGATTTTGAGCCACGCTTTTTCGCCTCTGCCGGGTCTTCCAGCTGTTCGCAAACGGCAACGCGAAACCCCTTGCGGATCAATGTCAGGAAATAGCTTTCGGCAGAATGGGCTGGCACCCCGCACATGGGGATATCCTCGCCCTGATGTTTGCCGCGTTTTGTCAGGGCGATATCCAGCGCGAAAGCAGCGGCCACGGCATCGTCAAAAAACATCTCGTAAAAATCGCCCATGCGGTAAAACAACAGCGCATCCGGATACTCTGCCTTGATCTCCAGATACTGGGCCATCATCGGGGTTACAGAGGCTGTGGCTGCTTTTGCCATATGTCAACGACCATTCCTTGATTTTCAAATCTTGGCAGAGATTGCCTCAAATTAATTCCGGGTGCACCGCAAAAATTAAGGCGTATAAACAGCACCAGATCGGCACTGTCATCCCGCGATGAACCTGATATACGATTTCCGACACTTTGATCTGAATTAGAGACCATGGCCAGCAACAACAAAATCACCCCCGAAGAAGCCCTCGCCTATCATATGGAACCGCGCCCGGGGAAGTATGACATCGCGCCCTCGACCCCGATGACAACGCAGCGCGACCTGTCGCTTGCCTACAGTCCCGGCGTGGCGGTCCCGGTTCAGGCCATCGCCGATGCCCCCGAAACTGCCTATGATTACACGACCAAGGGCAACATGGTGGCGGTGATTTCCAACGGATCGGCCATTTTGGGGATGGGAAATCTGGGCGCGTTGGCCTCTAAACCGGTGATGGAGGGTAAAGCCGTGCTGTTTAAGCGCTTTGCCGACGTTAATTCGATTGATCTGGAGCTCGACACTCAGGATGCCGATGAGTTCATCAACGCAGTCAAACTGATGGGTCCCACCTTTGGCGGCATCAACCTGGAAGACATCAAGGCGCCTGAATGTTTCATTATCGAACAGCGCCTCAAGGAAGAAATGGACATCCCGGTCTTTCACGATGACCAGCACGGTACCGCTGTGATTTGTGCGGCAGGTCTGATCAACGCGCTGCGCCTGTCTGGCAAGAAGATCGAAGATGTCAAAATCGTCCTGAATGGTGCTGGCGCTGCGGGTATTGCCTGCATTGAGCTGCTGAAATCCATGGGCGCAAAGCACGACAATTGCATTGTTTGCGATACAAAAGGCGTGATTTATCAGGGCCGTACCGAAGGCATGAACCAGTGGAAATCTGCCCACGCCATCAAGACGGATCTGCGCTCGCTAGAGGATGCCATGAAAGGTGCCGACGTGTTTTTGGGCGTGTCCGCCAAGGGTGCTGTGACCCCGGAAATGGTTGCAGACATGGCCAAGGACCCGGTCATTTTCGCCATGGCCAACCCGGACCCGGAAATCACCCCCGAAGAGGCCCACGCCGTTCGCGAGGACGCGATTGCGGCGACCGGCCGGTCGGACTACCCGAACCAGGTCAATAACGTATTGGGCTTCCCGTACCTGTTCCGCGGTGCGCTGGATATCCATGCCCGCGCCATCAATGACGAGATGAAGATCGCCTGCGCCCGGGCGCTGGCCGAATTGGCACGAGAGGACGTCCCGGATGAGGTCGCCATGGCCTATGGCCGCAAGCTCAGCTTTGGGCGTGACTACATCATCCCGACCCCATTTGATCCGCGCCTGATTTATGTGATCCCGCCTGCGGTTGCTAAGGCCGGTATGGATACAGGTGCTGCGCGCCGCCCGATCATCGATATGGATGGCTACCGCGAACATCTAAAGGCGCGGATGGACCCGACCGCATCGATTCTGCGTGGCATCCATGCCAGAGCAAAGGCCGCGCAAGCCCGAATGATTTTTGCAGAAGGCGATGATCCCAAAGTTCTGCGCGCGGCTGTTGCCTATCAACGGGCTGGGCTTGGCGCGGCCATCGTGGTGGGTCGAGAGGCCGACGTCGCAGAAAAATTGACAACTGCCGGGCTTGCTGATGCGATTGATGAGATAGAGGTCGTGAACGCGGCCAATACAGAACATCTGCCTGAATATAAGGCGTTTCTTTACAAGCGCTTGCAGCGCAAGGGTTTTGACCGTGGCGACATTCACCGGCTTGCTGCCCGGGACCGGCACGTATTTTCGGCCCTGATGCTGGCCCATGGCCATGGCGATGGCCTGGTCACCGGCGCCACCCGAAAATCCGCCAACGTGCTGAACCAGATCAATCATGTGTTTGACGCAACGGCGGAAACCGGTGCCGTGGGCATTACCGCGCTGTTGCATCATGGGCGTATTGTATTGATCGGCGACACGCTGGTCCATGAATGGCCAGAGGCCGAAGATCTGGCAAATATTGCCGAACGCGGCGCCAGCGTTGCACGGGCATTGGGGCTGGAGCCTCGTGTTGCCTTTGCCAGCTTCTCCACCTTTGGCTACCCGGTATCAGAGCGGGCGGAAAAAATGCACTTAGCTCCAGAGATTCTGGAAAGACGTGGCGCTGATTTCGAATTTGAGGGCGAAATGACCGTCGATGTTGCCTTGAATATGGAGGCAATGGCGCAATACCCGTTCTCACGCCTGACCGGCCCGGCCAATGTGCTGGTGGTTCCCGCGCGTCATTCGGCCTCTATCTCGGTCAAGTTGATGCAGGAAATGGCAGAGGCAACCGTTATCGGCCCGATCCTGACCGGCGTCGACAAGCCGATTCAGATCTGCTCGACGGTATCCACCGTCAACGACATCCTGAACATGGCGATTCTGGCCTCAAACAAAGTGGGATAGTTTTAGTGGGGTTTGTCCGCAAACGGCGCATCATTCCCCCAAATCTCTTTCACGCGTCTGTCGCGACCGCACCCTTCCCGGTAGCGGGCATAGGCCTCGTATTGCCGCTTGACCCCAAACCGCGTTAGCACACGATTTTCGCCCTTATAATAATCCTGATGATAGTTTTCAGCCAGGTAAAAGGTGTCGAGGTCGAGGACAGGGGTCACGATCCGGCGGCCCAGCTCTGTGCGCGCACGGGCGATGGCTTGTTCTGCAAGTTCGCGTTCCTGATCGTTGGCGACGAATATGGCCGTGCGATAACTGTCACCGCGATCACAAAACTGACCGCCGTCATCGGTTGGATCAACCGACCGCAGAAACAGATGCAGCAATTCGGCAAAATCGACCTGCGCCGGATCATATGGAATTTCAACAGCCTCATAATGGCCGGTGCCGCCGCGGGTGACTTGTTTGTAGGTCGGATTTTCTGTGTGACCTCCGGTGTAGCCAGAAACCACATCGCCGACCCCCTCGACGCTTTCAAAATCGGCTTCCACGCACCAGAAACACCCGCCCGCGACGACGAACGTGGCCTGATCGGCGGCCTGGGTGGCCACCGGCGACACCGACAGAATACCGACGTAAAACAGCCGTCTTGCAGCAGGCCAAATTCGCTGGATCTGAAACATGGTTGCATCCCTTTCAAATTTGCGCAGAGATTGTCGCGACATCTGACATGTGACAAGGGCGGTTGCGGCATTCTCACGTCAAGGTGAACGCGGTTGAGCCGGTACCGTCCGGCATTTTCAGGGGATGATGTAATGCGAATTGCGATGTGGTCTGGCCCACGAAACCTGTCGACCGCCATGATGTATGCCTTTGGAAATCGTGCCGATTGCGCCGTGGTGGATGAGCCTTTCTACGCCGCCTATCTGCACAAAACCGGGCTGAACCACCCGATGAGCGAAGAGATTCTGGCCTCGCAAAGCCATGATTATGAGCAGGTGATAGGTGAGTTATTAGGCTCTATTCCGGGCAAAAAGCCGGTATTTTATCAAAAGCACATGACACAGCACATGATTGACGGGATCCGGCGCGATTGGATCGGAGAGGTGCGAAATGTATTTCTGATCCGCCATCCGGCGCGGGTGATTGCAAGCTATGCGGCCAAGCGCGAAAACCCGACGCTGGAAGATATCGGCTTTCGCCAGCAGGCCGAATTGTTTGATCTGGCGCGCGGTCTGGGCGAAACCCCGATTGTCATCGACAGCCACGATATTCGCGACAAACCAGAAACACAGATGCGCCGTCTGTGTGAGGCGCTGGGCATCAAATTTGACCCCGCGATGTTAAAATGGCCGTCCGGCGGACACCCACAAGACGGCATCTGGGCCCGCCACTGGTACGGCGCTGTTCATCGCAGCACCGGCTTTGCCGGCGCCGAAGGATTGTTGCCCGAGGTGCCAGATCACCTGGGCCAAGTCACAGATGGGGCTATGCCCTATTACGAACACCTGAAGGCGTATAAAATTTAGGGGCGCTGCCCCTCTGCGCCCATGGCGCATTCACCCCGAGGTATTTTGGGCGAAAGGAAAGGTCAGATTGTGCGATCCCAGCGCCAAACTGTATGTTTGACCAACAACCAAAAGCCCAGAAGGCAAACCGGAAAGCCGAGGGCAAAAAATGCCCCGCCTAGAAGCCACAGGTTTGAGGCGCCGGTCACCCGGACGTAATCATAGGATGGATTGAACATCACGGCGACTTCCACGCCCTCTGAATAGCCATAGGCAGAGGAGCCGAACTGTGTCGGCAGATCAAACACCTGCCCGCCCGGATCGGTCAGCGTAAAATCAGGCCAATAGGTGCAGCCCTCACTGTCACAGCTTTCGTTGCTGTTCAGGACGGTGGCCGAAATCTCTGCCGCATTTTGCAGGAAATTATGGGTGGTCCATAGCTGCCATCCACCAAAGACGGCAAAGCCACCCCCCATCAGGACAAACATCATCGCCCCGGTCGCTGTGGGCCAATCGACCCAATAGCGACCGTAGCGGGCCATTTAACCGACCCGTTTGTTGCGCATCGCAATAAGGCGCAGGCGCAGGGCATTGAGTTTGATGAAGCCAGCAGCGTCTTTCTGATCATAGGCGCCTGCGTCTTCTTCGAACGTTACGTGTTCTTCGGAATAAAGACTGTGATCAGACCAGCGGCCAACGCATGTGGCCGAGCCCTTGTAAAGCTTGATCCGCACGGTGCCGGTGACATGGGTTTGTGAGGCATCGATGGCGGCTTGCAGCATTTCACGCTCTGGCGAATACCAGAACCCGTTATAGATCAGCTCTGCATATTTCGGCATCAGCTCATCCTTCAGATGCATCGCACCACGATCCATGGTGATGGATTCGATGCCGCGATGGGCCTCCAGCAAGACGGTACCGCCTGGGGTTTCGTAAATGCCGCGGGATTTCATACCGACAAAGCGCCCCTCGACCAGATCAAGCCGGCCAATGCCGTGCTTGCCGCCATATTCGTTGAGCCTTGTCAGAATGGTGGCAGGGCTTAGCGCCTCTCCGTTGATGCTGACGGCATCGCCGCGCTCAAATCCGATCTCGATGAATTCAGGCTCATTTGGTGCGTCTTCGGGATGAACGGTGCGCTGATAGACATAATCCGGGGCTGCAACAGCCGGGTCTTCCAGAACCTTGCCCTCAGAAGAGGTGTGCAGAAGGTTGGCATCAACGCTAAACGGCGCCTCGCCGCGTTTGTCCTTGGCGATCGGGATCTGATTTTGTTCTGCAAAGTCCAGCAACCGGGTGCGGGAGGTCAAATCCCATTCGCGCCACGGTGCGATCACTTTGATATCGGGGTTCAGGGCATAAGCGGCCAGCTCGAACCGCACCTGATCGTTGCCCTTGCCGGTTGCGCCATGGGCCATGGCATCGGCACCGGTCTCTTCGGCGATCTCGATCAGGCGCTTGGAAATCAGCGGGCGCGCGATAGAGGTGCCCAACAGATAAAGCCCCTCATAAACCGCATTGGCGCGGAACATGGGAAAGACAAAATCGCGCACGAACTCTTCGCGGATGTCTTCGATATAGATGTTGTCAGGCGCGATCCCCAAAAGCTCTGCTTTTTTGCGGGCAGGATCCAGCTCCTCCCCCTGACCCAGATCGGCGGTAAAGGTCACGACCTCGCAGCCATACTCGGTTTGCAACCATTTCAGGATGATCGAGGTATCAAGCCCACCGGAATAGGCGAGCACAACTTTCTTGGGCGCGGACATCTGTGTTTCCTCATACGAATGACGCACGGGCAGTAGCGGGTTTTTCAGGTGGGGGCAAGACGCCAGACCCAATGCGTGTGGCCGATCTTCTCAGTATTCCGATGTATTCCTTGCACTTCGCCGGGCCTTGCGGCAATCACGCGGGCATGACCGATTTTACGACACAGGCCCGGGCGGCAGAGGCAGCTTTACGTGATCTCTTTGCGCCAACACCGTTGCAGCGCAATGATCATCTGTCCCAACGTTTTGAGGCCGACATCTGGCTCAAGCGCGAGGATCTGTCTCCGGTCAGGTCCTACAAAATTCGCGGCGCGTTTAATGCTATGCGCAAGGTGTTGTCAGAAAACCAGGATCAGCAGGTTTTTGTATGTGCCAGCGCCGGCAACCATGCCCAGGGCGTGGCCTTTGTTTGCCGGTACTTTGGGGTTCGGGGCGTGATCTTCATGCCCGTCACTACACCCCAACAGAAGATCGATAAAACCCGTATCTTTGGCAACGGATCCGTCGATATTCGCCTGATCGGGGATTATTTTGACGACACTTTGGCCTCTGCCCAAGCGTATTGCGCAGATGTTGGTGCGCATTTTCTGGCGCCTTTTGATGATGAGGATGTGATCGAGGGGCAGGCATCGGTCGCGGTTGAGATGCTTGAACAACTGGGTCAAACCCCCGATCTGGTGGTTTTGCCTGTGGGGGGCGGCGGCTTGTCCTCTGGCGTCATTTCCTTTCTACGCGCGGCAAATCTGGACACACAGGTCAAGCTGGTCGAACCTTCTGGCGGCGCGAGCCTTGCGTCTGCGCTGGAGGCAGGGCAGCTTGTGACGTTGGACCAGGTCGATAACTTCGTGGACGGGGCGGCGGTTGCAAGGATTGGCGAGACCAACTTTGGCGTCCTTCGTACATGCGACCGCGGCGATATCCTGATCGCGTCTGAGGATCGCATCTGCACCACGATGATCGAGATGTTGAATGTCGAAGGCATTGTACTGGAGCCTGCGGGCGCTATGTCAGTCGATGCGCTGACGGATATTGCTGATCAGATCAAAGGCAAAACAGTTGTCTGCGTCACCTCTGGCGGAAACTTTGATTTCGAACGCCTGCCTGAGGTTAAAGAGCGCGCTCAGCGCTACTCCGGCGTCAAAAAATACCTGATTCTGCGACTGCCGCAACGACCCGGGGCCTTGAAAGATTTCCTGAACATCCTCGGCCCGGAAGATGATATTGCCCGATTTGAGTATCTTAAGAAATCCGCCAGAAATTTTGGATCTGTGTTGATTGGGATCGAAACGGTCAGACCAGAAAACTTTGATCGCCTGTTTGGAGAGCTGGAAAAACAGGGTTTTGGGTTTCGCGACATCACAAACGACCAGACGCTGGCCGAATTTGTGATTTAAGGTTGGCACCTTAGGCCGCCGAGTCCAACGAAACCCGTTCTTGAAACGCCGCCTTTGAGGTGCGGTAGCATTCGACAACCTGGTCAAGATCGACCAATTGCGCCTGACCTTGGGCGCTCTGTTGTTCCCCTGATCTGCAAAGCTCTGCAAGGTCCTGAAAGCCCAGATTCATGGCGCTGCCCTTCAGGAAATGTAAGGTTGGTTCATAGTCATTCAGCGTCATACTGGAATTCAGGTTGGCCATCACCTCCTCTACCTCTTCCAGAAACAGGTCTAGAACTTCGGTAAAATCGTCGTCGCCCACTTCTGATCGCAACGTCTCAACCCGGCCCCAATCAATCATATCAATCCCCTATATGGTGAATGCCCACAGATCGTAGCGGCCGAAGATTAACGAGCCGTAAGCCGTGATTGCAGATCACGGGCGGGTTTTCATACAGCCTTAACACCCCGGCAATAGGACTAAGGCGTATAGTATTAGGTGTTGTGTGAATAATGAACAGTCTACCCGCCCAGTCTGAATCAGGAGGTGCTGAGGTTGATATCCAGGCGGCCCCGCCGCCGTCGATCCTTGTTGTGGATGACAGCCGATTGCAGCGTAAAATCCTGGGAAGCTCGCTTCAGAAATGGGGGTTTCGGCTTTACCTTGCTGAAAGTGCCGAAGAGGCGCTGGAAATCTGCCAATCCAGCCACATCGATATGATCATCAGCGATTGGATGATGCCAGGCATGAGTGGTCCGGAATTTTGCCGCGCCTTTCGTCAGCTTCGCCGTGATACCTATGGATATTTTATCCTGCTGACCTCTAAAAGCGCCAAGGAAGAGGTGGCCCAAGGGTTAGAGGCGGGCGCAGATGACTTTCTGACCAAACCCGTGCACCCGGATGAGCTTCGCGCCCGCATCATCGCGGGTCAGCGGATCCAAAAGATGGAGCGCGAGCTGCAGAAGAAAAACCAGATCGTGTCTGAAACCCTGTCGCAGCTTCAGATTCTTTATGACCGCATTGATCGTGATCTGATTGAGGCGCGAAAGCTTCAGCAATCATTGATCAAGGAACGTTACAGGGATTATGGCGGGGCGTCCGTTGCGCTGGCGCTTCGGACCAGCGGCCATGTCGGGGGCGATCTGGTGGGCATGTTTCCCATCAACGACCGCCAAATAGGGATCTATGGGATTGACGTGTCCGGACACGGCATTGCGTCTGCGTTGATGACTGTCCGCCTCGCCGGGCACTTCCCTGCTGAAAAGCCCGATCAGAATATTGCACTCAGCTTGGGCGACGATGGGCAGTGGCTCCCAAGACCGCCTTCTGACGTTGCGCGTGATCTGAACCGTCTGGTGTTGCAGGAAATTGATACAGAGCAGTATTTCACCTTGGTCTTGGGGCATCTGGATTTGCAAACTGGGTGTCTGGTCATGACGCAATGCGGGCACCCCCATCCAATTGTTATGCGCGCCCAAGGCCAGATTGAACATATTGGATTGGGCGGTCTGCCGGTCGGATTGATTGACGGGGCAGAGTTTGAATGTCTGGAAACCACGCTCTATCCCGGTGATAGAGCCTTGCTTGTGTCGGACGGAATCACCGAATGCACGGCGCCAAACGGAAAAATGATCGAACCGCCCGAACTGGAGCGTCTGCTGCATCGCGTATCGGGCACATCAGGAGAGGCGTTCTGCAACGCTCTGATTGAGGAGATGGCAAAGTTTTCCGGCCGGTCCGGGTTTGAGGACGATGTATCAATCGTGTCGGTCGAGTTTACCGGAGCGCGGCCAGATAACGGCGACAAAACTCTGCCATGAACATTTGATCGCCGGGATTGGCCACCATATCTGCGGCCTGTTCTATATCGACCCATATTGGCGTGTGGCCGGCTTCTGCCGGTGGGCCTATTCGCAATGCAGGACGTGCCAAATACACATGGCTGATCTTTTCTGCCCACATGTCATATTCCGGCATGAATACGAATCTGCGGAAAACACCAAATCGGCGCGCCTGTGCAATCCGATATCCGGTTTCCTCGTACACTTCGCGGTGTAGGGCGCTGATCGGTGATTCACCCGGATCAATCCCGCCGCCGGGCAGTTGAAATTCTGGCTCTGGCTCTTCTTGATGCGTCAACAGAATATCCCGCCCGCTGGCAAGAATGGAATACACACCCGGGCGCGGGACATATTTTACACCCGGAATCGGAATTTCGCCCACTCTTCTGATCATTTTGCCCTTTTCCCCGCGGTTGCCCTGCCTATATGGACGCGGTATGCCAACCTCTGACCTATAAGGAAAGCCTGATGACACTCAGCAGTCAAATCGCATGGGACGATACGATCTTGCCGTTTCAGCTGGACCGCGCCGATATCCGGGGCCGGGTTGCCAGGCTTGATGGTGTGTTGGACGGTGTTTTGTCGCAACATGACTACCCCCCTGTGATAGAGGCTTTGGTGGCTGAAACCGCCCTGTTGACCGCATTGATCGGCCAAACGATCAAGTTGCGGTGGAAACTGTCGATACAGGTGCGCGGCGACGGCCCGGCCCGCCTGATCGCAACCGATTATTATGGTCCAGAGGCAGAGGGTGAACCCGCGCGTATCCGCGCCTATGCCAGTTTTGACCGGGATCGTCTGGACCCAACGGCAGACCCGTTTTCGCAGATCGGATCCGGTTACTTTGCGATCCTGATTGATCAGGGCGAGGGCACGGTGCCCTATCAGGGCATAACCCCCATTGCAGGAGGCTCCCTTGCCGCCTGCGCCGAAACCTATTTCGCCCAGTCAGAGCAGCTGCCAACCCGATTTGAGCTGTCATTCGGCAAATCCCAGATGGCGACAGGACCAGAAAGCTGGCGTGCTGGCGGGGCCATGCTGCAAAACATGCCCAAGGCCTCCCCCCATGTGAAGGACGAGGGCGGCAGCGGCGAAGGTGGCGTATTGACCCCCGCCGATCTGCTGCACAGCGATGAAGAAGAAAACTGGAACCGCGCCAACATCCTGCTGGATTCGGTCGAAGAGATCGAGCTGATCGGCCCAACGGTTCATCCTACCGATCTTTTGGTCCGGCTGTTTCACGAAGAAAGCCCGCGCGTCTTTGAACCCCAGCCGGTCAAATTCGGCTGCACCTGTTCCGAAGAACGCGTTCGCGAAAGCCTATCAATCTATTCCGCCAAGGACATCGCCCATATGACAAAAGACGATGGGACTGTAACCGCCGATTGCCAGTTCTGTGGCGCGCATTATGTGCTAGAGCCGAAAACCCTGGGGTTTGAGGCCGAAGAGAGATCCGGTGACCGGGCCTGACATCAAACAACGCCTTCTTGATGCGCTCAATGTTTCTGGCGCAGGGTCGTCGGATTTTGATCTAGAGATCAACTCGCCCGTGCGTCCGGGCCGCCAGCTGCGCCCGGCGGCGGTTTTGGTTCCTATTTTGTTGGGTGGCGGTGACCCACAAGTTGTCCTAACCAAACGCGCCTCGGGCCTGAAACACCATCCCGGCCAGATCGCCTTTCCCGGCGGCAAAGTGGATCCAGAGGACCAGTCAGCCCGCCACGCAGCCCTGCGGGAGGCGCAGGAAGAGATCGGCCTGCCTCCCGACGCGGTCGAAATTCTGGGCGAACTGCCGGATCATGAAACCGTTACCTGTTTTTCCGTCACCCCCGTGATCGGCCTGATCCAGGAGCCGGTCGAATTTTTTGCAGAACCCGGAGAGACTGAAGAGGTTTTTGCTGTTCCACTGTCCCATCTGATGGATCGCCAGCGTTTTTCGGTGGGCTCGCGCATCTGGCGCGGGATGCCGCGATACTATTACACGGTGCCTTACGGGCCCTATTACATCTGGGGTGCAACTGCCCGCATTTTACGAGGACTGGCCGAAAGGCTGCACACATGACCCGGCTGTTCGCCCCGTGGATGGACGACCCGCGCACCAGATCAGTGATGCAAATGTTGATCGGCGCAGGGTTTCAGGCATGGTTTGTCGGCGGATGCGTGCGGGATGCACTGCTTGGCAAGCCCGTTATTGATATCGATATCACCACCGACGCCCGGCCCGAACAAGTGGTGGATCTTGCCCAATCCGCCGGGCTTAAATCCGTTCCAACCGGGATGGACCATGGCACGGTCACGGTGGTGATCGATGGCCAGCCGCACGAGATCACGACCTTTCGCCGCGATGTGGAAACCGATGGCCGTCATGCGGTTGTTGCTTATTCGACAGAAATTGCTGAGGACGCACAGCGTCGCGATCTGACAATAAATGCGATCTATGCGGATCAGGACGGGCTGATCAACGACCCCACAGGACACGGCATTGAGGACCTGCACACTGGCCGTGTTCGCTTCATCGGGGCGGCAGAGCAGCGGATCAAAGAGGACTATCTGCGCATCCTCAGGTTCTTCCGATTTTACGCGCATTATGGCGACCAGACCCAAGGTATTGATCCGGATGGTTTGGCGGCGACTTCGGCAAATTTGGCTGGATTAGAGACGCTTTCCGCGGAACGCATGGGGTCTGAGGTGCGAAAACTACTCGCGGCGCCCAATCCGGCACCCGCCCTGGCGTCCATGGCGGCGAGCGGTGTTCTGGCCACCATCCTTCCGGGGGCGGAGGCAACATCAATTGCGCCATTGGTTCATCTGGAGGCAGGATTGGCCCCCAATCCAATCCGCAGGCTCGCGGCGCTGGGTGGCGATGGCGTAGAAAATCGGTTGCGGTTAAGTCGGGCAGAGGCCAAGTATCTCAGCCTTTTGCGCGAACAGATCGGCGAACAAACCGGGCCCGCAGAACTGGCCTATCGATATGGAACTGAGGCCGCCAGAGATATCCTTTTGCTGCGTGCAGCAATGCTGGAACAGCCACTTTCCCCTGAATTAGAGACTGATTTTGCCGCAGGTGCACATGCCCGCTTTCCAATCTCTGCTACAGATCTGATGCCGGATTACACCGGCGCCGCGCTGGGCACGGCGTTGCGGGGGCTGGAGGCAGCATGGATCGCTTCGGGATTCTCTCTGGATCGGGCAGCGTTGTTGTCACAATTGAATGATCGCAAATCGCGTGACAAATCCTGAAATCTGGGCTAACCCCAGAAACTGAAAGTACCTCGGATGGAGGAATACAGATGTGCTACAGGCTCTGGTTTAGTTAACGCCAACCGCCAACCTGATTGACAGGGTGGCATTGGCACCCGTCTCTGCATTTGTGACCTTTCGCTCGTTCAGGAGCATACATCCATGTATCGTTTTTTTGAAAATCTCATTGATCCTTTTTGTGACTACCCCACCCAGAACACGCCACCCAACAGGTTGTGGCCGTTCCTAAAGGGCTATGCTCAACCCTTTCGCAAAGTATTCTGGTGGACAGGGCTGATATCCATCATCGCGGCGGTGATCGAGGTATCGATGATCTTTTATCTGGGCCGGGTCGTTGATCTACTGGCCCTCAGCACCCCACAGCAGTTTTTGGCAGATCACGGGATGGAATTGATCCTTGCCGCGCTGTTCATCCTGCTGATCTGGCCGTTGGTAGAGGCGCTGGGCACCGGCCTTTTGAACAACGCGATCCTGCCAAATTTCGGCGCCTTGATTCGCTGGCGCGCACATCGGCATGTTTTGAACCAATCCGTGGGCTGGTTTGAGAACGATTTTGCCGGTCGGATTGCCAACCGGATTATGCAAACCCCGCCCGCAGCGGGCGAGGCCGTGTTTCAGGTGTTTGACGCGGTTTCATTTTCCATTGCCTATCTTGTGGGCGCAGCGGTCCTGTTGGCGGCTGCAGATCCGCGCTTGCTGGTGCCGTTGTTGATCTGGTTTGTGTTCTACGGATTTCTTGTGCGCTGGACCTTGCGGCGCGTCGGGCCGGCGTCAAAACGGTCATCCGACGCCCGCAGCGCCGTGACCGGTTTGGTCGTGGATGCCTATTCCAACGTGCATTCAGTCAAGCTCTTTGATCACAGCGGGATCGAAATGGCCTACTCCCGACAAGCGATCGAACATTCTCGCCAGACGTTTCAACAGGAAATGCGGATCTATACCACGATGACCGTTACATTGGTGATCCTGAACGGATTGCTGATTGTTGGGGCCGTGGGGTGGGCGCTTTTACTCTGGGTACAGGGCGTGGCGTCATCTGGTGTTGTGGCGACAGCAACGGTTTTGACCTTGCGTCTGAACGCCATGACCGGCTGGATCATGTGGGCCCTGTCGAGCCTCTTTCAAAACCTAGGCGTGATTTCGGAAGGGATGGAAACCATTGCCCAGCCCATCGCGCTGGTAGATCGCCCTAATGCAAAAGCGCTGGAACTGCGCGAGGGACAGATCGATATTCAGGGACTGTCACACCATTACGGCAAAACCGCAGGTGGGCTGGATCGGATCGATCTGACCATACCCTCCGGACAAAAGGTCGGGCTGGTCGGGCGATCAGGCGCGGGAAAAACCACGCTGGTTAAGCTGATACTGCGGTTCTACGATCCCGATGGCGGACGGATCTGTATTGATAAGCAGGACATCGGCGCGGTAACACAACACAGCCTGAGACAACAGATCGGCATGGTGCAACAGGACAGTTCGCTGATGCACCGATCCGTGCGCGACAATATTTTATATGGCCGTCCGGATGCGACCGAGGAACAGATGATCGAGGCGGCCAAGCAAGCGCAGGCGCATGACTTTATCCTTGGACTGGAGGATCCGCTGGGGCGACGCGGCTATGACGTTCAGGTCGGGGAGCGTGGGGTTAAATTGTCCGGCGGCCAGCGCCAGCGGATTATCTTGGCGCGCGTCATCCTGAAGGACGCACCGATCCTCTTGCTGGACGAGGCGACAAGCGCGCTGGATTCAGAGGTTGAAGCCGCGATTCAGGAAACGCTTTATGACATGATGGAGGGCAAGACCGTCGTCGCCATCGCCCACCGCCTGTCTACCATCGCGCAGCTGGACCGCATCCTGGTACTGGATCAGGGCCGCATTGCCGAGGATGGAACCCATTCAGAGCTGTTGGCCGCAGATGGGCTTTACGCGCATTTCTGGGCGCGGCAATCTGGGGGCTTCATCGGGACAGACGAGGCCGCGGAGTGAAGCTGGCAAACCTGATCGACCCGTTTCGCGAGGCCACAACCGCCCCGCCCCAATCATTGTGGGCCTTTATGCGCTGGGCACTTGGCGGTGCTTGGCCGGTTTTGATCCTGGCATCGATCCTGTCTGCCGCCGCCGGCGCGATGGAGGCAGGATCGGCCTGGGTGCTAGGTGTGGTAATCGACTCGGCAATCGTTCAGGGCCCCGAAGGGTTCTTCGACCCAAACAATCTGATGCTAATCATCGGGGCTGCGGCGTTTTTCATGCTATTGCGCCCAGCCCTTTTTGGCATGGCGGCGGTATCGAACAACTATTTGGTGACGCCAAACATCTCGCCCCTTGTACTGGCAAAGCTGAACCGCTGGACATTGGGTCAAGCGGTCAGCTTTTTCGACAATGATTTTGCTGGCCGCATCGCGCAAAAACAGATGCAGACGGCAAACGCCCTGTCCTCTGTGGTGAGCGAGGTTATCAGCGCCGTGGTTTTTGCCATTGCGTCGCTCTTTGCGTCATTGGCGCTTTTGGGCAGCATTCATCCGCTGGCGATGGCACCTTTTTTGGTCTGGCTCATACTTTATTTCGGCCTGATAAGATGGTGTTTGCCGCGCATCCGCATACGCTCTGCGAAACGGGCCGGGGCCCGCGCGATGGTGTCCGGGCAGGTTGTGGACACGATCACCAACATCAAGACAGTCAAACTATTTGCTCTTGCCCGCCACGAGGATAACGCCGCGCGCGAAGCAATGGTTGAGCTTAGGGAGCGCGCATTGGAATTTGGCTGGCTGTCTGCTGTCTTCCGCGCGTCACTGATGTTTCTGGCAGGCATGTTGCCGGTTTTTCTGGTTGGGACGACCTTGCTTTTGTGGCGACAGGGCATGGCCACACCGGGGGATGTGGTGGCGTCGGGCGGGATCTCTATCCGCATTGCACAGATGACCGGTTGGGTCAGCTATACCTTGATGGCGATTTATTCCAATGTGGGGGAGGTCGAAAATGGGATGCGGACGCTTACGCCCGCCTACGATTTGACCGATGAGCCACACGCCGCGGAACTGTCTGTGCCCAAAGGCGAAATCCGATTTAAAAACATCAGCTTTGCCTATGGGCGTCAGATCGGCGGGATTGATGGGATTAACCTGACCATCCGTCCGGCGGAGAAAATCGGCATCGTCGGGGCCTCCGGCGCGGGGAAATCGACGTTGGTGTCGTTACTTTTGCGGCTTTATGACACCGAAAGCGGGCAAGTCCTGATCGATGGGCAAGATGTGGCCGGAGTTACACAGGAAAGTCTGCGTCGCCAGATCGGGATGGTCACGCAGGAAACGGCGATGTTTAACCGTTCCGCCCGCGACAATATTGGATATGGCAGCCCTGATGCATCAGACGAGGACATCTTTGCCGCAGCAAAACAGGCGGCGGCGCATGAGTTTGTGCTGGGGCTGGAGGATCATTCAGGCAGAAAGGGCTATGATGCCCATCTTGGTGAACGCGGCGTGCGCCTGTCCGGGGGGCAACGTCAGCGAGTCGCCCTGGCGCGCGCCATCCTGAAGAACGCGCCAATTCTGGTACTGGATGAGGCCACTTCGGCCCTGGACAGTGAGGTCGAGGCGCAGATTCAATCTGCATTGCGGGCAGCGATGGAGGGCAAGACCGTGCTGGCCATCGCCCATCGCCTGTCCACAATTGCGCATATGGATCGCATTATCGTGCTCGACCAGGGCCGAATAGCTGAACAGGGAACCCACCCGGAATTGCTGAAAAAGGGCGGGCTATACGCGCAATTCTGGGCGCGGCAGTCTGATGGGTTTATTTGTGTTGATGAGGCTGCAGAGTGACGACAGCAACAATTGAAAGAATGGGCCATCTTGGTGATGGAATTGCCCCGGGTCCCGTCTATGTGCCGGGTGCGCTACCAGGTGAGATTGTCAGTGGCGATCTTGTTGGCGACAGCTTGCACAATGTTCGAGTCGACACACCGTCACCAGACAGGGTGCGCCCCCCATGCCGCCACGCCAAATCATGTGGCGGCTGTCAGTTGCAGCATGCCTCTGACGAATTTGTCAGCAGGTGGAAGGCGGATATCGTGTTAAATGCCCTCTCTGCACAGGGCATTTCAGCTGAAATAGAGTCCATTTTCACCTCTCCGCCGGGGTCGAGACGGCGCGCGGTTTTATCTGCGCGGCGCACCAAAAAAGGGGCTTTGATCGGCTTTCACGCCAAGGCCAGCGACACCATCGTGGATGTGCCGGATTGTCGTCTGCTGACTCCGGGGCTTATGGCGGCCCTACCAGCGTTACAGGAATTGACAATGCTGGGTGGGTCGCGAAAGGGTGAATTGAGCCTGACCCTCACCGAAAGCCCGGCAGGATTGGATCTGCGGGTTGATGGCGGCAAATCCATTGATGCAACGCTTCGCATGGGGCTCGCTCAGTTGGCCGGGGCGCATGGAATCATTCGACTGACCTGGGGGGATGAGGTGATTGCGCAAGAGGCACCGCCCTGGCAGCGGTTTGGCTCGGCCCAGGTTACGCCCCCACCCGGGGCATTCTTGCAGGCCACCGAACATGGCCAGAAAACACTGATTTCGGCTGTGTTAGAGACTATTTTAAGCGCAAAGTCGGTCGTCGATCTGTTTGCGGGGTGCGGAACCTTCAGTTTGCCGACCGCAGAGAGCTCAGAGGTCCATGCCGTCGAAGGGTCCGCTGACATGATGTCGGCGCTGGATGCAGGATGGCGCCAATCGAACGGGTTGAAACGCGTCACGACCGAATCGCGAGACCTGTTTCGCAGACCTCTGATGCCCGATGAGCTGAAATCCTATGACGCGGCGATTATCGACCCACCCCGCGCCGGGGCAGAGGCGCAGGTGGCAGAGCTGGCCAAATCGAACATTCCGACCATCGCCATGGTGTCGTGCAATCCGGTCACCTTTGCCCGCGATGTGCGGATTTTGACAGAGGCAGGGTTCGCCTTGGGCAATGTCCGTGTGGTGGATCAGTTCCGCTGGTCACCGCATGTTGAAATCGTTGCGGCGCTCAGGCGGTAACCTGTCGGGATTGCGTCGGTTGAATTTCGATGCAAATGCCCCTATCACCCGCCAAACCGTTTCAGAAACAAGAGGCACCCGCGTGGCAAATTATCTGTATAAGAACGACCTGCCCGACGGGCTCCGCCTCGGACCGGTGGTGGCCATCGACTGCGAAACCATGGGCCTGAACCCGCACCGTGACAGGCTATGTGTGGTGCAAATGTCAGATGGCGATGGCAATGCCCATTTGGTGCAGGTGGAAAAGGGGCAGACCAATGCACCTAACCTATGCCGCATGTTGGCGGACCCCGAGGTGTTGAAACTGTTTCATTTTGGCCGCTTTGATATCGCCGCACTCTTGAATGCCTTTGGCGTTGTGACAGCCCCGGTTTATTGCACCAAGATCGCCTCAAAACTGGTGCGCACCTACACTGATCGGCACGGGCTGAAAAACCTGCTGCAGGAATTGCTGGACATCGACATTTCAAAGCAGCAACAGATGAGCGATTGGGGATCAGAAGACCTGACCTCCGCGCAACTGGATTATGCGGCCTCTGACGTGCTCTATCTACACCGGCTGAGGGAGAAGCTGGACGCGCGCCTTGCCCGCGAAGGTCGGACAGAACTGGCACAAAGCTGCTTTGATTTCCTGCCCACTCGCGCGCGGCTTGATCTGGCAGGCTGGCCAGAGCAGGATATTTTTGCGCACTAAACCAGCCGGGGCTTGAGAATTCGGTCATTCACCTACACATGACATCTCAGACATCGGCACTGATTGCACGGTATAATGGCCAGCTTTGACAACTCTTATTCCCGCCTTGTGTCATGGGTAAAGATCGTCTTGCCCATGATGGCGCTGGCGCTATTGTCGACGCTGTTCATGTTTTCCGGCCGCGATAACGCTGGCCAATCTATTCCATATTCTCAGGTCGAGATTGAGGATCTGGCAAATGATCCACGCATTTCCGCCCCGAACTACTCAGGCGTGGCTGGCGATGGCACGGCCGTATCATTGCAGGCTGAAACCGCGCGACCAGATGTTGCCGATAGCAGCGTGATCCTCGGGCAAAATCTGATTGCGCAGTTTGAAACCCAAGAGGGGCTGCAATTGGCGATCGTGTCGGATCAGGGGGTGTTTGAAAACGATGGTCGATACACGACCCTAACCGGGGACGTGAATGCGCGGACCTCTTCGGGGTTCGTTTTGCGATCGCAAGAATTCATCGCCGATCTGGATGGGGTGCTGCTGTCAACCCAGACGCCGGTAGAGGCACAGGCCCCTTTTGGCGCGCTGAGTGCCGGAAAAATGATGCTAACACAGACAGATGTTGAAAATGGTGGGCATCAACTGGTTTTCAACGATGGGGTGAAACTGATATACACGCCGCAAATCAACAGGGAATGAATGAGTGTCACGGTTTTTTGCTGCCATATGTTTGATGTGTTTGTTCACCGCTGCCCCCCTGTCGGCGCAGGAAACACAGGTTCCATTTGGCGGGCTGAGCTTCGACAGCGCCCTTCCTGTTGAAGTCACCGCAGATCAGCTGAGCGTGGATCAACAGGACGGGGCAGCAATTTTTACCGGCAATGTTTTGGTGGTGCAGGGGGATATGCGCCTGTCGTCCAATGCGATGCGCGTTGAATACGGGCCGGAGGGCGCGTCAGGCACGCAAATTTCCAGGCTGTTGGCCGATGGCAATGTCATTCTGGTCAACGGGCAGGAGGCCGCAGAGGCGCGCGAGGCGGTCTACACGCTGGCCGATGGCCATGTGGTTTTGATCGGTGATGTGCTGTTGACCCAAGGTGCAAGCGTTCTGTCTGCGCAGCGGATGACGATTGATCTGAACACCGGCACTGCCCGCATGGTCGGAAAAGTTCGCACCATTCTGAACACTGGGGGCAACTGATGACCACCGCGACATCGCCTGCCCTGACACTGGCCAACGGCGAGGCCGGGCTCAGCATTCGCAATCTGCGCAAAAGTTATCGCAAGCGCCCGGTGATTCGTGATGTCAGCATGGAGCTGGCGCGCGGAGAGGTCGTGGCGCTTTTGGGACCGAACGGATCGGGCAAAACCACTTGCTTTTATTCCATCGCCGGGCTTGTGACGCCAGAAGGCGGCCATGTGATGATTGACGGGCGCGAGGTGACGACCCTGCCCATGTATCGCCGCGCCAAGATGGGCATCGGCTATCTTCCGCAGGAAGTATCCATTTTTCGGGGCCTGAATGTCGAAGATAACATTCTGGCGGTTTTGGAAATTGCCGAGCCCGATCACCACAAGCGTCGCGAACGGCTAGAAGAGCTGCTGTCTGAATTTGCCATCGAACATTTGCGGCGCGCACCGGCATTGTCGCTGTCGGGTGGTGAACGTCGCCGGGTTGAAATTGCACGCTGTCTTGCCGCAAACCCGAACTATCTGCTGCTGGATGAACCCTTTGCCGGGGTTGATCCCATCGCCGTTGGCGAAATTCGCGCGCTGGTCTCTGACCTGAAAAAACGCGGTATTGGCGTTTTGATCACCGACCACAATGTCCGCGAAACACTGGAAATCGTCGATCGTGCCTATATCTTACATGACGGTAAGGTTTTGATGAGCGGCACAACCGATGAAGTTGTCCGTGATGAGAATGTGCGCAGAGTCTATTTGGGAAACAGCTTTCGCATTTCCTAAGGGTGCGTTCGGCGGCAGGTCAAATATCGCCGGTTGGTCTGATCTGCGGTTGACAAGACCGGGTATCCTGTCGCCAAATAGAAGGTGATGTATGACAAATCTTTTCATCATTCGGGCGGGGGCAGATTATTACCCCGCATCGAATGCACCCGGTTCAAACGGGGGGCATCGCTTCCGTAAAACGATAACAACTGTGCCCGTCGCCTGCCCGGTGCGGACACGCTGTTACCCCAACACCTGACAGGAGGTTTAATGCGGTACCAGATAAGCGGAAAACAAATTGATATTGGTGCGGCTCTGCAAACACATGTTCAAAATGAACTGGGATCTGTGGTGCAGAAGTACGCCGAAAGACCCACCGATGCGCAGGTCGTCTTTTCCAAAAGCGGCCATGAACATGTCTGCGAGGCGATCGTACACCTTTCTACGGGATTAAGCGCACAGGCACGGGCGAGCTCTAATGAAATCTATGCCGCTTTCGACAAATGCTGCGATAAAATGGAAACGCAGTTGCGTCGATATAAGCGTCGCCTGAAGGACCATCATCGCGATCGGACCGATCCCATTGAACTTTCCGGCGCATCCTCGTATATCCTCGCCGCGTCGGATGACGCACAGGATCAGGAACCCGAATCACTCCAGCCCATGATCATCGCCGAGACAGAGTCGAAAATTCCGACATTGTCTGCTGGCGAGGCGGTTATGCAGATGGAGCTGTCGGAAAGCCCGGTTCTGGTCTTCCGCAACGAAAAACATGGCGGGGTGAATGTTGTTTACCGCCGCGAAGATGGAAATTTTGGCTGGGTTGATCCGTCGAACTGAACCGACTGGCAGGATCGTCCTTCAAGAGTAGAGCGACATCAGATGGAACTTTCGAGCATTCTGCAGCCAGAGGCTGTAAAAGTTCTGAGCAAATCGACAAGCAAAAAGCGTCTTTTCCAGGAACTGGGAGAGATCGCTGCGCAAGTCTATGGTCTTGATGCGGCGAAAACCATTGTCGCACTGCAAGAAAGAGAAAACCTGGGCCCAACCGGCGTGGGGCATGGCATTGCGCTGCCCCATGCGCGCGTTCAGGGCCTGGATAATGTGGTCGGGGCGCTGATCCGTATGGAGGCCCCGATCGATTTTGAATCTGTCGATCGCCAACCCGTTGACCTGATATTCGCCCTGTTTGCCCCGGGCGACGCGGGTGTCGAGCATCTTAAGGCCCTGGCGCTTGTCTCGCGCACCATGCGGGATGCCGATATTTGCGCGAAACTGCGGGCCAACGCGACTCCATCGACCCTGCATGCGATTGTGACAGAGGCACGGACCAGTCAGGCTGCCTGACCAGACCACCGGCCAAATCCAAACATCATGTAATCTTTGTGATAGGCGGCCTTGGCCGCCTTTTCGATGGCCTGATCGTAGATTCTGGCCAGCATTCCGATCTCTCGGCCGGTCGATATCTGTTCAGGCGCCACCCCGATTTCAGAACAGATCCAATCCAGCCCTGATTGCAGCCGCTCTGCCCGGATAACCACATCTGGCGCCCCAAATTTTGACATATCCTGTAAAAGCTGCGCCTGACTGCTCCAATCCGGGCGCAGTTTCAGGCCAGTCTGCCCGGACATGCTGGCGCGCAAGGCATCCAGAAACATCAGGAAACACGCACGGTGGGCTTTGCGATCGCCGCTTGCGTCTGCGAGCAGATGATCCAGATGCGCACCGCCCAGATGCCGCATGATGCGGCGCATTTGACCGGCATCACCCGGGGCGGCCAGAAATTGGCAAAACGCCCAATGGCCGCGATCCACCGGGTGGCTGACGACGGTCAAACTGCGATGGCCGGGATGCTTACGTTTCCATTGGCGCAAGGATTTTTGCGTAAACCCAGCAAGAAGTTGATCAGAATCTGTGCCGTCCAATTTGCCAAGCCACTCAATCACAGGCGACCGGGCAGGCCCCCCAATCGGCTGATACAAAAGCGGCACCCGTCGCCCGGCGTAATATCCCGGCACCCCGGGGCCGCGTTCTGGCTCCTGCTCCGGATAAGAGGTCATATCCAAGACACCCGAACCCAGTAGTGCGGCCTCCATCTCAGCCAGATTTTCCACTTTTTCTGAGATCGGTGCCGGATTTTGCCGCTTGATAAGGTTTTGAACGGATGGAAGTTCTGGCGATACGCCCAGATAACGCGCAAGACCGTTCAGGATATCGACATCCTGCAACTGTGAATAATCTAGATGGAACGCGGCTTGCCCGCGCATCATCAGCGCCTTTCGCAGCCGGGTGTGGAAATCACGGCGGGCGCTTTCAAACGCTCTGTACTCTTCAGCATCAAACCGGATCGTCGCCGATTTGCGCCTATCAACCCGGGTCAATTTCCACTGCCCGGTCTTTTGGGCGATTTTCCATGACACATAACTGTCGACCGGATTGCGGGTCAGAATGACCTTTGCGCAACGCGGATCGTCCAGAACAACAGGCAAAACGCGGTGGTCGTGATCGTGGAAATAGCGAAACCCGTTAATCCCGGGCAGTCCGCGCAGGTGATCCAGCAACTGTTGTGGCCGATCGATGCGTTGGGTCAGGCTTATGCCCAGCAGTTCATTTTTGTTCGGATAGCCAATGAAGTTTGGATTAAACGCCTCGCCATGGCAGCGAAAGTCGGGCAGCGAGTTTAGATTCTGTTCCAGAAAATTCGATCCGGTGCGCATTTCTGCGAACAGAACGAAATATTCAAACCCAGACGACATTACGAACGGTTGGTGGTGAGCGTGCGTTGGCGCGATGGGTCAGGTTTGACCGATGTCGATGTGGCGGTGAAATCACCCATCAGATAGGGATGCATCCCCTGATTTTTCAGCACCTGAAGAAAGTTTCCAAATCCGTCGAGCCTTTTCATCCGGGGGGCATCTGTCAGGGCAGCGCCCCGGTGTGGATTGATGTGATCCAACACACCCACCAGGCGTTCCATCGGCGCCTCGACAAAATCCGCAAGGGTCCAGATTTTTACCGTGGCCCGGCGACAGGGTGCGCGCAGGATATCCAGATGGGCGCTTTCGATCTTTTGCAATCTGGCCATGCGCTGCCGAATATCGGCAAAATTGGTGTTTTCATGAAAGAGCGGCACCGCCCACGCACCGCTGATCACGTAAATTTGGGCATTCGGATCGGTCACCAGATCCCAGGAAATGTCTTGGTTGTCTTCTGGGCCGAACTGAAAGCTTTGGTGATCCCCGCGCTCATTCCATAACAGGTTCGTCAGAAAGGCCCGGGGGTTATAATCCCGTAGCTTGGCAGAATCACACAGGCCACCATGTTGCAACGACGCGCGATCGCTGAATTCGGCGCGCCCGGGTGCAAAAAGATGCCCATGTACCCGGCTTTGGGTTGTGCGGCTGATCCATTCCTCGAACCCGTCAAAAAGATCAGAAAACCCCTGAAAGACTGTATAGGGCGACGATGTCAGCGGATTGTCCCAGGTGCTGTCGGGAAACCGGCCTTGCATATATAGTCCGGTTCGCCCCTGAACCCGGCGTTCCATCGCCCGGGCAAAGATCCTGTCAACAATTCCGGGATTGGGTTCGGTGCGGTGTTGCAGAATCTGCGGCTGCTTCAAAAACGCAGCGTAGAGCCGATCTGCCTTGGGCCATATTTTGCGCGCAACAAAGCAATCGGATCGGCGCAAAAGCTGCAGGTGATCATCGTAAAACACGTGTGGACGCCCCTGGAAATCAAATTTCGACAGGGTCAAAGAGCGGCTTTCAATCTTGGTTGCATAGCGTCGCGCCAGCGTTTGGAAATAGCTTTCGTCGGGGATCCAAACTCTGGAAAAATAGCGATCATAGATGGCCCGGTTTGGGTCCTGCAAAATCGCAGACAGGGTTCTGCGGGTCAGGCACCACCATTGTGATCCGATATGTGGCTCTATCCCATCGGGGATCTGTCGGCGCATACCGATGCGACGCTGCAGACGAACATAGCCGTCAAACAGTTTGCGATGCCGCTTCCAGGAAAACGGAAAACGAAGGGTAAAGCGTTCCTGATCCAACCCGCCCATTGTCCAGCGCACATCTTGTATCGTGGCCGATTCAATGAAATCGGTTTGCGGCCGTGCATCCAGATACTCAATCAACTCTGCTACCGGTCGCAGTGGCAGGCAGGACCCGGATGTCAGATAGACATGGCGCACTGTCGGAAAGCGCGACAGCAACTGCGCTGCCGCAGATTGCGTTGCCGATACGATTGAAAACTTGCCCCATTCGCATTTTTGGCGGTCGCAGAGCACAACATCCGGCAAATCAGACACGGCATCGGCAAAGGCCGCGAAACCCGCCGGCTCAACTTTTTTATCGATATGAACCACAACCGGGCAACCATGGGTGGCCCAATGTCTGGCGACCTGCGCCGCCCGGTCCAGCGCCTCATGGACCAACATGACAATTCCGACGCTCATGCCCAGTTTCCTTTTGACATGAGGCCCAGAACCTCCAATTGGCGCCAATTCACGAACTTTTCCGACCAGCGGCACCATAGATTGGGCTGTTCGTCCGCTTCGCTGTAATAGGCCTTGTATTCCAGGCTCGCCGCGTAATGCTGCCGACGTTCCAGTTCCTCTGCCGCTTTTTCAGCAAAGGTATCCAGAAACTTGGCATGCAGCAGGCAGCCAGAGATTTTTTCACCGCCCGCAGCATCATAAACAAGGTTCAACCCACGCGGCAGCAACATATGGGTGGAGCTGATATAGACATATTTGCGATGCCATTTGATCAACGGCACCTTGTTTAACGCCGGGGCAAGAGCGGGCTTGTCGCGAAAGAACATGCGCGCCCGGGGTCCACCCTGAATCCACAAGTTCAGATACTTGTCATTGCGGCTGATCGTATAGTTGCCACCGTCAAACCAACCCGCGATTTCCATCGGGTTTTGGCCGGGGCTGTATTTTCGGGCATCAATGGGGCCCTTGGGATACATATCCAGCAACATCGCGCCAAAGGATCGCGCGCCGGAGGTGTCCAGCCAATCGGTCAGCGCCCCCAGGGGCCGCGTATCGCTGAACGGATAGACCAGAAATTCATCCACATCGACCACCAGCGCCCAACGTCCATGGGCATAGCGGCTCAGCAACCCGTTCAGCCAATCAGTTCCAAAATGTGCGGATTTATAGCTTTTGGGTGTGGTCCACAGCGATACATCTGGCTGATCCATCAGATACGCGCGCCCACCATCGGTGCTGTCATTGTCAACAAAGATGAAATGATTAACACCCAGCTTGCGGTAATATTCCAGAAAATAGGGCAGGCGCGGATATTCATTTCGGATGGTGGAAAAACACAAGATCGCGCCGGGTGTGATTTGTTTTGTGCGATTGACGACCGACCGCAGCTCAAGCTGCTTGCGCAATGCCCGTATCTGCCACATCCGGCGTTCTAGCCGCAGCCGATATGAACTGAATATGCCCAAACTGCCCCCTGCCCGAAATACGCGTTGTCCTGACCAGAGTGTGGCCTGAAATCCTTTTCGGATCGTTATCAATCGCCGTATTCGATAATCGCTCGTCCTGTGCGTCGAGAATACGCAGCTGTGACGTTCAAGTAAACGACTGTTGTCTGCCTTTTGTCCGGTCAGATCGTGTTGCCATCGGATTTCATCAACCCCAGATCGAGCAACTGTCGCCAACCGCGATATCGGGTTGAATTGTCCGCCCAAAGGCAAGGATTGGCCGCCAGCGCATCATAGTAATCATCATAGGCCTGGCTATTGGAAAAATGTTCCTGGCGGCATTGTTCCTGGGCAGAGCGCCCAACAACCATGGGCAGGAATTTCGTGTGAAGCAGGGCACCGGACAGGCATTCCAGATTTTCGGGATCACTGGCGCGGTTCAGGGTCGGGGGCAACAGAGAGTGGGTAGAGCTGACATAGGCATGTCGCCAATGCCACTTGACCAGCGGGAACTTGCTAAGGGTTGGGGCACGCACTGGTGCGTCCTGAAAAAATACCCGTTGTCGCACACCGCCCTGCACCATCCAGTTTTTCAGCCGGTCCTGGTAACGCCGAATGTAACCGCCCTCATCAAACCATTGCAGAATGTCCAACGGGTCTTGTCCGGGCTGATAGGTTTGATCCCCAAGCCGCCCCTGTGGGTAAAGTTCCAGCATTAGGGCCGGGCAGGCGGCCTGATCGCGCTCCTCCAAGGACCGGGTAAACTCCTGCAATGTCCGGCTGTCGTGATGCGGATAGATGAACAGCTCATCCGCATCGACCGTCAGGCACCAATGGCCGTGCCCGTAACGCATCATCAACCCGGTCAGCCAATCAATCCCGAAGCGTGCGCGTTTATAGCTGTGATCTGTGCGCCACAGGGAGACGTCAGCTTGTGATTTCAGAAAATCCGTGCTGCCGTCATCGCTGCCATTGTCAACGATCAGAAAATGCGCAACGCCCAGTCGTCGATAGTGTTCCAGAAAAAAGGGCAGGCGCTGGGCCTCATTCCGGATGGTGGCAAAACACAGGATATTATCCGGCCGAATTTCAGAAATATTCAGAGACAGCGGCAACAGTTGGCGGCGTTTGCGCAGGCCGCGCAGCAAGAACTGCCGCCGCCGCAAGCGCATGCGATAGGCCATCCATAGTGACAGCAGCCGGAGCCGTGTTGGCCTACTTGTCATAATGGCCGGATTGATGCCATCGCCAGGCATCCGCGATCATCTGCTCCAGCGTGGATCGCCCCGGGTTCCAGCCCAATTCGTGCACGGCGCGGCTGCTGCCGGACACCAAAGAGGCGCAATCCCCCGCCCGCCTTGGCCCCTCGACCATCGGTACGGGTCGGCCTGTCACCTGTTGGCAGGCATCGATGACCTGTCGCACCGAATACCCGGACCCGGTGCCCAGATTGAACACCCGGTTGCCCCGTCCCGCCTTGAGCCAGTCCAGACCCAGGATATGCGCCTCGACCAAATCCATGACATGAACATAGTCACGAATGCAGGTCCCGTCTTCGGTGTCGTAATCGACCCCATGCAGGGTCAGTGCCGGGCGCTTGCCTGCGCTTGCGTCCAGCATCAGCGGGATCAGATGCGATTCCGGGCGGTGAAATTCCCCAACTTCGGCCTCTGGATCGGCCCCGGCGACGTTGAAATATCGGAAAGAGACACAGCGCAGGCCAGCGCTGGCGTTGAAGCCGGCAGTCATGTCTTCGATCGCGCGCTTGGTAGCGGCATAGGGGCTGATCGGCGCCTGCGGGCTGTTTTCATCCAATACCACCCCATCCTGATCGCCATAAACCGCGCAGGTCGAGGAAAAGACCAGATCCAAACAGCCAGCCTCGATCGCGGCCTCAATCAGGTTTTGCGCGCCTTGCATATTGTTGCGCCAGTAACGCCCCGGCTCCTGCATTGACTCGCCAACCTGGCTGAGCGCTGCAAAATGCAGGATGGCAATAGGGGCATAGTCGCGAAAGACCTGATCCAGCGCGGCGCGGTCCAGCAAATCACCCGGCACAAAGGGGCCGAATTTCACGGCCTCTTGCCAGCCCGTGGTCAGATTGTCGAGGGTTACGGGAACGTAGCCTACCGCCGCCAACGCCTTGCACGCATGCGATCCGATATACCCGGCCCCGCCGGTGACAAGAACATGCTGCATGGGTATGATCCCTAATTACTCTGCGGCTGTTCGGACCGTCATAATCTCGTTCAGATAGGATGACAATTCATCACGCAGGTCATCTCGGCCCAGACCAAAGGCCACAGTGGCCTGCAAGAAGCCTGCTTTGGACCCACAGTCAAACCGCTGTCCGCGAAAACGCAACCCATGCACATCGCGCCCTGCAGTGATTTCCTGCGCGATCGCATCGGTCAGCTGAATCTCCCCGCCCGCACCGGTGGTGGCCTGATCTAGCGTTTTCAAAACATCCGGTGTCAAGATATACCGGCCAATAACCGCCAGATTTGAGGGTGCTGCCTCTGGTGCCGGTTTTTCCACCATACCTTTGACGGAAACCAGCGCGCCTTTATCCTCTTTCACATCCAACACACCATAAGAGGACACACGGTGATGCGGGACCTCCATCGCCGCCACCATGCTGCCGCCGGTCTGCTCATAGGCGTCAACCATCTGGCGCAGGCACGGGGTTTCGGCGGCAATCACATCATCAGGCAGGATCACGGCAAAGGGTTCATCGCCGATCAGGCGGCGGGCACACCAGACCGCGTGGCCCAGCCCCTTGGCGGTGTGCTGGCGGATATAGGCAATGGCCCCGCTTTCCATATTTGTGGAGTTCAGCACCTCTAGCAGCTCATCTTTTTCCTTTTCCAGCAAAGAGGCTTCCAGCTCTGGTGCGCGGTCAAAATAATCCTCCAGCGCGCTTTTCCCGCGCGAAGTGACAAAGATAAACTCGGTGATCCCGGCTGCACGGGCCTCGTCGATCGCATATTGAATCAATGGCCGGTCAACCAGCGTCAGGATTTCCTTGGGGATCGATTTGGTTGCCGGTAAGAACCGGGTTCCCTGACCCGCAACGGGAAATACGGCTTTGGTTACTTTTTGCGTCATCTCAAAATTCTCACACTGCCCGCGCCTGTCATATTCATAAAATATGTTTAGAGTTTGGCACGTCTTTTGGCAATTTTTGTAAGGATCAAGGCTTTACCAAATGTGAATTTCACCGGCGAAGAGTCTTTGATGTCACAAACCAGTGGGGGTTTTGCAGAGAGTTTACGGCTCACTCAATCCCCAACGCGGCCAATCCTGCCTCGACCACAGGCACGTCTTCGGGGTTGTTGATCTCCCAAAACTTCACCCCGCGTGCTTCGATCTCAACGCAGCGGATGGTGCGGCCATTTTCCAGAAACCGCAGCTGTTCCAGCCCTTCCAGCCCTTCCAGCGGGCCAGACGCCCAATCGGCATATGCGCGCAATGTGTCGGGCCGATAGGCATAGGCGCCGACATGATGAAAGACCGGTGTCGGATCGGTATCGCCATAGGCTTTGCCGGTATAGGGAATGACTTCCTTGGAGAAGTAAAGCGCATGGCCACGCCCATCAAAAACCGCCGTGGTGCCGCCAACACGCCCGGCGCGACGATCGGCCAGAAACCCGTTTAGTGCTGTGCCATCGCACCGCAAGACTGGGGTCGCCATATCGGCGTCCGGGTCGTCTGCCAGCGCGGTCACGATATCCTCGATCGCCCAGGCCGGCGTCAACGGCGCGTCGCCTTGCAAGTTGGCAATGATGTCAAACTCTTCGTCGATCACATCCAACACGGCGGCACAGCGTTCCGTGCCATTGGCGCAGGTGTCGGGGGTCATCACCACCTCGGCACCTAAAGCCTCTGCATGATCCCTGATCCGATCATCATCTGTGGCCACGACCACGCGGGTGGCGTTGGGCACTGCCATGGCCGCGCGCCAGCTACGTTCAACCAGGCTGCGAGACTGGCCGCTTGCGCCTTTCAACATCACCAGGGGCTTGCCCGGAAAACGGGTGGACGGATAGCGCGCGGGTATAACAATCAATGTTTTCATGACGCGGCCTTCAGATCTACGCCGGGCGCATAGGCAATAAAGAACGGGTTTTCGTAACCGGTCTTGCCATAGGTCAGGGGCGTGTGGTCATCAAACCGCACCACCTGCCCACCGGCACCCAGCAACACCGCATGGCCGGCGGCGGTATCCCATTCCATGGTCCGCCCGACGCGCGGGTAAAGGTCGGCCTCACCCCCGGCCACCAGGCAGAATTTCAGCGATGACCCGGCAGAGCGGGAATCCTTCACCGCATATTTGTTGATGTAATCCTCTGTCGCCTGATCACGGTGCGATTTCGACGCGACGATCAAGATGGCCGCATTGTCGGGGTCAGAGACAGACAGGGCGCGCCGCTCCCCGATCCGGTCCGTATTAAACGGGCCTGTCTCCTCGACCGTTTGACCATCGGCTTCGGTCAGGAAAAGCCGCCTCTTGGCCGGGGCATAGACAACCCCGCGCGTGGGCACACAATTTTCGACCAGCGCGATGTTTACTGTAAAATCCCCGCGCCGTTTGATGAATTCCTTGGTCCCATCCAACGGGTCAACAATAATGAAAGTGTCTGCGCGTTCGAAATGCGATGCTGCCTGTTCTTCGGTCACCAGCAGGATATCGGGAAAGGCCGCAGAAAGCCCGGCCGCGATCAGGGCATCAGCGGCCTCATCCGCCTCTGTCACCGGGCTGTCGTCTGATTTCACCTTCACATCGAAATCATCGGAATTATAGATCTCCATGATCGTCTCTCCGGCCTCGATGGCGAGGCTACGAAACACATCCATCAGCTTCTGATAGTCCAAAATTCTGCTCCTGCCGCGATGGCATTGATTGATATCGTCGCCCCTCTTATGATCGGCCGATAAGGGAACGGCAAGAACTCCCTGCCAGGATTGGCGCATAACAGCAGGGGCACGGGCAGTATGTTCGTAACAAAACGCAAAGAGACAAAGCGGGATTCCGCCTTTGCCATAGCGGAGCTTATCTATCACGCGACGGTGCGTAACCTTCGGATGGGGCACCGCAGCGCGGTGATCGGGCTGGTCTTGACGATTATTCAGTCGCTCATGTTGGTCGCGATGTTTTTTGTTCTGATGAGCATTCTGGGCCTGCGTTCGGCGGCGGTGCGCGGTGATTTTCTGCTCTACATCATGTCGGGCGTGTTCCTGTTTCGAACCCACATACAGTCGGTAAAGGCGGTTGCAGGGTCTGCCGGCCCGGCCTCGGCGATGATGCTCCATGCGCCGATGACAACCGCGATCAGCATCGCCTCTTCGGCATTGGCGACACTGTATCAGCAGTTTTTTGCAGCATGCATTATTTTGCTGGTTTATCATTCTGCGATCACACCGATCAGTATCGAGCATCCAACCGGCGCCATGGCAATGTTGTTGCTGTCATGGTTCAGCGGCTGTGCGGTCGGCATGGTTTTACTGGCGTTAAAGCCGTGGTTTCCGCGGTTTGTAACCATCGCCACGAACCTTTACCGCCGGGCAAATATGATATTTTCCGGCAAGATGTTTCTGGCCAATACCTTGCCCGCCTCCACGCTGCCAATGTTTGAATGGAATCCCCTGTTTCACGCCATTGATCAGGCGCGCGGGTTCGTTTTTTTGAACTACACCCCGCGGGTGACGTCGATCGAATACCCGGTCTACCTAAGTCTGACCTTGCTGATGATTGGCTTGATGGGAGAGTTCTATGCCCGTAAACATGCATCGGTAAGTTGGGGTGCAAGGCAGTAACACCTGCATGAGTTGAGGGTTCTATGATGCGAAATGCAATTTTGGCCGCGTTGATCGTGGTTTTGACCGGGACGATGTCGCGCGCAGAGATCGCTGATCTGCCAGCGTTATATGATGTGTCGGGCCTGGATGTAGGGGAAACGCTGAACGTGCGGTCCGCACCAGAGTTGCAGTCTGACATTCTGGGCGTATTGCCCGCCAGCACACGGCTGAAAGAGGTCGTCGCCCTGGATGATTCCGGCGACTGGGGCATGGTCAATTTCGAGGAATCCGCCGGATGGGTGTCAATGAAATTCATGCAGGATGCAGGCGGCCCGCGCTGGTGGGCGCGTGATCTGCCGCTCAGCTGCTTTGGCACCGAACCGTTTTGGTCTTCGGTGATCTTTCGAAATGATCCGGGAAGTCTGGAGTTGAAGGATCATTCGGGTGTGGAGCCGGCCAACCGAACCATACCGCTGGGCAAGTTTCAACGTGTCTGGGGTAATCCCCAATGGGATCTACCAATGAACGCGGTTATAAGTTTTTCGGATAGGTCGGCAGAGGCGCTGGCCGTGATCCGGGCCGAGGCTTGCAATGATGGTATGTCGGATAACGCGTTTGGCCTGTCGATCAATCTGTTTCTGGATGCGAGTTCAAGCCAGGTGTCGCCTTATCTGGGCGGCTGCTGCGCAATTGGCAACTAATCGACAACCCGGCAGGTGACATTGATCCGACCGCCCTTGGGCAACAGGGTGGAGGAACCAAAGCGAATGCGATCAACCCCATGATAGGCCAGCCGGGCCGTCCCACCCAGAACCAGCGCATCACCCGACCTCAGCCAAACCGATTCTGTCTCGCCGCCACGCTCAGAATTACCGATGCGAAACAGCCCCTCATCCCCTAACGAGATGGACAGGACCGGCCAGCTGAAATCGGCCTCATCGCGATCCTGATGCAATCCCATACGCGCGCCTTCGCCGTAGAAATTGATCAGGCAGCAATCAGGGGGACGTTCCGGGCTGATCAGATCGGACCACAGCGCCAAAATCTGTTTTGGAATCGGTGGCCACGGCGCATTGTTCGGATGTGTGTGCCGATACCGATAGCCCGAACGATCTGAATACCAGCCGTATTTTCCAGCCGATGTCATGCGCACCGACATCGGTTTGCCAAACCGCGTGACCGGGGCAAAGGGCGGCGCGGCCCGCGCGACATCGCGCAAAGACTCAACCAATTCAGACTGCGCGGCAGAGCCAATCAGGCCCTGATAAATTTTCGCCCCGAGCAGGGTCAGGGTGGGCACATGTTCCGTCATACCCCGTGATAGCCGAATTTCCTGAAAATGAATCGAAATTTCCTGCCCAATCAGGCCCTGCAAATGCTTGCAGGGCTCGGCGCTCATCCTTATATACCCTGCGAAGCCTGATCAGGGCCCCAACCCTGATCAATACTGGGATCGGTGCCGGAATGCCTGATACGGGTTCCGGGACCTCAACATCGCCTAAGAAAGGGTATTTGAAAAATGGCTAAAGTCATTGGTATTGACCTTGGGACAACAAACTCCTGCGTCGCCATCATGGACGGCTCGCAACCGCGTGTTGTTGAGAACGCCGAAGGCGCGCGCACAACACCGTCGATCGTCGCCTTCACCGAGGGGGAGCGTCTGGTCGGACAGGCCGCGAAACGTCAGGCCGTCACCAACTCTGACAACACAATCTTTGCTGTGAAACGTCTGATTGGCCGTCGCGTCACCGACGCCGAAGTCGAGAAGGACAGAAAACTGGTTCCCTACGATATCGTGGATTCCGGCAATGGTGATGCATGGGTTGAGGCCCGTGGCGAAAAATACAGCCCCTCGCAAATCTCTGCCTTCATTCTGGGCAAAATGAAAGAAACCGCTGAAAGCTATCTGGGCGAGGACGTCACCCAAGCCGTGATCACCGTTCCGGCCTATTTCAACGACGCTCAGCGTCAGGCCACCAAAGACGCCGGTAAAATCGCAGGCCTTGAGGTTCTGCGGATCATCAACGAACCGACCGCCGCCGCGCTGGCCTATGGCCTGGACAAGAAAGAAACCAAAACTATTGCGGTCTATGACCTTGGTGGCGGGACTTTCGACGTGACCATTCTGGAAATCGACGATGGCCTGTTTGAGGTGAAATCCACCAACGGCGACACCTTCCTAGGCGGCGAAGATTTCGACATGCGCATTGTTCAGTATCTTGCTGACGAGTTTAAGAAAGAAAACGGCGTCGACCTGGCCAAAGACAAGATGGCGCTCCAGCGTCTGAAAGAAGCCGCTGAAAAAGCCAAGATCGAACTCAGCTCCTCCAGCCAGACAGAGATTAACCAACCGTTTATCTCTATGGATCCAAACGGTGGCCAGCCGCTGCACATGGTCATGAAACTGACCCGCGCGAAACTGGAATCACTGGTTGGTGATCTGATCAAGAAATCGATAAAACCCTGCCAAGCCGCGCTGAAAGATGCTGGCCTGTCCACGTCAGACATTGATGAGGTCGTTCTTGTCGGTGGTATGACCCGCATGCCGCGCGTCAAGGAAGAGGTCACCAAATTCTTTGGCAAGGAACCGCATCAGGGTGTGAACCCGGATGAGGTTGTGGCCATGGGTGCCGCTATTCAGGCGGGCGTTCTGCAAGGCGACGTCAAGGACGTGGTTCTCTTGGACGTGACCCCCTTGTCCCTGGGCATCGAAACTTTGGGTGGCGTCTTCACCCGTCTGATCGACCGCAACACCACGATCCCAACCAAGAAATCGCAGATCTTCTCGACCGCCGAAGACAACCAGAACGCTGTGACATTGCGTGTGTTCCAAGGCGAACGTGAAATGGCTGCCGACAACAAGATGCTGGGCCAGTTCAATCTGGAAGACATCCCGCCAGCCCCGCGCGGTATTCCGCAGATCGAGGTCACCTTTGACATCGATGCCAACGGCATTGTTGAGGTCGGCGCCAAGGACAAAGGCACCGGCAAAGAGCAAAAGATCACCATTCAGGCCTCTGGCGGTCTGTCCGATGATGACATCGAACAAATGGTCAAGGACGCCGAGGCAAATGCCGAGGCCGACAAAGAGCGCCGTGAACTGGTCGAGGCCAAAAACCAGGCCGAAAGCCTGATCCACTCCACCGAAAAGTCGCTGGAAGAGTACAATGACAAGGTCGACCCGACCACGGTCGAAGCCATCGAACTGGCCATTGCTGCGCTGAAGGACGATCTGGAAAAAGACGGCACCTCTGCCGACAAGATCAAATCCGGCATCCAGAACGTCACCGAATCTGCGATGAAACTGGGCGAGGCGATCTACAAGGCTCAGCAGGAAGCCTCTGGCGACGCTGACCCGGATGATGTGGACCAGACCAGCTCTGTCGACGAAGACATCGTAGATGCCGATTTCGAAGATCTCGGCGGTGATGACAAACGCGCATAAGGGACGTTAACTCGCCCCTGGGGCCGGCCTGAGCCCGCTTAGGCCGGCCTTTGCGTTCCAAAAGGAACTGACAATGGCAAAGCGCGACTTCTACGATGTTCTGGGCGTCCAAAAGGGCGCGTCGGGCGATGAGATCAAAAAGGCCTATCGCAAAAAGGCCAAAGAACTGCATCCTGACCGCAACAAGGACAACCCAGAGGCCGAATCCCAGTTCAAGGAAGCGGGAGAAGCCTATGAAGTTCTGAAAGACGCCGAGAAAAAAGCCGCCTATGATCGCTTTGGCCATGCCGCCTTTGAGGGCGGAATGGGTGGCGGCGGTGGCCGAGGTGGGTTCCACCCCGGTGGTCAAGAAGGCTTTGCCAGCGCGTTTTCCGATATTTTCGAGGATCTGTTCGGCGGTGGCGGTGGTGGTTTTGGCGGCGCTGGCGGCCGCCAACGCGCAACGCGCGGATCAGACCTGCGCTATAACCTGCGCGTCGCGTTGGAAGAGGCCCATCAAGGCCTGAAGAAGACCATCACCGTTCCAACTTCGGTCGCATGTGATTCCTGCAACGGAACCGGCGCCGAAAGCGGTGCCGAACCCACCATTTGCCCGACCTGTTCAGGCATGGGCAAAGTGCGCGCGCAGCAGGGTTTTTTCACCGTTGAACGGACCTGCCCGACCTGTCAGGGCGCGGGCCAGACGATCAAAAATCCGTGCCAGTCCTGTCACGGTGCCGGTCGCACCGAGGAGGAGCGCACCCTGTCTGTCAACATCCCGGCAGGCGTTGAAACCGGAACTCGTATCCGCCTGTCTGGTGAGGGCGAGGCCGGGTTGCGTGGCGGACCGTCCGGCGATCTCTACATTTTTATCGAGGTGGGCGATCATGGAATCTTTGAACGCGAAGGCATCAACCTCTTTTGCAAGGTCCCTGTCTCGATGGCCTCTGCCGCCTTGGGTGGGGATATCGAAGTGCCAACCATCGATGGCGGCCGCAGCCGGGTAAAAATTCCATCTGGCAGCCAATCTGGCCGTCAGATGCGGCTAAAGGGCAAAGGCATGCCAGCGCTTCGCGGTGCCGGACATGGCGACATGTATATTGAACTGGCGGTGGAAACCCCGGTCAACCTGACCACCCGGCAAAAAGAAATCCTGCGGGAATTCGACGAGATCGCCGCCGATAACAATCCGCAGACCTCTAGCTTTTTTGGCAAGGTCAAAACCTTTTGGGATGGGATGAAGGGCTAGGTCGCTATCTGGCCCGGCCTTTCAACGGTTCGCGGGTTCATTCCCCCCACAGCACCGTTTCAGGATGAAACTGCGACCAGGAAAACCAAAAGGCCTGGTGGCTTCCTAAATCAGACCCATCCGCATCGACCGCTTTGATGCCCCCGGCCTCCAGCACCAGGTGTATATTTTCGAACGCGATGTCGTCGCCCTGGATCAGAGCAACCATTGCAGCGCTGCGTTGGAATGCGACCGGGATACCTGATGTCGTGACGACGCCAATGATATCTTTATGTACAGGCAGGCGTGGATCCACGTCGCCCACGGGGAAAATCGGGCCATTGGCATCGCGACCATTGCGAAAATCCGGGTCGCGGCCCAGCGCGTATTTTTCCAGCAGAACGGTTGTTTCTGGATGCGTGCGTTTCCAAGTGCCCCAATCGGTGGTTACCACGCTGGCCTGCTCCAGCTTCACCCCTTTTTCTGCCAGCGGTCCGGTGACCGCATGGCCCAGAAACGTATCGAACACGGAATAGGTGTTCAGGTCATACATCACCTTGTTGGATCGGCTTAACAATCCCGATGTCCGCAGGATCGGACGCTCGACACCTGCAGGCAACCGGTCGGTGAAATAGGCCTGCGCCGCGCCGCACAGGGTACAATAGGGTATCCCCAGATCGCGCCCGCCCAATGTGTCATTGACCATTTCGCGTACTTCCATGATGCGTCGCGGATAGGCGCGGTATTCACCGTTGACCTCGACACCGAAGACAATGTCATCCTCCTCCAGCCATGTGGCCTCTGCGGCGCTGCTGACTTCGGGGTTGTCGGCGGCGGGGATGCAATTGCAGGGCTCATCCGTTGTGTCATAAGGCCGGTCATCAATCAAAACGCCGCCCCATGACACCAACCGCCAGTCAATATCGCCCTCAACAAATATCTGCTCCCACCCCGGGACAATCCCGGTAAAGATCGCGCGCTTGGTTTTCAAATAGTCTGGCGGGGCCGGAATGTCCCAGGCGATCAGATGGTCGGTCACGACACCCCAGCCATGATCGACCTGTAAATCCTTGCTCAAAAGATCAGAGGCCGCATTCGTCAAAGTGGTATTCAGATGACGAGTCGAAACAAATCGCAGCAAGTCACTAATGAACCAGGCCAGTCGCGGGTCGTCAGAGGCTGCAATCTCTTGTAATGCAAGGGCATGTTCCTCGTTCCAACGCTTTTGTTCAATCGTGTCGACAAAGGCCACCTGAATCGCGGTCCGAAGGTCCGGGGAAAGCGGACCGTCCGGAATAACCGGGGGATGACCGAACGCCTCGATCACATGGTCCGGCAATGGTTTTGGCGCCTGCGCGAAAGATGTGTTTGCAAATACAAATGATACCGCCAGAGCCAAAAGAGCGGGATGAAAGATACGATCACGTGTTTGCGTCATGAATGCGCCCTCTTGAAACCCAGATGTCATCCGTCATCAACCTGCCCTGAACTTGCGTAACGATCTAATCACGTTTGCATCAGTACAGATGAGCGCGGTGTGTTGGCTCTGGCGCAGCGATATGTCGACGTTAACCACCTGAATTCACCACCGCCGCAATACCGACAAAATACAGACGTGTTGCAGCATGCGTTTTTTGCCCGCTAACCCTTGAAGCGACCCCTCTCTTGCCCCATCTTTTTGTGGAAGGTCCAAAGACGGGTATGCTGCCTTGCGGGTGCCCGATAAACCGGACGCTTAATAAAGGAGAGTACCCGATGAACATGGAAAAGTTCACGGAACGGTCGCGCGGTTTTTTGCAGGCGGCCCAGACGATGGCGACACGTGAAGATCATCAGCGCCTAGGTCCTGAACACCTTCTCAAAGCCCTCATGGATGACGAACAAGGGTTGGCCTCCAACCTGATCAAACGCGCCGGTGGTGCACCGCAGCGGGTGGTGGAATCCGTCGATGCTGCCTTGGCGAAGATGCCTAAAATCTCTGGCGATTCTGGACAGGTCTATCTGGATGGGCAGACCGCCAAAGTGCTGGATGAGGCAGAGAAAATCGCCAAAAAGGCAGGCGATAGCTTTGTCGCGGTCGAACGTATTCTTACCGCTCTTGCGGTGGTGAAGTCCAAGGCGCGGGAGGCGTTAGAGGCAGGTGCCGTATCCGCCCAAAACCTGAACGCTGCCATCAATGATCTGCGCAAGGGCCGCACCGCCGATACCGCCTCCGCCGAGGAGGGTTATGACGCGCTGAAGAAATACGCCCGCGATCTGACGGATGCCGCACGCGAAGGAAAAATTGACCCGATCATTGGTCGGGATGAGGAAATTCGCCGTGCCATGCAGGTTCTTTCGCGCCGAACCAAAAACAACCCCGTCCTGATCGGGGATCCCGGTGTTGGTAAAACCGCGATTGCTGAGGGATTGGCGCTGCGCATTGTCAATGGCGACGTGCCGGAAAGCCTTAGAAACAAGCGCTTGATGGCACTGGATATGGGCGCACTGATTGCAGGCGCAAAATATCGCGGCGAGTTTGAGGAGCGTTTGAAAGCGGTCCTGAATGAGGTCACCGATGCCGCTGGCGAGGTCATCTTATTCATCGATGAAATGCATACGCTCGTCGGTGCCGGTAAAACCGATGGCGCCATGGATGCAGCCAACCTGATCAAGCCTGCCTTGGCGCGGGGGGAGCTGCATTGCGTTGGTGCAACCACGCTCGACGAATACAGAAAACACGTAGAAAAGGACGCGGCCCTTGCCCGTCGCTTCCAGCCCTTGGTGGTGGATGAACCCACAGTAGAGGATACGGTGTCGATCCTGCGCGGCATTAAGGAGAAGTATGAGCTTCACCATGGTGTGCGGATCAGCGACTCAGCCCTGGTTGCGGCGGCCACCCTGTCGCACCGCTATATCACCGACCGGTTCCTGCCGGACAAAGCGATCGACCTGATGGACGAGGCCGCCAGCCGTCTGCGGATGGAAGTTGACAGCAAACCCGAAGAGCTGGACGCGTTGGACCGTGAGATCCTGCAAAAGCAAATCGAGGCAGAAGCCCTGAAAAAAGAGGACGATGCAGCCTCCAAGGACCGGCTGGAGAAGTTGGAGAAAGAGCTGTCGAACCTGCAACAGAAATCTTCCGAGATGACCGCGCAATGGCAGGGTGAACGTGATAAACTGGCCTCAGCCCGTGATTTGAAAGAGCAGCTGGATCGCGCCCGCGCAGAACTGGATATCGCCAAGCGCGAGGGCAATCTGGCCAAGGCCGGGGAGCTGTCTTATGGCGTTATCCCGGGGCTGGAAAAACAACTGTCTGAGGCCGAAGAAGCCGAAGACAGTCCCATGGTCGAAGAGGCAGTGCGCCCCGAACAGATCGCACAAGTGGTTGAACGTTGGACGGGTATTCCGACCTCTAAAATGCTGGAGGGCGAGCGTGAGAAACTCTTGCGGATGGAAGAAGAGCTGGCCAAACGCGTGGTCGGACAACGCAGCGCGGTCAAGGCGGTGTCGAATGCCGTGCGCCGCGCCCGCGCTGGCCTGAACGATGAAAACCGCCCGTTGGGATCGTTCCTGTTCCTGGGACCAACCGGTGTCGGGAAGACCGAATTGACCAAGGCTGTAGCCGAATATCTGTTTGACGATGACAGCGCTATGGTCCGCATCGATATGTCAGAGTTTATGGAAAAACACGCCGTCGCCCGCCTGATCGGCGCGCCCCCGGGCTATGTTGGTTATGACGAGGGTGGCGTGTTGACCGAAGCGGTCCGCCGCAGACCCTATCAGGTTGTGCTGTTTGATGAAGTTGAAAAGGCGCACCCAGATGTCTTCAACGTCTTGCTGCAGGTGCTGGATGATGGTGTTCTGACCGACGGTCAGGGCCATCATGTGGATTTCAAGCAAACGCTGATTGTGCTGACTTCTAACCTTGGATCACAAGCACTGAGCCAGCTGCCTGACGGGGCTGACAGTGCCCAAGCCCGCCGCGATGTGATGGATGCGGTTCGCGTGCATTTCCGGCCAGAGTTTTTGAACCGTCTGGACGAAACCATCATCTTTGATCGCCTGACCCGCGATGACATGGACGGCATTGTCGACATTCAGATGCGCCGTCTGATCAAGCGCCTGGCCGCCCGCAATATCACGCTGGAGATGGACGCAGACGCGCGAAAGTGGCTGGCGGATGAGGGTTATGACCCCGTCTTTGGTGCCCGCCCATTGAAGCGCGTCATTCAGCGAAGCCTTCAGGATTCGCTGGCAGAGATGTTGCTGGCCGGGGACATCAAGGACGGCGATGTGATCCCAGTCAGCGCGACAGGTGAGGGGCTGATGATCGGTGATCGGGTGTCGACAAGCGATCGCAACGCACCTGACGATGCGGTCTTGCACTGATTGTACAAAGTGATCTGGGGCCGCCTTAGGGCGGTTCCGGCCAAACTTGACGCGAAATGCCATACAAAATCGGCACATCATTAAGTCGGCGTTTGCCGATTTACGTCCACGGCAAGCAAAAATATTGTCAAGGTCAAGAAAAGGAATTATTCTGCGCGTTGAAACACGTCATTAAATAATAACGGCGCCACAGGGGCGCCGTAACTTAAATAAAATACACTATTCGGTAGCCACCACTCACTCACAATATGCTACCGGACAGTAACAGAGATTAAGGGAATTTGATATTGTGTCAATATGAGACTTTCTTAATTTCTGTTGCTATTTCACCAAGCCCGTGTTCCAATTGTCTGACATTATAGAAGAAATGGTATTGCCATGAATGACATTTCCAAACTCGCCGAACTTCGCAAACTTCTCTTGGGGATGGAGATGACGTTGGGGCTTGAGGATTTGTCGTCAGTCGAGCGGGACATTTACTATGCCGCCAGTGATATTTCTGAAACGCATGACGGATGCCGAACAATTGGCCTGCTTGAACACGCATTGGTTCAAGGGATATCCCGGCCGACATTTTTCAGAGCACTGAAATCGCTTGTGCGCAAAGGTTATCTTTCTCCGAGCGATTCCGTTTCGCGTGGGAAGTACATTGTAAACGCCCCACGCACCAAAGTTTAATCCTCATATGGGGGCCCGTGTGGCGACATATCTGCGAGAGATCGTCACCACGTCTGGTCTTTTCATTATTTCCTTCTTGTTGTCCGTATTGGCCTGGGAGCCGATCCAGGACTATTTTTTCGGGCACTTCTTTCACCATGCCAGCCTTTTGTATCTTCCTCACGGTGTGTTGGTTCTTGCCGCCTGGTTGATGGGATGGCGTGCGGCGTTGGCATTGGTCCCCGGCGTTATGTTTGTGTTCTGGTGGTATGGCGGCATGAATATCATTCTGCCCAGCCGTATTCTGGCGATCTTCTTTTCCGTCACCGTCGCGCCGTTTACATTTGAACTGTTGGCGCGTTTGAACTGGGACATTCGCCCAAAGGACAATGTCGATCCGTGCTGGCCCTGTGTTATGGCTGCGGGTGCCCTAATATCGGTAATCAAATCGGCCCTGACCAACATCACACTTGGCAGCACGCCCACAGAATATGTGGCCTATGTGATCGGTGACGTTGCCGGGCTGTTTTTCCTCATGTTGATCCTGATGCATTTATTCCGCACCCTGCGTTCCAAACAGCTCTGATATCTGTGGGTTTTGATCCGCATTGTCACATTTCCAACGGGAACGTGAAACAAGTTGGTTTGGCAATCTGATAGATTGATACTAGCTCGCTTGTCGTAGGGACGACTGAAAAGATGCGGAGAGACGAATGAAATTCAAACCTGATTTGACCTGGTCTGATGTGACACCAAAATCAGATTTCCTAAGCCGGCGCCAATTGATGAAAGGTGCCTTGGGCTTGGCCACTGGGGCCATTGCGGGACCCGCGATGGCAATGGGGCCGTGGAACGACAGCTCGGCCGACGGGTTGGAGCCAAATAGTTTCGAAGACATCTCCACCTACAACAACTTTTATGAATTCGGCACCGGCAAGGATGATCCGGCCTATTATGCCCAAGCTTTGACGACAGACCCCTGGACAGTCACGATCGACGGCTTGGTGGATCTGCCCGGAGAGTATGACCTGAACGACATTCTATCTGCGGTCACGATCGAAGAGCGCATCTATAGATTCCGATGTGTCGAGGCATGGTCCTTGGTGGTTCCTTGGAACGGATTTGAGCTGCGCCATCTGTTGGAACGGGTCGGTGTTCAATCAGGCGCAAAATATGTGGCCTTTGAAACCCTGGTGCGGCCAGAGGAAATGGTCGGCCAACGACGCAACATATTGAACTGGCCGTATCGCGAAGGCCTGCGCCTGGATGAGGCGATGAACCCGCTGACACTGATGGCCACCGGTATATACGGTGAAACCATTCCAAAGCAGAATGGCGCGCCGATGCGTTTGGTTGTGCCGTGGAAATACGGGTTCAAATCAATCAAGTCGATTGTCCGCATTACACTGACAGATAAAGAGCCGCCGACCAGCTGGAATATGCAAAACGCACGCGAGTATGGGTTCTATAGTAATGTGAACCCGGGTGTGGACCATCCGCGTTGGTCGCAGGCGACA
>NZ_JBXVVI010000003.1:165000-173893 GCF_057219155.1 Roseovarius sp. YIN77
CAAAGAGTGTGAGAGACACTCTCGCCGAAAATCCAAGGGTTCCTGCTTAAAGCTAATCTGAGCAGGGTAAGCCGACCCCTAAGACGAGGCCGAAGGGCGTAGTCGATGGGAACCAGGTTAATATTCCTGGGCCAGGAGGTGGTGACGGATCACAGAGGTAGTTCATCCTTATCGGATTGAATGGGCTGCTGAGTGGTTCCTGGAAATAGCCCCTCCATCAGATCGTACCCTAAACCGACACAGGTGGATAGGTAGAGCATACCAAGGCGCTTGAGAGAACTATGTTGAAGGAACTCGGCAAAATACCTCCGTAAGTTCGCGAGAAGGAGGCCCAGTTTCTACGCAAGTATTGACTGGGGGCACAAACCAGGGGGTGGCGACTGTTTACTAAAAACACAGGGCTCTGCGAAGTCGTAAGACGACGTATAGGGTCTGACGCCTGCCCGGTGCCTGAAGGTTAAAAGGAGGGGTGAGAGCTCCGAATTGAAGCCCAGGTAAACGGCGGCCGTAACTATAACGGTCCTAAGGTAGCGAAATTCCTTGTCGGGTAAGTTCCGACCTGCACGAATGGCGTAACGACTTCCCCGCTGTCTCCAACATAGACTCAGCGAAATTGAATTGCCTGTCAAGATGCAGGCTTCCCGCGGTTAGACGGAAAGACCCCGTGCACCTTTACTACAGCTTCACACTGGCATTAGGCCGAACATGTGCAGAATAGGTGGTAGGCTTTGAAGCAGGAACGCTAGTTCCTGTGGAGCCTCCTTTGAGATACCACCCTTGTTCTGCTTGATGTCTAACCGCGGTCCGTTATCCGGATCCGGGACCCTGTGTGGCGGGTAGTTTGACTGGGGCGGTCGCCTCCTAAAGAGTAACGGAGGCGCGCGAAGGTTGGCTCAGAGCGGTCGGAAATCGCTCGTTGAGTGCAATGGCAGAAGCCAGCCTGACTGCGAGACTGACAAGTCGAGCAGAGTCGAAAGACGGCCATAGTGATCCGGTGGTCCCGAGTGGAAGGGCCATCGCTCAACGGATAAAAGGTACGCCGGGGATAACAGGCTGATACTGCCCAAGAGTCCATATCGACGGCAGTGTTTGGCACCTCGATGTCGGCTCATCTCATCCTGGGGCTGGAGCAGGTCCCAAGGGTACGGCTGTTCGCCGTTTAAAGAGGTACGTGAGCTGGGTTTAGAACGTCGTGAGACAGTTCGGTCCCTATCTGCCGTGGGTGTAGGATACTTGAGAGGAGTTGCCCCTAGTACGAGAGGACCGGGGTGAACGATCCACTGGTGGACCAGTTGTCGTGCCAACGGCAGTGCTGGGTAGCTATGATCGGACAGGATAACCGCTGAAGGCATCTAAGCGGGAAGCCCCCCTCAAAACAAGGTATCCCTGAGAACCGTAGTAGACCACTACGTCGATAGGCCGGAGATGTAAGCGCAGCAATGCGTTCAGTTGACCGGTACTAATTGTTCGATAGGCTTGATTTGATCCAGTAGTAGACAGACTTACTGGTCAAAAGCATACACACACTAAGTACTTGACTTGATATTGGTTTTTTTCTCGGTTTGGTGGTCATAGCACAAGCGAAACACCCGATCCCTTTCCGAACTCGGCCGTTAAGCGCTGTCGCGCCGATGGTACTGCATCTTAAGGTGTGGGAGAGTAGGTCACCGCCAAACCTAGAAAGAAACCAATAGATATCTCTCTTACGATGAAAATCTACCCCTCAAAACGCCGCGCTTCTTGCGCGGCTTTTTGTTTTCGGCGACTGTTTTCTTGCACACAGCAGATCGGGGTAGGAAATGGCCAAAGAACACGATGAATCCATGATGCAAAACCTCTATTGGTGGGGGATTCCGACGCTATTTCGTTGCCCGAATGAGCGACCTAATGGGCATGACATAGCGCTCGTCGGCGTTCCACATTCGACAGGCAACGGCACGACAGAGCGCGATCAACATCTGGGCCCGCGCGCTGTGCGCAACGTGTCATGCCTTCAGCGACGGGTGCATGGTGATTTTGGGATCAACCCGTGGGAGCTGGCAAAAATCTGCGATGCAGGTGATGTTCCGTTTCCACGTGCCAATGATAATGAACATTGTATTCAACAAATTACTGATTTTTATACTGAAATCGATGTGGCCGGGGCGCGACCTGTTTCCATCGGCGGGGACCATTCAATCACCGGGGGTATCGTTCAGGCCCTTGGCGGCGGCAAACTCGCGGGTGGTCAGCCCGTTTCATTTCTGCATCTTGATGCGCATACGGATGTATTTACCAAGGTCGATCATTTTCTGGGCGCCAAGAAGTCTGCGGCGCATTGGGGGGCCTATCTGGCCGATCAGGGGCAGGTGGATCAGAAAACATCTATGCAGATCGGTCTAAGAGGACACCCAAGAACACTGGACTGGCTGCAGCCCAGTTATGACTACGGATACAATGTCGTGACGATGAAAGAATACCGTGCACGCGGTGCCCTGGATGTTATTGCACAGATCAAAGAAACGCTGAATGGACGGCCGGTTTACATTACTTTTGATCTTGATTGCTTGGATCCGACGATCGCACCCGCTGTGTCGAACCTTGAACCGGGGTCGGCGGGTTTTCAATTGATGAGGCTGTTGAACTCATTCGTGCGGTACGCGGGATGAATGTCGTCGGAGGTGACGTCGTGTGTCTGATGCCGACCAAGGACAATCTAAACCAGATCACATCAATGGTCGCGGCGTCGATTATGTTCGAAATGATATCAATCATTTCTGAAACTATCGGCTAGAAGTATCAGCGACATTTCCGTGTCGCGCTTGTGACAGATAACCCCCGGAAATCTGCCAATCTGACTCCAGATTGTATTGGAAACGCGCAGATGGCCACCGTCATTTCACGGCCTGATGTGGAGACAGATTCCCGTCCGCTCATTGGCATAATATTTTTGCTGATTGCGACGACTCTGTTCCCGATCCAGGACGTCATTATCAAAAGCCTAAGCGGCGATTTTGCCGTGCATCAGATCGTGTTTCTAAGGGGGTTGTTTGCGCTCCCGATTGTGATGGCAATCGCGTATTATGAAAAATCGCTTTGGCCGCTGCGATTGGGATCAATTCCCCTGCAACTGTTTCGGGCGGCATCGGCGTTCACATCATATCTGGTTTACTACATGGCCTTGGCGGCAATTGGTCTTGCAGAAACGGCGGCGATCACCTTTTCGACACCGATATTCGTGACCGTATTGGCGATGTTCTTTCTCGGCGAAAAGATAGGCATTTTCAGGTGGTTGGCGATCACGCTGGGTATGTTAGGTGTTGTTGTTATCGTACAGCCCGGATCTGGCGTTTTCGAACCCGCCGCAGTTTTGGCGCTCCTTGCCGCACTTAGCTATGCGACCTCTATCATCATCACGCGGAAAATAGGCAACCAAACCAATGGTGGGTCGCTTACCCTGTTTACGGTTATGTTCTTCATTATCGCCGGCGGAATTTTGGGGCTAATATTCTCCGTCCTCCCCAACGACTCGCCGCACCCCAGTTTTGCGTTTTTATACCGTGCGTGGCGTTGGCCGGATCCGTCGCATTGGCTCTTGTTCATCGGCTTGGGCGTGATTTCCGGCATTGGTTTTTTCTCTCTTTCCCAGGCCTATCGATTAGCAGAAGCAAGTGTGGTCACGCCCTTTGAATACACCTATCTGCCCTGGTCCGTGTTGTGGGGATATGCGTTTTTTGGCAGCTTACCATCCGTTTCGACCTGGATTGGTCTGGTTATGATCGTGGGTGCGGGTCTATTGATCCTGTTTCGTGAATCTCTCAGGAACAGAAGGCTCGTCCGCCGCAAAGGTCTGGGCATTCTTCGCCAAAGATAGGCAAATTCCCAGTTTCTAGCGCGGTTTTCAGAGTACGAGACAACGATTATTTTATTGGCAAATATCCGAGCAAATGTGCATTTTGACGTTGAAGTCCCCCGGACATCAGCATACATAGACGACGAATTGGCGCGGGATGGAGCAGCCCGGTAGCTCGTCAGGCTCATAACCTGAAGGTCGTAGGTTCAAATCCTACTCCCGCAACCAATTTAGTTCTTTAAGAACAGCAACTTAGAGGCCGCCTTCGGGTGGCCTTTTGCTTTTAGGGATTGGTCGTGGAAGCATTGTGGAAGCAGTTGAAGTGGAATCGCATTGTGATGATAAAGGCACATGTCAGCAGTTACCTGACAACCAACACAACAGCATGTTATCGTTATTTTTCTTCGAAAGATGAGATTTAGATGATAAGCCCAGAATCCGTTTCGATCCTTGAGCAATTCCAAACAACAATAGTGGGTATCATTGGCTTTGTCGGTGTAATCTGGACGCTTCGCGCTAATGCCAAAAATGCACGGCAAGAACATAGAAGGCAGATCGAAAGTAGGCGTTCAGCTCTGCGACGGATTCTCGCCGCAGAACTCCGAAACTATGCACGTGCATTAAAGAAAAATGTGGAGGCTCAGCGCCCGAACGATGAGTTCATATCCGTAGGTCGAGTTCATAGATTGTTTTCAGAGCAACTCGCAGCTGATTTGGGCCTGCTCGACTTGGATGAGATTGATATTGTGGTGAATGCCCTGATCAGCTTGGATGGCATGGAGCACTTTCTTGAGAACATTTCCACACAAACAACTCAAATCCGATTTTTACTGCCTTCAGAAACGTGGGAAGAGTTCCAGAGAGTAAACGCCACGACGGCTGACGCCTTAAATTTTGCAGTTCAGGCGCTTGAGTATTCTGGTGAGGCGTGGACCGTTTTCGAACGGCCCAGAACGGCCATCTGCGACGTGGGCCAGCGCCGCGATGCAGCTTCACCAGACCAGCCATTCGTGCAAGACGCAGCATTTTCATCACGGCGATGACCGGGTCGCGGACGAAGCGGCCATTTACCGCGACGCGGAGTCAACTATATTTCTTTACTTTTTGAACGATCACGACGTATCGCGACAAGTTCGGTCGCCAGAAGGCTACCGAGGACAGCGAGAACCCCAATCCACTGTAATGTCGCCAACCATTCTTTGACCAACAAGAGTGCAAAAAAGATCATCATGACAGGTTCCAGAATCGAGAGCACCGACGCCCGCGTTGACCCAAGTATTGTAGCAGAAACAAAAAAGAACAGATATCCAAGCGTGAAACTAACGCCAGCCAACAACAAGTAAAACCAGCCCATAGTAGTGTTAGGAAAGGCTATTGGCTGCATAATTCCAAGACTTGGACCTACGATGGCTAGTAAGATGAAATACGCACCGGCCCAGATGGTCATGTGAAGGTTCGCACGAACCGGCCCCAGCGTTTTCGAGGTTTCAGTTGTCGTGAGGATCATGATGGTAATCCCCAAAGATGAGATAAAGGCAAGCAAGACTCCGGTCGCATTTAAGCTCTCAATCCTCACGCCAAGAGCAAGAGCTAAGCCCAAAAAGGCAATCGCGATCAAACCAAATTCGACGACGCCGATCCGGGCGCTGCCCTGAAAATGATTATACGCCGCCACGAAGAATGGATAGGTGAAGAACAGCACGCTTGCGAGACTCACATCTATATACGCCACTGCGCTCATGCCGCCACCTGCAGCCAGAAACAGCGCAATACCAGCCATAGCGGTGGTTTTCACATAAGGTTTTGGAATGGAGAGTTTTTCGTTCCGTATGGACAAAAACACTGCCAATCCGAAGGACCCGACAATAGTACGCACCAAGAGTACAGCAATTGGATTTGCGCCCTGAAGATAAGACATTTTCGCAGCATTGGGCATAATCCCAACAAAAACTGCGGCCAGCAAAATCATAATCAGGCCGACGCGATAGGTGTGAGGTTCTTTCATGTCTGCGGCATTGATGGAAAAACTCTCGGCGTTACTTCACTACATGAAACAGTTTTAGTGAGTGCGTCAATTGCCCCTGCAAATGCCGCCAATATAGAAACTAAAGCCAACGGAGAATTGAGGGTCCGGTCAGGGCTCCAAGCAGCCTTGCGGCGGCGCAGAACTGAGCCGGGAAATCACGGCAAATGAATGTCGGGTTCCATCTTGGCGGCCTTAATAGCTCGCGCTCACAGAGAATGACCGGAATCCGCCCACTAAGAAAAACGATATCGCGCTTGGGCCTTGGAAATCCGATCAACTAACGGCGTTGGGTGCTCTTCGGTCAAGCGTACTAACGTACTAGTGTGATCTTCCACAAACTCTTCGAAGCCACTAGCGGGTATGCTCGAAATTGCAGCTCTCGAAATTAATAGTCCTGTGATCTGCGCATCGAGTTCCCGCATTTTCGCAATTCGGTTGGCTTCGATAACATCGACGGGCACAACACCAGAGCAGTTATGCAAAAGATCATTGCAAACCACATTTTCAAACTGCTGCCAGAGTCCATGAGCGGGCCAGCGAGCGCGGTTTGAGTCTGGGGTAGGGGTACAGTAACGGATACGATCAATTGAATCTGTGAACGCGTGTCCAATGATGTCTTGAACATCTTGCCAATTCCTCATCTTAAACCGATTGCGTAGCTGTTTCGAGCCAAGGCGCATCTCGAAACGCCAAACTTGGCCTGTGTCGCGATCCTGAAGGTCAATCGGCTCTTTACCCATCGCTTCCAATTCGGCGTTCCAGATGGTTAACCATCCAAGCTTCTTTTGTTGGATGACCTCGGCGCGCTTGTCATAGATCGCAAGCTGCCGGTTGACGACTGCCCCGGCGCGCAAACCCAAGACTCGAGACCCACTAGAAACCGTCGCGGTTTCATCAACACCGGTATATTCGGTCACTTTCGTTCCCGGCGGTACGACCAATGCTTCGCGGTTAGGCTCAAACCAAGGCGCAAGAAAGTCGACTGCAAAATCTGCTCGCGTGACGCGTAGCTGAGTTTCTACGTACTGAATACCAAACGCAGTCATGCAATCCCGAAAATGTTTCTCGGCCCCAACCAACCCTGAAACTGCGAGTCCAAATGCACGGAAGTCCACGGTTATGCCAGGGTTGTTGGGAATGCGGTCTTCGGGATCTTGGAAAAGCCACACAGCACCATGATCTCCTGTGTTCGCCGTGAAGCCCCGCGCTCCTTTGTTGGCTACGTTCAAACGGATCGATCCAAACTCGAGAACACAATCGCTATAGGTTTCTTTTGCATGTGCCTTGGCAGAGGCGAGCTTTCCCCGAAGCTCTGGGGGAATGTCTGTTTGAATTGTAAATCTCAGTCCATCAAATCCAGAATGCAGAATTACAGCGTCCATCTACTCTTACCTTCGATTTCGTATTCGTGGAGGGGGGTGTTACAAGACCCCCCCTCAGTGCGAAAGTGTCGCTATTGGTTTCAATTTGAGGGGTGATTGATCGTGGTTTGGCCGAATTAGTGCCTCCGGCGGGGCAGCTACTGTTTTGGGGCCGGAGCGAGTACGCTCCGGCTCCTAATTTACTTCGAATTGACCTGACGCCCGATCCAGATTTCTGCCCGCTCGGCGCACTTAGCAACATTGAGCATATCGGCATGCGAAAAGTTGGTGGTGCTTTTCCATTCTCCATCTTTGTCACGATATGACCGGGTTAGGTCGACAGAATAAAAACCGTCGTTGTTCCAAATGGTGGCAGTGATGAGCCCTAGACGGAGTTTATGGGCGGGTTGAGATGACATGGTGATTTCCTATTTTCGATTACTGTTTGAAGAAGGGCGCGGAATGCCGTTTGATCCCGCGCCCCAGAGCCTTCCGGCCCCAAAATCCCGCGTGTTGCTGCCAAGCCCACGCGGGCAAAACTCAGATTTGAGAAGTGTTGGCGCGACGGCGTTGTTCTGCCCAATCGCGAAGATCGCGGCGGCGATAGCGTACTGACCGGCCCGGTTTGTAGAACTCAGGCCCAAAGCCTGTAACGCGCCATTTCTGAAGTGTGCGTACACTTTGGCAGAGAAAATCTGCTGCTTGGGTTTCGTCAATAAAGCCGTCTAGGTAGTCTAGGGCTGCTTGGTTTTCAGGTTGGTTTTGAACCGGGTTACGCATCTTTTTGCTCCTTTGCTCGGTGATGCGTTTGTTTTGGATCAAATCGAAAACAGTAAAAATGACAGTAAAACGGTCTAACAATTACTGTTTTCTGTTTCTCTTTAACTCTCTGAAAAGAGGCGAAAAATGCGCACGGATACCCTCGTTTCCGGGTGTGTTACCTACGTCATATTTGTCAGGGTAGATGGTTTTGAGATAATGGCGAACCAAGTCGAAATGAGACTTTGCGGGAATATCTACATCAATCTTTCCGCTAGCATTGAGCGCATGAAACGCTGCTTCCACATCATTCTTGATAGTTGGCCGACCGGTTTTTCTGACGTTCAAATGAGTATGGTCTACAAGTGTTCTATCGGCTCGCTCTGAAACCATTCGCACCCGAACGTCTATAAAGCGCAATGATTGATACGAAACTTCGTTGCGATCGAGCTTCTCAACGTTTGTCCATACGTTTGCCGGAATCTGAACTGGCATGGTTTCCAATGTTCTCGGGCGATCAAATCCGAACGCTCGATAAGTTCCATCGCGCAATTTTTGAATGATCTCGTTTGTTGCTTTCTCGAGAAGTGCTTCCTTTGGACGGCTAAGATCATCAACCTTTTGCGCACCGTAAAGCAACAGCTCCAATCCAGAGTGACCTTCGGAACGTCCTTCCTCAGCGGCATTCATGAGCGCCTCTACCCAGTTTCCTTTCCCACGATGGGCAAGCGCCACGGACCATTCTTGTTTGTAATAGTGCTTCGCAAATGCTTGGGCGGCACTGGCTACCTGTCTAGCCCCTTGTTTCAGTACCAGTGATTTGCGGTTTGTCTAAAAGGGTTTCTGGGACTGGTGGGCGCATGTTCAGAGCATGATGTGGTCTGATCTGGTTGTATTGTCTGAGCCACGTATTGA
>NZ_JBXVVI010000030.1:0-14425 GCF_057219155.1 Roseovarius sp. YIN77
TAGCTTTGGAAATCGCCAAACTGCTTGGTGATCGCAGCCGTCAGTGTCGTCTTGCCGTGGTCAACGTGACCAATCGTGCCGATGTTGCAATGCGGCTTCGACCGCTCAAACTTCTCTTTTGCCATCGCTATGCGCGCCTCGTGCTTTGGGGTCGAAATTGACCCGATTGATGATCGCGGGCGGGATACTGCGCGGGGAAGGAAAAATCAAGTCGATGTTGTGGGATTCGCACGTCAAACCCGCAATCTGGCCGATATTGGGCGTTAGGGCGGTTGTGAAGGCGGGTGATCTGCTGATTATATGGACCATAGGGAGCACGAAGATGGCCGACGCCGCAAAAAGAGAACCGGTCAAGGTGCCGCTGGTGACAGAGGTCTGGGGAATATTGCAGACCCTGCGTGCCGTCCGGCGCAATGTGTTGGAAATCATTCCCGATCTGGCCACGCGCCAGCCGATGGTGTCGGGCCGGACCGGCAAGCGTTGGCATATGGTGATGGATCCCGGCGCGAATGAGCGGATTTTGAAAGACCGGCTGGACGATTATCCCAAATCCGACGTGACCAAGAACATCCTGCGCCCGGCGATCGGCGAGAGCCTGTTTATTGCCGAAGGGGCACATTGGCGCTGGCAACGCCGGGCGGCGGCCCCGGTCTTTTCGCATCGCAACATGCAGGCACTGACACCGATGATGACCCAAGCTGCGGAGGTCAGCGCTGCCCGTGTGGCGGCCGGGGCGGGCGCGCCGATGGATATGGCGCAGGACATGGTACGCGCGACGTTCGAGGTCATATCGGATGTGACTTTTTCCGGCGACGAAGGCTTTGACCGCGGCGCCATGCACCGGGCCATTGACGGCTATATTGATCAGGTTGCCAAGGTGTCGCTGATGGACATTATCGGCGTGCCGACCTGGGTGCCGCGCCCGGCGCGGCTGATTTCATCTGGATCGCTGAAGCAGATGAAATCGGTGGCCGACAGCGTGATCGACGCTCGCCGAGGGCAAGGCGCACCAGAGGCGCCTGATTTGCTGGATCTGCTTTTGGACGGCGGCGACCCTGAAACCGGGCGGCATATGTCAACGGCGGAGCTGCGCGACAACCTCTTAACCTTTATCGTAGCCGGGCATGAAACCACGGCGCTGACGCTGTCTTGGGCACTTTATCTTTGTGCCTTTGATCAGAAGGTGCAGGATCGCGCCCGGGCAGAGGCGCAGACCGTGCTGCATGGTCGCGCCGCGACGGCGGCGGATTGCGCGAACCTGCCCTATATCCGCCAGATCATTGATGAAACCCTGCGGCTGTATCCGCCGGCGGCAATGCTGTCGCGCACTGCGCAAGTGGCGGATACGCTGTGCGGGCGCGAGGTCCGGCGCGGCGACACGGTGATCCTGCCGATCTATGCGCTGCACCGAAATCATGTGCTGTGGGATGACCCGGACGCCTTTAATCCAGACCGCTTTGCCGATCCCGCGCAGATTGAGCGCTATGCCTATCTGCCTTTTGGTCACGGCCCGCGCATCTGCATCGGTATGAGTTTTGCCCTGCAAGAGGCAGTGATCATCCTGTCGACGCTTTTGTCACGGTTTCGGTTCAAACCGGTGCCGGGCAAAGACCCAAAACCAGTCATGATCCTGACGCTGAGACCCCAAGGCGGCGTGTGGTTGCGGGCGGAGGAAGTTTAGATCAAAGATCGGCATCTCAAAGCGAATGGGCCGCAGAGATTTGGCTTATGGTCGCATGGATTTGTTAGGTCTGCACAACCCTTAGAATTCAATCCAGACAGTCATCACTTGCTCGCAATCAATCTAACTTCGCGCCCGGCTAAAATTTCTTTTGCCTGACAATTGATTTTCTGTACATTACGGCGGGCAGGTGCGCGATGAATGTGGTTGAAAATCATAGTAATAGGGAATTGTGGTTTGACGATGATTTCTCGTCAGCTCGCGATAACGCGGGTCGGCACATTGTGTTTACTCGCTCTGAGGCGCGTGCATTAAGTGTGATGGCGCAAAGGCCCGGACAGGTTTTTTCGCGAAATCAGTTGTTGGATGCAATCAGTGCCACAGGGTCTGATAAGAATGACCGCAACATAGACTTTCTGATCAATCGCATTCGTCGAAAGCTGGGCGATAGCGCCAGAGATCCCGCATATATCGCAACCCGGTATGGTGAGGGATACGTGTGGCTGGCAAAGCTTGAAACTGTGCCAAGTAAGGCTTTGGATGCCCATGTGGTTATTGGCCCGTTAAAGGGGCTGGAACTGCTGAACGGATCCCGCGCCACGGGGCGCCAGTTTGCAGATCAGTTCGCGCAACAGTTGCGGTCACATCTGAAGGCTGATCAGGACGTGGTCATCATACCGGACTATGTGCCAGACAGGAGCGGCCGCTCTGACAAACCCGAGCTGGAGGTCGGTTTGACCTTTTTCTACGACCGGGGGGAAAAGGAATGCGTGATCACGGCCCGATCCACCCGCGAGAACAGGATCTGCTATGTCAAACGTATACCCATTACCGATGGCAAAGGCACCGGGCAGGCCCTGGATGTTGCTTCGGATCGCGTCGGTGAACTGCTTTTGGCCAAGTTTTGGGAAGCACGCGCGTCCAAGTCGGTTTCTGATATTCCGTTGCCTGTGGCCATGCATGAGGCAGCCGACCAAGACACAAGGGGCGATCTGAGCTGGCCGGAAAATGACAAACGCCTGCGTACTTTGCGTGCAGAACATCCCGATGATCCGGCGATCAAGCTGATGTATGCCACGCATTTGCACACGAAATACATCACCCGCGGCAGGGAGATTTTCCAAAATGGCGAGGAAGATTGCGCCCGCGATGAGGCTGAAATTGAACGGCTTGTACTCGACTCCCTAGACTATGCGCAAAGCGTCCCAGAGCATGCCACAATGGCGGCAAAGCTTCTGTATTTTGTCGATCAGGGCTATGGGGACACATCTTTGGAACTTGCCAGAAATGCCCATCAATCGACAACGTCAATTGCGTCGTCACTGGCCATCTACGGGCAACTCCTTGGGTTTCTGGGGGAAACAGATGACGCGGTGGAGCAGTTGCAACAAGCGCTGCAATTGACCGAAGAAGACAGCCATTTTTATCGATATGTGTTGATTATGCTGTGTCAGGCCCTGATGGCCGCAAACCGCCGGGACGAATTGGCCGAAGCACGTAACAAGATTTACAGATCCAGCGCTATGGGGGTGTTTCTGGAGCCGCTTTTTGCGGATCCGATTTCACCATCCCTAAAGGCGCGCGGCGTTGTGATGATGTTGTCGCGCAAGAAGGCTGTCGCGATATTAAAGCATCTGCACTACGTTTCGGCGCGGCTCTACAGATTTCAAGAACACCGGGAAAATTCGCTTCGCACCCCAGTTAATTTATTCGTGCGCAGATTTGGCAGAAATGTTGTGCCGCAATATATTCTGGATGATGTGCCTGACCTGTTTTCATAGGCGTTAAGTTATTGTTTATCGTTGAAAATACAAAAATCAACATTTTCAAATAATCCTGCAACAATTCAAAGCGATCTTTGTCAGGTGGGTGCGTTGAGAGTCGGCCTCTTGAGTGGTCTTTGCCTCTCTCCCTGAGGGCAATGGTGAAGAAGCGCCGGCTTTCGCGCACCCACAATTGATCAGCGTATAGGCGTTGATCTGTCAGCAAAGAGCGGTTCAACACGTATTTTCCTGCAAGCCTGTGGGATGGCCTGCCTTTGCCCAAAGCACGGGGACGGGCGTATGTCATTGGTTGATGGAAATTCAATTTTACAAATCAACACTGTCAAAAAGGGGTTTTACGAGGGCTTCAACCCCATGGTTTCGATGATTGCAAAGCTGATCGTGTTTGGGCTGTCATTGGCGTTGCTGATCTACCCGGTCAAAGCGGGGGTGATACTGGATATACTAAAAACGTCCACATTGGCGAATTTCGGCACCTGGTACATCTATTTGGTCGCGGCCTTCGTGGTCATGTGCGTTATCCTTCTGCTTCTTCCAATATCCGGGCGCATCAAACTGGGTGCCGATAACGACATTCCCGAACACAGCACGCTGTCATGGCTGTCGATGATGGTTTGTTCGGGCATCGGTGTTGGGATTTTGGTGTTTTCTGTGAGCGAGCCAATCTCTCATTTCAACTCCAATCCCGATATAATGTCTGGCGATATTGTTGCCGGGGGGCAGGAAAGCATCCCCTCGGCGCTCCGCTTTGTATTCCTGCATTGGGGGTTTTCTGCCTGGGCCTGTTATGCGCTGATTGCATTGGCGCTGGGGTTGTCATGCTATCGAAACGGCCAACCGATGACGATGCGTTCTGCAATCGCGCCATTGTTTGGCAGGTTTCTGGACGGCGTGGTTGGGCATTTGATTGATGTCATATCTATCCTCGCAATCATAGCTGGCATCACCACAACAATCGTTTTGGGGCTGGAACAGATTTGCACCGGGCTGTCGACCCTGACGGGCAGTTCGTTTTTTGCAGATCACGCGGGTGACCCACCGCTGATTGCACTGATGACGGCGTTGGTGGTGGCCATTTCCATTGCTATTTTGTCTGTCGTTTCGGGTGTTGAACGCGGGGTCAAATGGATTTCAAATTCCGGGCTGATCCTGGCCTTTGCGGTTTTGGCTGTCTTTGCGATATCTGGGACTGGCGTGGGGGTGCTGAATGGGTTTTTTGGAAATGTCGCGACCTATCTGGTATCTCTGCCAACGCAAATGATAACGATCTATGATGCCGGGTCAGAAACTGCGCAGTCTGATTGGCAGGCGTCCTGGACAATTTTCTATTGGGCCTGGTGGATTGCGTTTGCCCCATTTGTCGGCCTGTTTCTGGCCCGGATTTCCCGGGGTCGCACGATCCGCGAATTTATCTTGGGGTCGGTCGTCGCGCCTACATTCATGTGCTTTTTGTGGTTCTCTGTGATCGGAGGGTCCGCCATCATGATGGAGATCGACGGAACCGCGCAAGGTGCGATCACAGATGCCCCGCATGCATTTCGGATATATGAGGCGATTGATCTGATGCTGGGCGCCGGATTTGGTGTGGTTTTAAAAGCCGTCATTGCGATCTTGTTTTTGGTCCTGATCGTCGCCTCAACCACCGCTGCCATAATTGCAATCAAATCCATTGGCGCCGCCGGGGGCACATTAGCCGAAACACCGATGCATTCGATGATATGGGCGCTGGTTCTGGCGGCGATTACGGGGGCGGTGATGGCTGTCGGCGGGGTGGATTCCATCCGCGATGTAATGATTGTTGGCGCGGTTCCATTTTCCGGGATCATGGCCCTGATGCTGATCTCTGTGGCAAAGCTGATCTATCAGGCCCGTTAGGCCAAGCTGTTTAAAACCTGATCCCGGCCCGGAACCATAGGCGTGTATCGTCTTGGGCGACGATCCCGACGGGTTCATCCAGAATATGGGTCAGGGCCAGTTCTGCGATGATGTTGCCCTGAATGGTCCGAATGCCCAGCGATGCGCTTGACCATTGATCGGAATGTTTCGGCAAAAACACATTAGCGTTGTCTTCCGTCCAGCCCGCATCAATACCGAAATAAGATTGCGTGAACCTGATGGTTTCGCTGCCCTGCAACGGGAGCTGCAGGTTATAGGCCAGTTCCACCCGTCCGCCCAGGCATTGATCGCCATTTACAAAGGATTGGTCGAAGCCCCGCGCATAGGCATTCGTGCCATAGCCGCAACGCTGTGATATCGGCAGGCTGTCATTGGTCCATTGGCCTATGACGCCAGCATTAATGACCACCTTGCGTGACAGGGGAACAGAGGTCTCAGCGCTGAAAGAGGCACGGAGAAAATCCGATGATGCGCCAGGCGCAGAGGCAAGCAAGTTCAATTGATCAGACGCGCCAAAATCATCAAACCCTTTGGTCACGGAGGCGGAAAAGCGTTTCTGAAAGAAGAAGGGAATACCTTTTTCATAGAGCACAGAGGCCCTGATCAGCCGTAGTTTTTCATCAAGAACGGGAAATCCCAGAACCTCGCCCGAACTTTGGCGCCCAATCAATTCCAACGTCGACGTCAGTTTTGCATCATCCGGCAGGGCTTTTTGATGCCGCAGGCCAAAGGAAATGTTTGACCTATCCCCTTCGGCCTGAAGCGCCAGATTGGTCGCTGTTCCCAGCCGAAAATCACTGTAGTCTGCGTTCAGGAAAAGATATGTTTGACCGACTTGGATCGGGAAGCGATAGGCAATGCCCCCGGCGAGCAATTCTGTCTGATCATCCTGCGATGGGCCGGCAATGACACCGACAAAGTCCAGCTGATCCCCGCTGGCGAAGGCATCAGGCAGAACATAGCCTGCGCCCGCGATATAAGGCCCGATATCGTCCGCCCCATAGGTGTCAAACGTCAAAAAGGTGGTCGGACGATCCAGTTTCTGGATGTTGGATGCGGAACCGCGATCAACCCCTACGGTCGGGTCGGTCACCAACTGTGTGAAAAAGGATTGTGCATTGGCTGGCACAGACAGCGTGCCAAGGAAGAATAGGGTGCAAATTTGCACAAAACTGAAACTAGCCCAAACTGCCCGAGCTCTTAATCCGAAATTCGTCACCAATTACCCCCCCGTTCGCGCCTTATAACCATATATTAATAAGTGGTTATTTCAAGTTTTATTGCTTTTTGAAGTGAAGCTTCGAAAAGGTGCACAACGTTTGAAAAATCCAACGCATTTCTGAACCCAAAAGAGATAAGGCGACAATGTCGGGATGCGAAGTTAGACACCATGTTGTCCGTGCGCGACAAACGGCGTATTTTGATCGCTAACAAGTCAACGCTCAGACGTATTGTGGTGCAGCGGTTTAAAATCGTTTCCATGAATGGTGTTCGAATAGGGTTTGTCTGAGTGCAACACTTCCCATGTTGCGATCAGTTCTCTTGGGGAGAACCGCGAAAATCTTTGGCTTTAAGCTCAAGCTTTGCCATGCGATCGTAAAGCGTGTTGCGGGGGATGCCCAAGTGTTGCGCGGCTTCCGCGACGCGCCCATTTACGGATCTCAGGGCGTCTTCGATCACGGATTTTTCGTATTGTTCCAACTTTTCCGGCAATGTGATGGCGGGTGTTGTTTGACCGTCCAACAATACCTCGCCAACCATTTGCCTGAGTTGAAAGAAGTTTTTGGGCGGGGATTGATCCAGAAACATCTCGCTGATTTCGGGGTTGATCATCGGCATGTCCCTTCCCGTTGCACGGGCCGTTTGTCTTAGACAGGCGGTAAAGATTTCTTGCATATCTTCGTGTCGGTCCAAAATGGAGGGCACGCTAATGCCAATAATCTCGGTGTGTCCAGATCTTGACGCCAATATTGGCTCTTTCACGGTCGATGTGGTGATCAGCCTCAGATCTGGCGAGTTTTTGATAAAGGCGACCAAGGCATTGGCCAGGTCTGATGACATCTTATGTTCATTTTTGACGGATAGGGTAATTGGCTGGTCAGGATCAATCTGATCCAGCTGATGAACTGTGGTGGTTTCGCAATTCAGAGTTTCAAACACCCGATCATCATTGCCAAGCGCATGGATCACAAATGCTGCTGTGCGTTTTCCCGACCCTTCATCGCCGTGTAGATGCACAGTTTGTGTGGTGCTGGCGGCCTCGCGCAGGTCGCGTCGCAATGTCTGGCTGGCAATGCCACGACCGGGAAAGTTTTGCGCGGCAACATCGCTGCGATCCAACTGACGCGACATATCGCGGTTATGCAAAACCAGTGATCGGTGTTTTAGCGCCCTGTGCAGTGTGTTTATCAACTTTTCCGTTTCAAAGGGCTTTTCCAGATAGTCATAGGCGCCCTCTCGTACAGAACGAATGGCCGTTGGGACGTCTGAATGCCCGGTGATCAGAATGACCGGCAAATCGGGATCGCGGCTTTGCGCATAGTGCAAAACGTCAAAGCCGTCCTGATCGGGCATCCGGATATCTGACAGAATAACACCCGTGAAATTAGAGCGGATTGACCTGCGGGCCTGAACAAAGCTTTGGGTTGGGATGGCGTGCAGCTCTTCCAATTCCAGCGTCTGCACGATGGAATTTCGCAACGCTGTGTCGTCTTCGATTATCAAAACTTTGTTAATCATTCTGCCCTCTGCACAACTGGCAATGAAATCATAAATTCTGCCCCTTGCGGCGTGTTGGAACAGGTCAGGTGGCCGCCAAAGCGGTTAATAATTCCGTGGGAAAGGGCCAAACCCATGCCCAACCCCTTTGACGAGCCAAGCTCCTTGGTGGTGTAGAACGGCTCAAACACGCGGTCCAAATCAGTGATCCCATCACCGGTATCCCCGACCTTCAGGCAAATCTGATCGTCTTTGAATTCCATGGATATTGTCAGAATTTTGGTCGGCGACAGTTGCATGGCATCAATCGCGTTCGAGACCAAATTCATGATCACCTGCTGTAACCGAACGCGACCCCCAACCACCCAGATTTCCCGATCTGGTCGATGAAATTGCAATTCAATTTTATTCGAACTTAAATTATCGGCCATCATTTCCACGGCCTCCTGCGTCACCAGATTGAAATCGACAATCTCTGTTGGTGCTGCCTCTTGCCGGGCAAAGGCGCGAAGGCCCGTTATGATGCGGGTCATTCTGCGCACTTGATCAGATATCATCGCAAAATTTTCGGTCGCGTTTTCCTGGCGCCCTTTGTCCAGAAAGCGCCTGCCATTCTCTGAAAAATTCATGATTGCCGATAGCGGTTGGTTCAATTCATGGCTCAGCCCCGCTGACAATCGACCGATTGCGGCAAGTTTTGATGTTTCCACCAGTTTGTCTTGCGCCGCCCGCAATGCATGCGTTCTTTCCTCGACTCTGGTTTCCAATGTCGCCGAATGCTGCGTTTCCAAGGCAAGGCGCCTGCGTTGCTGAAACGCGATCGCCGCCGCCAGAAAAATCATCAAGGCCAAGGCGACGGCCAGCCACATTCTAAGCAGCGCCGTTGCGCGGGCAGCACTGGTATCCAGCAAAATCCACGCCTGCATTTGCAACTGATCGACCCGTCGTTGCAGCAATAAGACGGTTGAAACCTCATCCCCGCCAGATTGATATTTCCACAGTTCAAACCCCGCGCGACGATCGGAAAACTGAATTGGAAACGCGGCCGATCCGGCAGGGACTTTTTGGTTCAACAACAACAATTCGGGCCTGTTGGACGAAATGGATATACCGCTGTCGTCAAAGAACAAGACTGGTTCTGGTGTTACCGGCCATTCAAATTCCAGATTGGCCAAGTCGGCCGTGATTATGATCGCGCCTATGGTGTTACGGATTTGGTTCTGTACACCGCGGCTAAATCGAACCAATCGCTGGTCGTCTCGGTGAAAAGCCTCATAGCCAAGCCCACCATTCATGGCTGCGTTGATCAGTTCGTCCCGAGGATACTTCTGAACACTTTCAGGATTGGACGAGGCCAACACATTGCCTTGAGCATCGGACAAGCTGATCTGCCATGCGCCATATTTCAGGCTGTAGAGCTTGAGGGTTTCGTCGGCATCTCCATCAAACCTGCCGTCCAGTATGTCGGCCATCCGTCGGTCTTGTGCGATCAGGTTTACCAAGACTCTGAGAACTTCGAATTGCCCGGCTAGTCGAGATGTCGCCTCGCTCAGTCGAACCTCACCTTGCTCAACTGTTGACGAAAACTCTGATCGCAATGAATCCCTGTACACCCAGGAAACCACCAATGCAGAGCAAACAGAATAAAGAACCACGGCTATTGTCAGGTTTCGAATCAAGTTTTTCCAACTCTAACTTTGCGACCGTCCAAAGTATGAACACCCCGCCTGTCTGCACAAGAAGTTTGTCCGAAAGTTCGGACAAATCGGCAAAGCCGTCAACGGGCATTCTGTATGTGATTGAATTTCAAAGGCAATATATGACTCGATGTTTGCCCTTGTGTTAGTTGGCGCAACACGACTTCCTTCTTCCATCGACGCCATAGGTGCGTCCATCAGGGAGAAACCACATGATAAACTTAGTCAAAGCTGCAACCATAGCTGCAGTCGTATCCGTCCCGACCATCGCTGCTGCTGCCTGTGATGAGGGCGAAATCGTCGTCAAATTCAGCCATGTCACCAATACGGACCGTCACCCCAAAGGCATTGCTGCAACTCTGCTGTCGGAGCGTGTGAACGAGGAAATGAACGGTTCCATGTGTATGGAGGTCTTCCCAAACTCGACCCTTTATAATGACAACAAGGTTCTGGAGGCGATGCTGCAGGGCGATGTACAGCTGGCAGCACCGTCGCTGTCCAAGTTCGAAAAGTTCACCAAACAGTTTCGCATCTTTGACCTGCCGTTCATGTTCAACGACATCAACGCCGTGGATGCGTTTCAGGCGTCCGATGCGGGACAGGGCATGTTGGACAGCATGCAGCGTCGTGGGCTTCAGGGTCTGGCCTACTGGCACAATGGCATGAAGCAAATGTCTGCCAACGTGCCCCTGATTGCGCCGTCTGACGCCAATGGTCTGAAATTCCGCGTTCAGTCCTCTGACGTTCTGGTTGCCCAGATGGAGGCCATCGGTGGCTCACCACAGAAAATGGCGTTCTCAGAAGTCTACGGCGCCCTGCAACAGGGTGTTGTCGATGGTCAGGAAAACACCTGGTCCAATATCTACGGCAAAAAATTCTTTGAGGTTCAGGACGGCATCACCCAAACCGATCACGGCATCATTGACTATCTGCTGGTGACATCGGTTGATTGGCTGGATGGACTGCCCGAAGATGTGCGGGCGCAATTCCTGCAAATCGTGGCGGAAGTCACGGATACACGAAACGCGGAATCCACCGCCGTGAACGAGGCCGCCAAACAATCCGTCATCGATGCTGGGGGAGAGGTGCGCGTGTTGACACCTGAACAACGCCAAGCCTGGGTCGATACGATGAAACCCGTTTGGGAACAGTTCGCCGAAGACGTGGGTCAGACCAACATTGATGCCGCGCAGGCCATCAATGCCTCGCTGACCAACTAATTTATCGAACCACCCGCCAGAGCGCAGGTCAAAGGCGCTCTGGCTATCCGGGGAGGAAGCACAATGGCCCATTCATCCGCACCCAGCACCTGGGGTGATCGGATCGAGGAGACAATCATCGCTGTCATCCTTGGCATCATGACCCTGCTAACATTTGCCAATGTGGTGGCGCGCTATGGCTTCAACTCCAACATATTCTACGCATTGGAACTGACCGTTTTCCTGTTTGCCTGGCTGGTCCTTTTGGGCGCGTCTTATGCGGTTAAGAAAACTCTGCATCTGGGCGTCGATGCGATCGTCAATCTGGCACAACCCGGGATGAAAAGAGCTCTCAGCGTCTTCGTTGTGGCTGTCTGTCTTGTCTATAGCCTGCTCTTGCTCAAGGGCGCTTGGGATTACTGGGCCCCTTACGCCAATCTTCCCCCGACCGAAGGCCGCTGGTTTCCCACCGGGTTTGTCGATCGGTTCCGCGATCAAGGTTGGTATGAGACGCAAGACATTCCCGTCCCCGCCTTTCTGCGTTGGCTGGAGGATGTGTTTAACGAGGGCGAGGCCTATGAGAAAATGCCAAAGGTCGTGCCCTATCTGGTGCTGCCCGTATCAATGCTGCTGTTGGTGATCCGTTTCATCCAGGCCGGTATTCGTGTCTGGCACGGTCAGCAGGAAATTTTGATCGTCAGCCACGAGGCCGAAGACGACGTCGCCGCTGCTGCAAAAACCCTGAAGGACAGTGAATAATGGAAATCCTTTTCCTTTTTGTCATGGTGATCGGCCTGATGTTGATTGGCGTGCCGATTGCTGTCAGCCTTGGGTTTTCATCCATTGTCTTTCTTTTGATGTTCTCCGACAGTTCGCTCGCCTCTGTCGCGCAAACATTGTTTGAGGCATTTGAGGGCCATTCAACCCTCTTGGCGATCCCGTTCTTCATCCTTGCGTCGTCCTTCATGTCAACCGGTGGTGTGGCGCAGCGGATTATCCGGTTTTCCATCGCGCTGGTTGGCCATTTTCGCGGTGGTCTGGCCATCGCGGGCGTTCTGGCCTGCATGATCTTTGCCGCATTGTCAGGGTCTTCGCCTGCCACCGTGGTTGCCATCGGAACCATCGTCATCGCCGCCATGCGGCAGGTGGGTTACACCAAAGAATTTGCCGCCGGTGTCATCGCCAATGCGGGTACTTTGGGCATTCTGATCCCGCCCTCGATTGTCATGGTCGTCTATGCCGCCGCGGTTGAGGTATCTGTGGGTCGCATGTTTCTGGCCGGTGTCATCCCCGGCCTGATCGCCGGTGGAATGCTGATGATCGGCATCTATGTCATGGCCCGGATCAAAAACATGCCCGCAGGCGAGTTCAAAGGCTTTACCGAGATATTTGACAGTTTCCGTGATGCGGTCTGGGGGCTCATGCTGATCGTCATCATCATGGTCGGCATTTACGGCATCCCGGGCGTGACCGGTGCCATCTTTACCCCGACCGAGGCCGCCGCCGTCGCATCCATCTATGCTTTCCTCGTCGCAACCTTCATCTATCGCGATATGGGGCCATTGGCAGGTGAGACCCGTTCGACCCTGCTGCAACGGCCACACGCCTTGGTCACGGCCTTCTGGCATCGCGACACGCTTCACACTTTGCGCGACGCGGGCAAACTGGTCATCACGCTGATGTTCGTGATCGCCAATGCACTGCTCCTCAAACACGTCATCACTGACGAACAGATCCCGCAAAAAATCACCGAAACCATGCTTGCCTATGGCTTTGGCCCGGTCATGTTCCTGATTGTTGTCAATGTGATCCTGCTAATCGGCGGGCAGTTCATGGAACCATCCGGCTTGCTGGTCATCGTCGCCCCACTGGTCTTCCCCATCGCGATCGAACTGGGCATTGATCCGATCCATCTGGGCATCATCATGGTCGTCAACATGGAAATTGGCATGATCACACCGCCCGTGGGCCTGAACCTTTTCGTCACGGCGGGTGTGGCCAACATGTCCATGATGGGTGTCGTGCGCGCGGCCCTACCTTTCCTGGCGATCATGTTCGTATTCCTGATCCTGGTGACCTATGTGCCGTGGATATCCACCGTGTTGCCAAATGCGATAATGGGGCCAGAGATCATATCGAAATAAGTTGTGCGTCGTGCAAATCTGATAGGGTCTGTGTGTAATCCATTGGGTGGCAGGAAAGAGTACAGCCAAGAGGCATGTAGGAAACGGCGGCCTTCATGGATTCGGTCCTTCGAAGCCAATCCAGATTCAACAGAATAGAATATAAAGCGCACAAATATTCCAGACGTGGGGTGCGGCAAGCGGGCCCCTGAATTCAAGGTAATCAAGGAGAGATTTAGGCTCTGACGTCTTAGTTCCAATTACATCTGGAACACGACGGGAGATGATTTCGAGAGAAACCGCTTACGTCAACCAGTTCTTCACCATGCGCAACCGCGAGGTCGGCACCATGCACGTCTTTGCTAGTGGCACACGGTTGGTGTCAAAACTGGTCAAAGCGCCCAACGATGTCGATGGTGACGGCACGGCGGACCCGATCCCCGGCTGCACCAACCAGCCGTGGGGCTGGACCAACGGCCAGGGCCACGCCTATGGCCACGCGAATGGGAACAACGGAAACGGCAACGGCTGGTGCAACGGCACGGGTGCTGGACCTGAGGTCTTTGAGAAGGACCAATACTTCTTCCATCCCGATCATCTGGGCAGCTCGAGCTACATCACGGACCTAGACGGAGAGATTTTCCAGCACTTGGAGTACTTCCCGTTTGGCGAAACCTTCGTCGAAGAGCACTCGAATACTCAGAGAACACCGTATCTCTTCACAGGTAAGGAGCTCGATGAAGAAACCGGCCTCTATTACTTCGGAGCACGCTACTACGATCCGCGGACGAGTGTCTGGCAGTCGCCCGATCCGATATTGGCGGAGTACATGCAGGGTGAAAAATCTGGCGAAGGTGTGTTTACACCACAGAACTTAAACCTATTCGGTTACTCTCAACAACGACCGATTGTGTTGCTCGACGATGATGGACGTCAATCCAGTCTAGGCGGAGAAGCATTGGGAATGTCTATTGGGATTATCCTGAATGACTTTATTTATCAAAGGAGAATGGCGCGAGCGACGACCTTAGACCAGCGTGTCCGTATCACCGCATCACATGCTTCCGTCATGTCTGAAATGTACGGGTTTGACCGGAAGTCAATCATTCAAGATGAGATATCAAGCCGACCAGTTACCGTAAGGAATTCTGCGGATATCAAGTTCTCGCAAGATTCGATTGGATCAAATTTTTCCGACGGTCGTGTCTTAGCCCCCTAAAACTGTGCCACTACTTGAGTGTTACAGAAGGAACGAGGGATGGCTCGAAAACGGTATTCGGATGAGGATGCGCTGAAGATATTGCGCGAGATTGATGTGCACCTGCAC
>NZ_JBXVVI010000031.1:0-13660 GCF_057219155.1 Roseovarius sp. YIN77
ATGCAAAAATCCCGCCGTCCGCGGCTGGACCGCCTGTCGCATGCATGGCGCAAGGGGTGGTCATGGTGCAGGAAAAGCCAATCCCGCCTACAAGCATGGAATGAAGTCAAAGCAGTGGGTGGAGATGAGGAAAGAATTGAATGAGTTGGCGAAGATATTGGGCGAAAAATGAGGCGTGGCGGAGAAGTGCTCCGCCATATATAGAAGTCAAGCTATTAAAAAGAAATGATATTATATTGATAATTCGCTCAAATACCATAAAACATACCACACAAGCCTCTCAATTTGGCATGATGTGGGTCATCCTAGCGCGTTAATATTCGTAAACTGGCAACGTTGAAAGTGTAGCAGACAATTAAACGTTGCGCAGTGATTGTCTGCTTTGAGCCAATACTCCATAGCTCAGCGAATGTCGGCTTTCCGTGAAACGCTACAACGAAAATTCCCGGCCTCAGCCGCGAATTTCCTTTTCTTGATAGATAGATGATTAACCAGCTTTGAATTCTGGATAAGCTTCCATTCCCAGTTCAGCCATATCAAGACCATTAATCTCGGCCTCTTCATCAACTCGAATGCCTACGGTCGTTTTGAGTATCATCCATACAAGCGATGAAGTCGCACAGACGAACACACCAACAACAATGATTGAGTAGAGTTGGGTTCCAATTGTTGCAGCGTCGTTGGTGAACACAACTGCGATCGTGCCCCAAATACCCGCGAAAAGGTGAACTGGAATAGCGCCAACCACATCGTCGATTTTGAGGCGATCAAGGAACGGAATGGCAAAGACGACGATTGCGCCGCCGACTCCGCCAATCAATGTTGCTTCAACCAATGAAGGCGTCAATGGCTCAGCCGTAATGGAGACTAACCCGGCCAATGCACCGTTCAGTATCATTGTTAGGTCTGGTTTCTTGTACATCATTTGGGTCAAGACCAAGGCGATGATAGCACCAGAGGCAGCAGCGATATTGGTGTTTGAGAAAATACGACTGATATCTGCAACATTGCCAGCAGTATCCATATATAACTGTGAACCACCGTTAAAACCAAACCAACCAAGCCACAGAATGAACGTACCAAGCGTCGCAAGCGCAAGATTAGAACCAGGGAAAGGTATCACTTTGCCATCCTTGTATTTGCCCAAACGTGGTCCAAGAATGATCGCCCCACAAAGCGCTGCCCAGCCACCGACAGAATGCACAACCGTTGAGCCTGCAAAATCTTGGAAACCCATCCCATCAAGGAATCCGCCACCCCATTTCCAGCTTGCCTGAATCGGATAGATTACTGCTGTCAACAGGATCACAAAAACCAGGAACGGCCAAAGCTTTATCCGTTCAGCAAGTGCACCAGATACGATCGACGCCGTTGCTGCGCAGAACATCAATTGAAAAAAGAAGTCAGAGCCCACGGACGCATAGGTTAGGTCAGGTTCAGCCCCTTCTAATCCAACTGGTTCCAGACCGGCCACTGAAAACGCACCTAATATATTGGTGATTGTCCATCCATCCCCTGGATACATCAGATTGTACCCGAGAAGGTAAAAGAACAACGAAGCGAGCGAAAATAATGCAACGTTTTTGGTCAATTGCATTGCGACGTTCTTGCCACGGACAAGTCCGGCTTCCAGCATGGCAAATCCAGCAGCCATAAAGAATACGAGAAAGCCAGAAACCAGAAACATGAACGTGGTAAAGATAAATCCAATGTCCGCGTTTACCGGAGTCGCGTCAGAATCTTGTGCTAGTCCTAGATGAGGCGTCATAAGAAAGGCTATAGGAAGCCCAATTTTTGCAAGTTTATTCATAGTATTACTTCGTTTCCCCGAGTTCATAACGCGTCCTCATTCGTTTCGCCGGTTCGCACGCGAACCGCCTTTGAAATATCGAGCTCGAAGATTTTGCCGTCTCCAATTTTTCCGGTGCGCGCCGTGGCAGTGATGGTCTCGATAACTTCATCAGCCATTGAAGATGGAACTGCTAATTCCAATCTAATTTTGGGCACAAAATTGACTGTATATTCGGCTCCTCTGTAGATTTCTGTATGGCCCGACTGAGCGCCAAACCCCTTGATTTCTTGCACCATCATGCCGCGAACTCCGATTGCGCTCAGCGCCTCTCGGACCTCCTCAAGCTTGAAGGGCTTTATGGTTGCTATGATAAGTTTCAAACCGTTCTCTCTTTCCATTGGATTTCTGCACTTGCAGCCTAAGTCTTGCTGCGATGCGGCGAATAGAGAGTGAGGGGAAGAAAATTGAAATTTGTACGAAGCTGCGCAATCCGTGAGCAAAATGTGTGGATACGACTAATTATTGAGCAAAAAAAAGCGAACCCGGCGCAGTGCCATAAGCCATAAAATTCAAAGCGCCGATCCGATCGGTTGGAAGAACTATGTATCTGTGACATTCCAATTTGGTTTGTGATTAGTCAACTTGCGATTGAAAGCTGACAATCGGGGGCTTGCGGAGAACGGCAGAAATGTCCCGTTTTGCAGACCTTCGAACAAACTGCGGCGAAGGTCCGGATCGAGCCCATTTTTACCAAATGCGCAATCGCAGCATTTCGCAAGAACGGCTTCGCCAAACGTGAAAGTCTGCCTCTCTCCACCGTAGTAGATGTAATCGGACGCCGAACTGAACCTTTTTAACGAAGAGCATTTGGTGTGAACAGATCATCGTATGCTTGGTCTTGAAAAATCAGATACTGTTGGAGGGGTCAGAAACTAAGGCATTCAACGTCAAGTTCAGCCAATGACGATACAATTCGATCGGCATTTGGGAGCACTTCGGTATCGTGAAACGAGTCCGCGTGGTCATGGACCAATCCGATACAATAAAATCCACCTGCCTTGGCCGCCTCCACACCTGAAGAAGAGTCTTCAATCACCACACACTCATCCACATTGAGGTCCATGCCAGTTGCGGCGTTCAGAAATATTTCCGGGTGGGGCTTTCCGCGCTCGACATCATCTCCGCCGATCACAACCGGGAATGCGTCTAGCAATCCAGCCAATTCGAGAACGGTTTTAACATTTGCGCTGCTGGAAGCGGCAGCCAGTTTAATATTACGGGACTGACATTCTCGAACCAAAGCTACAGCTTCGTCAAAAACAGAAAACTCACCACGATCAATCATCGCTACATAGTAGTCATTCTTGGTGTCTGCAGCTCTTTTGATTTCCGCGTCGGAATGTCTAGACATCACCGCCCGCGCGCCGTCAAAACGTGGGCGCCCGTCCACCAGATCTCGGTACTCTTTTTTGCCAAACACATATCCATATTCTTCAAACATCCGCTTCCACGCCGCAAAATGCGCGGGAACGGTGTCGACAAGGACACCATCCAAGTCAAAGATCAGACCTTTGTATTTCATAATTATTATCCGGATGATTGATTGGCTTTCAGACGGGGTAGCATAGATGGTAATTCCATCAACCCTATCTGCATTTGAATGTTTATATAGAATACTTATTCTAAGCTCGTATAATCATTTTCGGTTCAAATGAGATATGATGCTGAACGTAAAGAAATTACCGTTTGAAGAGCAGGCACAATGCGCCGCTTATATGCGCGCGACGCACAACATGTCACAAACCGAAATTGGTCAAATTCTTGGTGGCCTGTCGCAACCGCATGTTTCGCGTCTTCTAAAACATGCTGAACGAATGAACTATCTAATCATCGAGCAAAGGTTCGCGAAGGATATGTTCGATGACGCGTGGATTCACAGCATGGAGCGACTTCTAGCACCTTCGGATCTTTACTCTGACTTGAACAGGTTCTGTAAGTTCGCAAACATCGCTGTTCCGCGATTGCGCGTGTTTGAAAGTGGCCCAGGCAATACTGAGGTCGCGCTGGGGCAACGGCGTGCCAGATTTGGCCGCACTGCATCCGGTCGATTGATCGAGCTTATCGAAGGATCAAGCGTTGTAGGGGTAGCCTGGGGGCGCACGATAAAATCAGTGGTCGAAGGGATTTCTGTTTCGCGCCAACCCATCGACAAGTCAAAAAGAACTGTATTCGCCGCCGTTTGTGCAGAGCTGGTTTCTTTGACGCAACACGGTCATTCAGCAAGTCGCCTTGCAGATTCTCTAGGCGAAATATTCAACGATTCTCCCGAAGGTTATCCACAATTAACCGGGTTTCCCGCCTACATTCCCCGTCGATATGACGACGATATGCAGCGGTCGATTAGGCAATTCATCTCAGATACACCGGCCTACCAACGCGTATTTTCTGGACCAGATGCGCTCATAAACAAAATGGACATGCTGGTCTCTAGCGTGGGCTCTTCGAAGTCGCCGGTCTTGGGAAGCTTCGAGGAGCTTGTGCAGGCCGCCGGTATTAGAGCAAGCGATTTGAGGCAGCTGATCATCGGGGATCTGGGCGGTATCTTGATCCCCAAAAGCGGGTTGTCCGAGGCAAAACAGATGCTTGTGGACGAACTAAATTACCTATGGACGGGCATCAGTACGGAGCAGATCCGCCATATCGCGAGCAGAGCGTTTGCCGATCCAGACCAAAGTGGAGTCGTGGTATTGGCAATTCAAGCAGAACGGGGTGACACGGTATTTGAATTGATAAAGCAAAGCTTGGTCAACGAGGTTATATTGGATCAAGCCGCAGCTGAACGGCTGCATAAAATTCTACTTTCTCAACTTGATAAGTAAATCTTCATTCAGGACTCTACGCGTTTGAAAAGTCACGGATTTACCTTTTCAACAACAACCTCTTTCCCGGCTTCCAGAGTGACCGTTCTACCCAGAACTTCGATTTCTTCACTGTTTCCAGATTTGCCCTCTAGCAGAAACCGACAATCACCGTGGGATATGTGTACGATGACTTCGTCACCTTTCCACTTTAATCTGAAGCGTATCTTTTCCCATGGTTCTGGCAGCCAAGGTTTGAACGTCATCTTGCCATGCTTGACGCGAAATCCGCCAAATCCACACACGAGCGCTTGCCACGTTCCTCCGGCCGAAGCGATATGCATTCCATCCTGAGTATTCCCTTGGTTATTGACCAAATCGACAAATGCCGATCGCTTAAAATAGTGGTGGGCGGAGGAATAATCCCCAACCTCAATTCCCATGATGGCATGAATTGCCGGGCTTAAAGATGATTTGTGTAGTGTCCGTTTTTCATAGAAGGCAAAGTTTGCCGCTTTCGCTTTGTCACTGAATTCATCCGGTAGCAGATAGTTGAGCATGATCACATCGGGTTGCTTCAAGATCATCGTGTCATTGAGCGTAAAATGATCGTGTCCCTCAGGATAGAGGGGCATATGATTTTCATCCCACTCCGTAATCGGCAAATCTTCAAGCTGAAAATACCCTTCGAATTGCTCAATCAGATTTCTTGCAGGATCAAATGGAATGTAGATCTCAGTGGCAACTTTCCCCCACTCTTCCACCTCTGAAATTGAAAGATCAATTCGACTGCATATCGCCTCATGTGCGGCCGATCCTTCATCACACAGCTCTGAAAAAACACGCACCGTCTGCTCTAGATGCCATTTTGCCATCCGATTGGTGAAGGTGTTGTTGTCGACATGTTCGTGAAACTCATCGGGGCCTATCACCCGGGTGAGTTCATACCGCCTTTTTTCGCCGTTTCTTTCCAGACGGCTTATCCAAAAACGACTGGTTTGGTACAGCACTTCCGCCCCGAATTGACGCAGGAGATCTTTGTCACCGGTCGCTGTAACGTAGCTCAAAATTCCGAATGCAACACACGCTGTCACGTGGATTTCTTCTTCTCCAGTCCAGATGCGATTTTGCCCGTCGGCAGTCCATTTTGGTGTCGTCTCAAGACCAGAGTCGGCAGATTCCCATGCGTACTGAGCGCCCCTGAACCCGTTTAGCCGGGCATTTTCCAGAGCGCCGGGAAGAGTGTTGTATCGATATTCCAATAGTGCGCGTGCTGTTTCGGGCTGCGTGAAGATGTAAAACGGCAGCAAAAAGATCTCGGTGTCCCAAAACACATGCCCCTTGTATCCTTCACCTGATAGCGATTTGGCCCCAATATTGGCACGTGGGTCATTTTGGTTGGCCGCGATGAGCAGGTGATAGATGTTAAAGCGCGTCGCCCGAGTAGAGGCGCTATCGCTCTCGATCACACAATCACACGCGTCCCATTTTTGGCGCCACGCAGCGATGCTATCTGATAAGCAGGCGGACAACCCCTTAGCCTGAGCGGTCTCGATCCGCGCCTCACAAGTGGCACCCAATTCTGTGGTTGCCATGTCTCGAGATGTGAACACGCTTACCAACTTGTCGAACACGTATCTTTGACCGGTGACGGCCTCTACTCTGCACGTTTGCGACACACGCTCATATTCGCGCCCGCCCCCTAAAAATGCAGCATCTGTTGGTACGTCCAGACTGCTGGCCATACCGATTGATATCTCTGTATCGAGCGTTTTGGTTTCAATGTATTTTATGTCCTCGTTGGCAAACGAACGCGTCACCAGCAGATGACGGCTTTTCGCCCATTTCTCCCACTTAACTTCGGGATGAAAACTGATCTTGCCTTGATAAGCCGGTAGGCGATCCAAGTTATACCGCTCCGCGTCAAGCAAACTTTCGACGGTGATGTCTGAAGAATGGTTCTCCGGCGTGACGGCAAGGCGGATGCCGCAAAGATGTTGATCGGCAAAACTAGCGAAACGAAGGCTGACAACCCGAGTACGCCTTTCTTTACTGTCTTCGAATAAAGTGTCTCGATGTAAAACACCCGTGCGCAAATCTAAAACGCGACGATGCTCGATCACTTTGCAGGCCTGGACATCAAGCAGCTCGCCATCGACATATACGCGGAGCGGCAACCATGTGGTTACGTTGACTTGATCAATGACCGTTGAATCATGGTGATCATAAACGCCAGACAGATACGTGCCTGAAAGTTCACCTTTGTGGCCTTCTTCCAGCGATCCCCGGGTTCCCTGATAACCATTGCCAATCGTAAAGATGGTTTCTTTGAAGTTTGCTTCATTCAGATCGAACTCGTTTTCTTCGATCAACCAATCGCTGCTGTTCAGCTCAGTAAGCATTTCAGTCACCTTGTTCAGGATTTAAGAAAGATTAACTGCCGTAGGTGTCGGCGATCTGGCGTTCCGTTTCTTCCAGAGAAAGATAAACGTTCAAATCACTGCTCGAGCATCGCTGCGCGCCCGCACAGTTTCCAAATTGACAGGCTTTGACAAAATCACCGGTGTAGAGATAGCCGAAAGCAAGCCCCCCTGCGAAACTGTCCCCGCAACCGGTTGTATCAACAACGTTTTCGACCGGGACGCGCTTCACCAATTCCTCACACAGTTTGCCCGTTTGATCCTTATAATAAACAGCACATCCGTGTTGATCCAAAGTGACGTACAATGCCTGCACTCCTCGATCCAGACAATGCAGGGCAAATTTGGGCAGCTCATCCATGGTCAATTCAGTGACTTCAGACAGTTCGCCTTTGTCGTACTCACCTTTGAACCAACTGCACTGAGCCTCTTCCAAATTCATTTTCAGTAAATCTATGTGAGGGAGCCAGTTATCGCGGTCGACCCAAAACTTGTGAAACCGTTCCCCATGTGCGGAGCATCCATTGGTGGGGCCGTGGGCATCAAACACGACGATTCCATCGCTATTGGTCTTGATGTATTTGAGCGTCTCAAGCGGAACTTCAAAATCTGTAATCGGTACAAATACAAATGCTTCACATCCCATCAGATCTTTGATGTCTTCGGGCAATATCGGGTTCATAAACCCTGTCTGAGTTTCGTCGCGTTTGTTTTGGTCCACATAGACCAAATCTATAACGGCACCCTGATCAGCGGCGTCTGAAATTGAAGATGAGTTTACATATGGAAATGTCGACAGTAGTTCTCGAACTTTACCTAAATCAGCTCGCCGGACATGGCTCACCACATGCACTTCGGAACCCGGACCCGCGAGTGAAGACATACATGCCGCAGTATAGACGGCGCAGCCGAATTTCTCGAACTTCTCGCTCTGATAGCTCGTGATGTTGTCTCTTGGGATTGGCCCCAAAACCGCCACGTTGATCTGGTCAGACATTTCGCGCCCTACTTTACCTGCAAATTCAGCATTCAGAAAATTTTTGGCCTTCAGGAATCTTTTCACCCCTGAACACTTACTCGTTGTAGACTTGTTCTGCCGTGTAAAACTCATCGGCAACTAGCGTATCTTTGATGTTGTCTTTTGAAATCGCTACGACTGGCGTGATGACGGTCGGAATATCTGCATATCCATTGTTAATCAGAGCGTGCTCTCCAACCAGTTCGGAAATTTCCGTATCAGGAGCATTCCCAATCTTGATCGCCAAATCTGCTGCCGCGAATGCCAACGGTTTAATTTGCTTCCAAACATCCATAGTTTGAATGTCTTGAGCGACGAGGCGAATATTCCTTAGATCGGCATCAGACCCGGCAACGAATACTTTGTCGGCTGCCGCTAAATTTTCTTCTCTCAGGGCTGCAATGACACCAAACGCCATACCGCTGTTATTGGCAACAAACGCATCAATCTGATTGTCATGCTCGACGAGCAGAGTTGTCGCCGTTTCCCGTGCTAATTCGGGTGACCAATCCACATGGCTTCGATCAGCAATCAGCTCTAGCGCGGGGTAGCTGTCGATGACATCTAATACGCCACTGCTAAGTGCCTCTGCATTTGAATCGCCTGGTTGTCCACGGATCAAAGCGACATGACCAGAGACTTCTCCCTTGGTTTGCTGAAGCCATCCCACCAATGCTTCACCCTGCAAGCGACCGACCATCCAGCTGTCTTGCATCACCATGACATCAAGCGGTCCACCCTGAAGCATTGAATCATAACCGATCACTTTCACACCAGCGTCGTGGGCCAAACCGACGAGAGCGCCGGCGGTTCCAGTGTTGACGGGTTGTAAGACGAGAACGTCGATTCCATCTTCCAGCATCTCTTCGACCTGCTGCAACTGTCGAAGTTGGTCATTGCCGCTGAAATCAAACAAGACCTTGGCTCCTTGAGATTCTGCGCGGGCAATAAACAGCGTTTTGTCGGTTTGATAGCGAGCCTCCTGCATTGTTTTCAGAAGAAACCCGATCGTAACGGAACCATCTTGGGCCACCGCGGGTCCTGATAGCGTTGCAGAAACCACGCCGATCATCGTCAAAGCTTTCAATCGTGATTTCGAAATGGTTGTCCACAGATCGCGTGCCATGGTCTATCTCCGGTGATTTCAATTGAGATGTGTTATCGATTGCCCCGCATACGTGCGCACGCGGGGCATTTATCATGATTACTTTTTCTGCATTACATCGAACCAGACAGCGAGGATGATAATCAAACCTTTAATAATCAACTGATAGAATGTGACCACGCCCAAGAGGCTCATGCCGTTGTTCAAGACACCGATCAAGAGCGCACCTATTATTGTGCCGCTGACTTTACCTGAACCACCCGCAAGACTGGTCCCGCCGATAACAACAGCAGCAATGGCATCAAGCTCAAACATCGTGCCCAAGTTCGGTGATGCACCATTGAGACGAGATGCCAAAATGATCCCAGCCAGTGCCGAAAGGACTGAAATCACCGTGTAGACGATCATCTTGGTCTTGACGACATTGATGCCAGACAGACGTGCGGCATCTTCGTTCCCGCCCAGCGCATACAGACGGCGACCAAATCGAGTGTTGTTCAGAGTGTAGATGCCGCCGAAAGCAATCGCCGCAAAGATTGCCACAGGAACGGGGATACCTTTGTAGCTGATGAAAACATGAAACGCGAGCGCGAAGCCGCCTATCATTACACCGCCATTGACCAGTAGTTCCTGCATGTTCACGTCTACGCCGTGAGCGCGGCTCTGCTGTACGTCCCGGAAGATCGAGAAGACGGCAAGTGCGGCACACGCGATCAGAACGATGCTAGACATCATCGGGGGAATGTAACCACCACCAATCACCGCGAAAGATTTGCTGGTTACTGGAACCGAGCCACCATTTGTAAACGTTAGCGCCAAACCTCGGGCAATGGTTAACATGCCAAGCGTAATGATGAATGGAGGGATGTTAAATTTAGCGATCCAGAATCCGTTCCAGCCACCAATACCTACACCAACAACGAACAACGTTGCGGGCACGGCTAGTATCGGGGGCAATCCCCATTGCATCATTAATGTGCAGACTACCGCAGATAGCCCACAAACCGACCCGACCGACAGGTCAATACCAGCGATGAGGATCACCATCGACATGCCGACAGCAATGATCCCGATGATGGTCACCTGACGCGAAAGATTACTGAGGTTCCTGGCTGTGAAGAAGGCGTCATCAGCGAAGCTGAGGCCAACCACCAGAACGATCAGTGCAATCAGCGTTGCATTGTCCTTGATGAAATTAAGTAGATGATTTTCTTTAGCGCCTCCGGCACCAATACTTGCAACATTGCTATCAGTACTCATTTTTTTCCTCCCTCACGCCGCGCTGCCAGTGGCATACGCCATGATTGCTTCTTTCTTGGCTTGGTCCCTTTCAAAGTTTGAAACGACTTCACCTTCGCACATCACCAAAATTCGATCACACATACCTAAAACCTCGGGCAATTCGGATGAGATCATGATGACGGTCACTCCTTGCTGAACCAGTTCATTTAGGAGCTTGTAAATTTCGACCTTGGCGCCGATGTCGATGCCACGGGTCGGCTCGTCCAGAATGAAAACATCCGGGCTGGAATTCAGCCATTTCCCAAGGATGACCTTTTGTTGATTCCCGCCAGAAAGTGTCCCGATGACGGTATCGATCGAAGGGGTTTTGACACCCAGCTGATCGACATATTCCTTTACGACTTTCCGTTCTTGTTGCCCGTTGATGATACCAAGCACCTTCGAACTGATGCTTTCGAGCGAAGAAATTGTCGTGTTGAAGGTGATCGATTTGTCCAGAAACAGGCCAAGCGCCTTTCGATCTTCGGTTAGTAGCGCAATTCCCGCATCAATCGCATCTTTTGGGGATCTGATGTCTAACGGCTTACCATTGAGCTTTACATCACCAGTCGTCTGGCCCGGATAGGCGCCAAACACGCCACCAACCAGTTCCGTTCGTCCGGCCCCCATAAGTCCCGATATTCCAAGAATCTCTCCCTTACGGGCGACGAAGCTTGCGTTCTTTACCAAATAAGAGCCCGGCATCTCAGGGTTGGTGACCGAAAGATTATTGACCTCGAGCGTAATTTCTCCGGGGGTGAAATCAGCTTTGGGAAACATGTCCTTAATGTCTCGACCCACCATGCGCGCGATGATCTGGTCAAGCGTAATGTCGGAGATTGGCGTTACATCGCCAATGGTTTCACCATCCCGAAGTACTGCAATCCGGTCGGCGACTTGCTCAATCTCTTCCATTTTATGAGAGATGTAGCACATGCAGACCCCATCAGCCTTGAGCTTGCGAATGATGCGGAACAAATCTTTCACTTCCTTGTCAGTCAAAGCGGAAGTGGGCTCATCCAAAACCAGAATTTCAGCTTTAAGTGAAAGAGCTTTGGCGATTTCGACCATCTGTTGCTTGCCGACTGTGATATTTTGCACGAGATCGGTCGGACGAATGTCATTGATGCCGAGATCATCCAGAATTTTCTGGGTCTCCGAAAACGTCTTGTTCCAATTGATTTTTCCGCTCGTGCTCGTGAACTGACGGTCGAGGAAGATGTTTTCCGCCACCGTCAATCCGGGGATCAGGTTCAGCTCCTGATAGATGATGGCTATACCCGCATCTTCCGCCTCTTTGGTGTTGGCAAATTGAATCTTCTTTCCGCGCAGATAGATTTCTCCTTCATATGTTGGATAAGGCCATACTCCACTGAGCACTTTCATCAGCGTGGATTTACCTGCGCCATTTTCCCCCATCAGGGCGAGCAATTCACCGGACCGGGCTTCAAAATTTACATTGTTCAGCGCACGAACTCCGGGGAAGTCCTTGATTATACCCTGCATCTTCAAGACGACTTCAGACATGTTACGTCCCTCTGAATTTGTAGATGACGACGTTTACGGTCGAACATTTTTGGAAATCACATATTGCGTTCATGAAGAAGGGCGGCTGCATTCGAAGGCCGGGAGAGAGGCCAAGGGAATGCGATATTGGTCCGCCCCCCTTCATAGGGCGCCACGAAAGGGTTAGTTTCCGTAGACTTCCTCTTTGGTGTAAAAGCCGCCTGCAATGATCGTGTCGTCGATATTGTCTTGGTTGACCAAAGTGATCGGCGTAACGATTGTCGGAACGTCCGCATAACCGTTGTTGATGACTTTATCGACTTCAAGCACATCCGCTGGGGCGCTGTCCGGGTTGCTCGCCAACGCGAATGCAACTTCAGCCGCGGTTTCGGCCAGCGGACGGATCTGCTTCCAAATCTCAACGGCCTGCTTGCCTTGAGCAACGTATTGGATATTTGCCAGATCCGCGTCCGATCCCGCAACAAAGACTTTGTCGGAAGAGGCAAGACCCTGGGCTTCCAATGCTGCAATAACTCCTCGGGCCATACCACTGTTGTTCGCAATAAAGGCAACTACGTCGTTGCTATTGGATGTCAGAGTGTTTTCCGCCGTTGCCATTGCCTTGTCCGTCGACCAGCCTTCGTGGGCTTGGTTCGTGACGAGTTCAATTCCGGGATTTGCTTCAACAATTTCCAGAACACCACTGCTCATGGCGATTGCGTTGGAGTCCCCGGGCTGTCCCTGAATCAAAGCAATTTTTCCTGAGACTTTACCATTTGTTTCTTTCAGCCATTCGATCATAGCTTCGCCTTGCAGACGGCCAACAGCCCAGCTGTCTTGCATCACCATCGCATCGAGGGGACCATCAACCAACATCGAGTCATAACCGACGACACGAACATCTTCACTATTCGCCATACTGACCATGCTGCCCGCAGTTCCGGTGTTCACAGGCTGCAGAACGATTACATTCGCACCCTTTGCAAGCATGTTTTCAAACTTGGCCAACTGGGTCAGTTCATCGTTGTTGGCAGAGTCAAAGATAACTTCGGCACCCAACGCTTCTGCTCTTTCAATAAAGGCCGCACGATCGCGTTTGTAGCGCTCTTCCTGCATGGTTTTCAGCAAAAAACCGATTTTAATATCAGCTGCGCCTGCAGTTCCAACTGAAGCAGCAATTGCTACCAAGGCCACTGAGGCCATCGCAGTTCTACGAGTGATGTTTGTGAATAAGGACATGTTTCCTCCCGTTCATATTCCCTGGCACAAGGCAGTGTTCAACCGCTGTGCGTTTCTCCCCCTTCCTCCAATCGCTGAGAAACGGAGCGAAGATTTAAGCGACGGATTTGCCGCATCACCATTTTATTATCTCGGGAACATTGGTTCGAAATATGTATTTTTATCCAGAATACTTATTCTACATACTGCTATTCCTGTGAATTTGCGTTTCACAAAATTATACCGTGCTTGCAACGGCCCATAGAATCCGCGCGAGCAGAGTGTTCATACGATCAGTCATCCGATTCCGCAGTGCGGCGAACGGCGGCTTCGTCCGGATTCTGTTGAAAAACACCGTGTTATGAGGGTGACTGATGCTTGGTTTTTGCGACCGCAAGCCTTTCTGTTTTCAGGCTTTTCGCGGATGCTGCGGTGCAGGAAAGATCTTGGCGAGTTTGCGGA
>NZ_JBXVVI010000032.1:0-12692 GCF_057219155.1 Roseovarius sp. YIN77
CAATACGTGGCTCAGACAATACAACCAGATCAGACCACATCATGCTCTGAACATGCGCCCACCAGTCCCAGAAACCCTTTTAGACAAACCGCAAATCACTGGTACTGAAACAAGGGGCTAGACAGAAATTAGATCCGGAATTTCAATATCCCGAATCTGCTGCATTTATCGAAGCGATGTCAGCGGTCTTGATAGAGGTTCCGCGAATATCAGAGATGATAGAAGACAGTCAAAGCAGATATATCTGTGAGCTATGCTTCACGGCATCTCTCTACGAGTGACCAGAAAGCATTGGGTGCAAATATTGGGTGGGCAATTTTGCCCACCTTTTTTGTTGATATGTCCCGCAAATTCAGTTTACCCACCGTCGCAATACAGTCGCGATACCGACGTAATACCGACATGTGATTTTCGGGGTTTTGGTGGGTGTTTCAGGCGCTGAAGCCACCGCGTTTTCCCGTTCTTGCGGAGTGTTTTTGAGGGGTTTGCGAAGGTGTGGTGAGGGTGTTTTTGTTTTTTGTTAATTTTTCAAGAATGTGATTTAATTTATTAAAAGCAGATAGTTAGATACCTCCTACGGCCAAGGCAATGGCTGGTACAATGGCACTGGTGCCGGGCCAGAGGTGTTCGAGAAGGATCAGTACTTCTTCCACCCCGATCACTTGGGTAGCTCAAGCTACATCACCGATCTGGATGGAGAGATTTTCCAGCACCTGGAGTATTTCCCCTTCCGTGAGACGTTCGTGGAAGAACACTCGAATACGCAGCGCACACCGTACCTCTTCACCGGCAAAGAACTCGACGAAGAAACCGGCCTCTATTACTTCGGGGCACGGTACTATGATCCGAGAACGTCTGTGTGGCAAAGTCCGGATCCGATCTTGGCAAAGTACTTGCCTACAGCGAACAATACAACGAGTATTACTTTCGCGAGCGTGGTAAATGGCTATCGGCCCTATAATTTTAATTTGCCAGGACGCGGCGGAATTTTTGAACCGGGTAATCTCAATCTATTCGGATATGCCCAACAAAAGCCGGTCCACCTTGTCGATCCAGATGGACGATGCATTGGGGCGCCAGAATTATTTGCGATGATGTCCGAAGGATGCGGTAGATTCTTTGACGGCAGAATTTCAGTTGGCCTTGATGTCGGAACAGCACTTGCGCATATGACAAATATGATGGGTACTGGTCCAGAGGCTGCAAGGGCAAGAAATATTGATCGTGCAATCAGAACAGGCGCGGGCGTTATTTGGGAGAATCTAGCCGAAGTGGGAGAGTATATTTTCGACAACGGAGCTGATATTGCGATTGAAAAGCGTGGTTATTTAATGGGCCGCGCATATCAGTCGGTTAAGAATTCAGCGACGGTAGCATTGCTAACAAAAAAGCCATCGATCCGAGTTGGAACGGGTGCAGGGCAATTTTCGCTTTCAACTTACGGGGGCGCGGTGAACGCAGTAGACAGCGCGTTTCAACAGCTGGAGGATGCAGGCATCCCGTCATCTGTACTTTCAAACGAAGGGCTGGCTCGGTTGGTTTCTGCCGGTACAGCAGGTATGAACATCGACTATGATTCAAATAGCAGAACATTGTATGCGTCACACCGGCATTTGAACGAAGGCCAAAAGTTTGTCATACAGCAACTAGAGTAGTTGTTCATAAGATGAGTGCCTGCGAGTGAACACAACAAGACACTGGAAACAATGAATTTTACACGGAACTTTTTCAGCTTGTTGATTTGCCGACAAATGGTTAGCAGCATAATTGCATGGATTATTGCTTGGTTGATTGGATTCCTATTTTTGCAGCTGATACTACCTCTGGAGCCGCAAAAATATGTGCCCGCTTTAGTAGTGGTTCTGTTTTTCCACGGTGTTGTCCCAAGCTTGGTTTTGGCGGGAATGGAAATACATCGTGATGAGAAGAAGTTATTGCAGCGGCTGTCTCGAGACAGCTCGTGGCTGCTGTTCATTTCATATCAGGTGACACTTATTATCGGCGGTGGAATTATTCTGTGGGTTTCAGGCGTGCCAAGCTTTGTATGGGCTCTGGGATTGGGCTTGTTTCTGATTGGGCCAATATTCCTTTCATCGTGTTTTATGAAATTGATTGGAGTAGATTCTGAATAAGCAAGCGTAAGATGGATTATTCCCACCGTCGCAATGCAGTTGCGATACCGACGTCATACCGACATGTGATTTTCGGGGTTTTGCGGGTGTTTCAGGCGATGATACCACCGCGTTTTTCCCGTTCATGCGGTGTGGTTTTGAGGGGTTTGCGAAGGTGTGGTAAGGTGTTTTTGTTTTTTGTTTTTTTAGGGAAGATTTATCTTTTTAAAAACAAATAGATACAACCTGAACGGCCACGTCAAGCGCTACAAGTATGACGATGCCGGAGAGCGGGTGATCAAGCGCGGCCCGCAGGGTGAGACCGCATATGTCAACCAGTTCTTCACCATGCGCAACCGCGAGGTCGGGACGATGCACGTCTTTGCCGGCGGCACGAGACTAGTCTCCAAGCTCGTGAAGTGGAGTAGATGTTTTGTGAGTGCTTTGACAGGGCAGGTGGCGTGCAAAACTTCGCTAGGCCATCACAACCCGTTCACCTGGTTCCATTCAATCTTCGATATTCTCGACGAAGAACGGCGTTTCTACATTTCCTCTGGATCAAGCTTAGCGGACCTGTCGTCGAACCGGTGAGTGAGCAGTACGGTTTTCATTCGTTCTGGTTCGACAAAATTCTATTTTGGGTTTGTTGTCACAATTTGCCCTAACTCTCCTTGTACGGGAATACAAAACAAATGGGGTCAGACCTTGGATACACTCGGACCGGACAACGCATTTTGGATAGATGGAGAATGGATTGGTTGGGATAGCATCATCGATCCGGAGGAAATCAGTTATAGCCGACTTGCTGAACTCGAGCGGGAAGCAGAGCTGCGTCGAAATTATCCAAACGCCGACTTGACACTGGTTCCATACTTTCACGAATTACTGAATATTGCTGAGGCATATTTCAACGACACCGGCCGACATCTTAATCTCTACGGAGATATAGGTGAACTCTTTGGTGCGGTTATGTATGGCATTAAGCTTCACAAAAACTACGCCAAAGGGTCCGATGGTAGATTGGGTGACGATTTCGTTGAGATTAAAACCATTTCACCAGCGAACAAAAAAGACAAAACGATTGTTCATCTGGATGACCGGCATTTCAACAAACTACTTGTGGTAAAAATTGGACCTGACTTTAGCGTATCCGGGCGTTTGATAGAGCGAGAAAACCTGCCCAAAAGAAGTGGCAAGAAGATACACATGTCGTGGATAGACGTAGCTAAGCTTGCATAACCGAGTTATTCCGCTCAGCGGACATTCGAACAAACCGCAGCTAATGATCGAATTGAGCCCACTTCGACCAATGCTGCACGGCGCGTGAAGGGCAGCGAAACTGCCATTCGCAAGAAGTCGATTTGAACAATGAAGATCCGAATCTGGCATTCGCTCGTTTCCCGATATCATTGGTAAGCTGCGACGCTATCTTTGGAGTTGCTCCCAGATGGATTGCGCAACAATGCCAACGTCTTTGTCGCGTTTGCGAATTTGAAACAGGTGAGATTGGCGTTTTTGATAGCCTTCAACATTGAGAACTACCAACTCGCCCCGCGCCAATTCATTTTCGATCATATGCGTAGGAATGCCGCCCCAACCCAACTTCGCTAACAAGATCTCTTTTTTTGCGGCAAAGTCCGAAACGGTCCAGCGAAGACCCCCTGGAAGCAGATCTCGGCTTTGAGCAAACTCGCCGCTACTGCTGTCGGCGACGACTACTTGTGTGTAGCTCTGCATCTCGCTGATTGTTTTCATGTGCGAACTTCGTGCGGGCTCGAAGTCTGGATGGGCCACCGGCACGATTGTTACCTGTGCAAATGACAGCGCCTCTACCTGCTCAACGGGAACGCCATCCATAGCTGCAATGATGATGTCAGCATCATTTCGTAACAGCCGCTCAATCGGTCCCCCCATACTCTCCCGTGATAAACGTATATGAGTGGCTGGGTATTGATCCCTGATGGTGCCGACGATTTCGAGAACTGGCTTCAGAGGAAACGTGGCGGTCACGGCCAAAAACACTTCAGGCTCCTGGTTGGCGCTCAGATTTTTCGCAACAACATTTAACTCTTTCATCTGCTGCATTACGCGTGTTGCTTGCCGAAAAAACACCTCTCCTGCTGGGGTCAGGCTTGGTCTGTATTTTTCGCGCGATAGCAGCGTGATATCGATTTGGGTCTCAAGTTTCTTGAGCATGTGGCTAATCGCAGATTGGGATTTGTTCAGCCGCTCGGCCGCGCCTCGAAAGGTTCCCTCTGTGACGATGGCGTGCAGCACGACCAATTGCTCATAGGTTATCACGCAACGCGACCTTTCGCTCAAGATGATTAATAGAATAGATCATCAAAGTGAATATTCAATGTTATTAATGAATTAAAATCATTGGTAGCGTTCCCCAAGTCACATCGCGAAACCTCGGAAAGGGAACCTCTTATGAGACTTCATTACAAACCCGGTGCATGCTCAATGGCATCCCACATCATCCTGAACGAAATCGGCACGTCGTTCGAACTCGACAAGACAGATACCGAAGCGGGCAAGACTGAAGCAGGCGAGGATTTTCGCAAGATCAGCCCGAACGGTTATGTTCCGGTGTTGGTCACGGACGGCGGTGAGATTATCACGGAAAACCCTGCCGTACTGCAGTATCTGGCTGATCAGTCGCCCGACACCGGGCTGGCGCCACCGAACGGTACGCTGGAACGCACGCGGCTTCAGGAATCCCTCAATTTCGTATCTTCGGAACTGCATAAATCCTTCGGTCCTTTTTTCTCGGGTACTGAACTTAATGGAGATGCAAGACAGAAAGCCGAAGCTGGAGTCGGACGCCGCGCCGCGCATATCGAGCGAACCCTCGCTGACGGGCGCGCGTTCCTTCTGGGCGCGACATTTACCGTCGCGGATGCCTATGCATTCGTGGTGTTGAACTGGGCGGGGTTTGTTGGGGTAAGCCTTGACGCATTTCCCAAAACCCAAGCCTACATTGCGCGTATCGCGGCACGTCCTGCCACCGTGAAGGCGATGGTCGCAGAGGGCCTAATTGAACAGGAACAGGTGGCATGAACGAGTTTGGCGCGGTAATCGGCGTGCTGGAAACCTATTTTGATGGTCTCTATCACGCCGACGTTGAAAGGCTGGGAATCGCGTTTCATCCAAAAGCAATCTATGCGACGGCGGACGAAACTCCGCTGCTCTATCGCACGATGGATGAATATTTTCCGGTGGTGGCCAAACGCTTGTCACCAGCCTCCCGCAATGAACCTCGGCGTGATGTAATCGAATCCATAGAGTTCGCAGGCGAGAACACCGCCTTTGCCCGGGTGCGGTGTTCCGTCGGCGCGAAAGATTTCATCGACTTCCTAACGCTGGTACGCACCGACGGCGCATGGCGGATCATGGCCAAGATTTTCCAAATCACTGAACGCGAGATCTGAAAGGAACCAACATGCCTTATGTTAACATCAAGGTAACACGCGAAGGCGTCACGGCGGACCAGAAGGCAGAATTAATCAGAGGCGTTACCGACTTGCTAGTCCGCGTTCTCGACAAATCACCGACGACAACATTTGTTGTCATTGACGAAGTTGCGCATGAGGATTGGGGGATCGGTGGCTTGCCCGTCGAGGAATACCGCCGGTCAGTGACGCGGTAGTTACGGTGTCTATTCGCACACCACTGAATGATCTGTTCGGCATCAAACATCCCGTTCTACTGGCGCCTATGGCAGGTGTCAGTGGCGGCGCGCTTGCTGCTTCAGTCAGCAATGGCGGCGGTTTGGGGCTGATTGGCGGCGGATATGGCGACGCCGATTGGCTCGAACGTGAGTTTGACGCAGCGGGAGATGCACGGATTGGAGTCGGTTTCATCACCTGGTCTCTGGCTCGTCAGCCGCATCTGCTTGATCTTGCCCTAGATCAAACACCTGAAGCGCTGATGCTTTCGTTTGGCAATTTCCAACCGTTTCTTCGTCGAATTAGAGACACGCAGACGAAGCTGGTCATTCAAGTGCAGACACTGACCCAAGCCCGCGTGGCAGTTGACGCTGGCGTTGATGCCATCGTGGCACAGGGCACAGAGGCAGGCGGGCATGGCGGTGGCAGAGCGACGCTGCCATTCGTTCCAGCGGTTGTGGACATCGCGCAAGGAATACCGGTCATTGCCGCAGGAGGGATCGCTGATGGGCGCGGGTTGGCGGCGGCACTTGCGCTCGGGGCTTCAGGCGCATTGTGCGGAACCACGTTTTTTGCAAGTGATGAATCTCTCGCCAGTGAAAATACCAAACAAGCAGCCGTTCGCGGTTCGGGGGACGATACGGAACGCAGTTCCGTATTTGACATAGCGCGTGGGCTCGACTGGCCTTCGGATTGGAACCTGCGCACGATGCGTAATGCATTCACCCGGCAATGGAGAGCGGATATCGACGGTCTTACACAAAACCTCGCTGCCGAGAAAGAGCGTTTTGAGGCCTCACAAACGGCTGACGACACAGACGTTGCCGCCGTAATTGTCGGCGAGGCAGCTGATCTCATCCGGTCCCGCGAACCCGCGCAAACCACGCTTCACAGAATGATCTCGCAGGCTGAGCACCGGTTTCGCCGGGTCGGCCAACTTGTCGACCCCATCACAAAGGATTGAATCGATGCAGAAACTTAAAGGGAGCTGGTCGTGGGGCGAAACCGTCGTGACAAGCGCTGGTTCGATTGCCGCCGGAAGTGCAGGTGATGGACCGGACCTCGTTCTTGCGCATGGATGGCCGTGGTCTTCTTTTTCGTGGCATCGCGTCATTTCAGCACTGGCTGAAACCTACCGCGTCCACTGGTATGACCTGCCGGGCTACGGGCAATCCGATAAGCGACCCGAGAAAGCCACGGCGCTCGACGTTCAGGGCAGCGTGTTCGCAGAGATGCTGGCACACTGGAAACTGGATCGCCCTCGCGTGGTAGCACACGATTTCGGTGGCGCGGCAACTTTGCGCGCGCATCTTTTGCATGGCTGTGATTTCGAGAAATATGCCCTGATGAACGTTGTCGCAATGCGCCCTTGGGGTCGGAATTTTTCGATCATGTTGGGCGACATGTCGAGGCCTTCACAGGCCTGCCACCGCACATCCACAAGGCAGTGGTGGAAGCTTATATTCGGGGTGCTCTCGTCAACGAGATCGAAAGCGAAGACTTCTCAAAGCTCGTCGAACCGTGGCTCGATGAAGACGGTCGCGGGAGTTTTTACCGGCAATTCTCTCAAGCCGACGAGCGCTTCACCGCGGACGTCGAGCCGATGTTCGGTCTAATCCGATGCCCGGTGGCCATTCTATGGGGTGAGGATGTTCCATGGATTCCGCTCGAACGGGGGAAGGCGCTGCATGAACGAATCCCGCAGGCATCGTTTCAATCGTTTCCCAGCGTGGGGCACATGCCGCAGCTCGAAGCCTCGAGCCAGATTCTCGAAGCCATTGCTGGATTTCTGCGAGATGACATCGCAACTTAGCCGGTCAGTTCAGCAGAAAAAGCCAACTACAAAGGATCAGGACAATGCAGAAAATCAAAGGAAACTGCCTGTGTGGCTTGGTCTCGTACGAGGTTGTCAACGCGTTCGACAAGATGTTCATGTGCAGCTGCGATCAATGCAGACAGATCACTGGATCAGCTTTCGCATCAAATCTGTTCATAGCAGTTGAAGCGTTCAGCTGGCTGGCTGGTAGCGAAGACATTGTCACCTATCAAATGCCGGGACGGGACATCTCCAAATCGTTTTGCAGGGTGTGCGGCTCTGGCGTTCCATGGGTCAACAGCGACGGCAAAAGTATGATTGTCCCTGCGGGAGGTCTGCAAGGAGAGCCGGAAGTGGCAGACAAGTTCAGGACATTCGTCGCCGAACAACCATCGTGGTCATCAAACCTTGAACAAGTCGCTGCACATCGGGAGTTCCCATCGTAGGACAGTTTGCTGCCATCATCGGTTTTACCCGAGTAGCTTCCTACGACAAAAGCCCTGAATATTACATGACCACAGTCCCGAAGCTAAACACCTTATGAGGAAAAGCCGTTGATAACCTGCTATGTTCAATACGAACTGAACCCGTCGAAGATTTCCGAGTTTGAGAAATACGCGCGCGCCTGGATCCCCTTGGTCGAGAAATTCGGCGGCACGCATCATGGGTACTATTTGCCCCATGAAAGCCCAAACGACATGGCCGTCTGCTTTTTTTCTTTCGCATCTTTGGCTGACTATGAGGACTATCGCATAAAGAGCCTCACTGACAGAGAATGCCAGAAGGCTTACCAATTTGCTGAGGAAAAAGAGTGTATTCGACGCTACGATCGCCACTTTTTACGGCCTTTGGAATGCTAAATTAGGCCTGTACAATCCGCCACATTGGCGCAAACAATTGCATGAAACTCGACCGTTTCAGACATCCGTTAAGGTTCTTTGAGGCCAATTGACGAAAACTTGGTCCAACAGATCAGCTTAGCTTTTCAAGGGTGCTGCGACCTCGCCTTTATCCAATCTATCAGGAGCCATCTCATGACCCGCCCCCCGCTTCCGCCATTTTCCGAAACAACCGCCGTGCAAAAGGTGCGCGCCGCCGAGGATGGCTGGAACAGCCGCAACCCCCAGCTGGTAACGCAAGCCTATACCGATGACAGCCAATGGCGAAACCGGTCTGAGTTTTTCTCTGGACATGCCGAAATCGAAGCATTTCTGACCCGCAAATGGCAACGCGAACATCATTATCGCCTGATCAAGGAGCTATGGGCATGGACGGAAAACCGGATCGCGGTGCGATTTGCTTACGAGTGGTCTGATGAGGCCAACAATTGGTTCCGATCCTATGGCAACGAAAATTGGGAATTCGCAGCAAATGGGCGGATGTGTCGACGCATTGCCAGCATCAACGATATGCCGATAACGGCAGCTTCGCGTCTGTTTCACTGGACCTTGGGCCGTCGCCCCGAGGACCATCCGGGCCTAACCGAACTGAATCTCTGAAATGGAAATCAACGTTCCCATGGAGCGCTTGTTCCAGTGTTCCCGGAGTCGGTACACTCTCACGTTCCTCAAGTGGAAGCTTTGGGAAAGGGCACCGTAAACAGCCATCGCCGGACACCTTGCTGTTCCTCGGTCTTGATCGCGACAAAGCGCATCGTCGGACGCGTTACGGCCTCACAGATCGCCTCTGCATCGACGGCGTCCGACTTGCCGCGTTTGACATAGGCTTTCACGTACATCGCAGGCATCAGCCGGACTTCATGGCCCAGCTTCCGGAATTGCCGCGCCCAATGGTGGCTGGATCCGCAGGCCTCCATGCCAATGAGACATGGTTCAAGGGTCTCGAAGAATTGCAAAAGCTGTGCACGCCTAAGTGACTTGTTGAACGCAACGGTTCCGTCCGCTGTGATCCCGTGCACCTGAAAGATGTTCTTGGCCAGATCTAGGCCGACTGTTGTAACCTGCATTGGGTGGCTCCTTTCCTAGCAGTGATAGACAACTGCATTATGGCGCATTGCGACGCCGGGGGAGCAGGAGCCATCCACCCATCCGCAAAGCAGCTTTGGTCGAAAAACTCAGTTTTGTGCGTTTTTGGCCCTTAACTTTGCTTCGAGCTCCGAAATTTTAGCTTGCAGCGATGACACTTCTTGATCGGCTTCAGCGCGCGTGAACCGGGGCGTGATGTATTGCGGGCAGTTCCAATCAAATGCCTCGACAGATATCAGCAATCCCCGCTCTGTCCGCGCCTGATAGCGATCGCCCAGGATCAGCTTTTGCAGGTTGTCCTGATCAGAGGGGGCCAGTGTGTGAACCCTGCCCAGCAGTTTGAGGCGGGTTTTGTTTGGGTAATCCATAAAGAACAGCGATACACGGTCGTTCTGGCTTAGATTTCCAGCGCTTACATATTGCCGGTTGCCCCGAAAGTCGGCAAATCCCAGCGTTCTGTCGTCCAAGATCTTCACAAATCCTGCCGGACCTCCGCGATGTTGAACATATGGCCAGCCTGTCTCGCTGACGGTTGCCATGTAAAAGCTGTCGCGCGCGGCAATGAATTGCGCTTCATTTGGGCCCAGAACGTTGTTGTAGTCGTCACCAACTTCCATTCTCGCATATGCGTTGCGCGACCCTTGGTCGGACTGGATGTTTTTCACGGCGTCCGTGAAGGCGAGTTCAGCGAATTTATGTCCCATTTGACGGACCCTTTTGAGTTGAAGATTTTACGGGCCGAGGTCTGATGCCGCTGGATGGTCAAACAGCCAGTAAAGATTGTACCCGCTTTAGGTGGTCTACATATCGTAATGACGGCGAAACGGTGCAGGGTGGCCCCTGCACCGAAGTGGCTTAGTTGGTCAGGTTCTTGGATAGGAATGTCCGGATGGTTGCCGCAACTTCAGCCACGTGGGATTCAAGGATGAAGTGACCGGCGTCAATCAGATGCAGTTCCGCATTTGGTAGATCGCGCAGGTACGGTGTCGCCCCTTCGGCTGGGAAGATGTGGTCGTTCTCGCCCCAGACGATCAACGTGGGAGGTTGATAGGCACGGAAGAACTCCTGGAATTCCGGGTAAAACTCTACGTTCGTGCGGTAGTCATAAAACAGGTCCAGTTGGATTTCCTGATTTCCCGGCCGATCAAGATAAGCCTGATCCAGCATCCACGCATCCGGGCTCACACGGTTCAGATGCGTTTCAGGCACTCCGTGGGTGTACTGCCATTCGGTTGCGCCGATATTCAGGAAACCGCGCAAGGGCTCACGATTTTCATCGGTCGCATCAGTCCAGTAGGCGCGAAACACATCCCAGAACTCCAGCAGGCCTTCTTCATAGGCGTTGCCGTTTTGAATGATCAGTGCTTCGATTGCCTGTGGCTCTTTCAGGGCGAGGCGGTATCCGACGGGCGCGCCGTAATCCATCACATAAAGGCTGTAGGAACTCAGCTCCAAAGTGTCGGTAAACCCGTCCATCAGGGATGCAAATCTGGCAAAGCTGTATTCAAATTCGCTGGGGTCCGGCATCGCGCTGCGGCCAAATCCGGGATAATCCGGTGCAATCACGTGATAGTCGCTGGCGAGTTCGGGAATGAGATTGCGATACTGTTGTGACGACGTAGGGAAACCGTGTAACAACAACAAAGTAGGAGCATTTTCATTCCCGGCTTCGCGGTAGAAGATTTCCTGCCCGTCAATGTTCACAGTGTTGTAGCGAACCGCGTCTTGGCCAATCGCACTGAGGGCAGCGGGTGACGTTGCCGTTTCCTCTGCGAAGGTTGCCGTTGCGTGCGGCACCGACAGCGCCAATGCGATGAGGCCAGACAAAAGGGTCGGCTTGATCGAGTTCATTTTCATTTCTGTATCCTTCGATTGGGGCCGCGTTTCAGAGAGCGTTGCTGCGGCGTGTGAGCAACAGATAACGACCTTCCAATGATGGAAGAATAATGATAACTGTGAATTCATTATTGCAAAATGTGGAATAAATGGACCGCATCCAGCAAATGGAAGTTTTCGCTGCCATCAATGACACCGGCAGTTTCGTGCAGGCTGCCAACCGCCTTCGCATGTCGCCACCGGCTGTTACGCGGGCAATGAATGCACTGGAAGACAGGCTGGGCGTTCAGTTGCTAACACGATCCACACGTCAATTGACACTTACTGATGCCGGAACGCGATTTTTGATCGCAGCCCGCCAGCTCCTTGCCGAGATCGAGTCAGCCGAAAAACTGGCGGTTGGCGAAGAAGGGGTGGCACAGGGCCATTTGACTGTTTCGGCGTCGTTGGCTTTCAGTCGTATGATCGCCGCGCCAGTCATTCGATCTTTCCTATCTTCGCATCCACGGATTTCAGTGTCATTGGTCGCGGTCGACCGGGTTACCAATATTGTCGAAGAAGGAATTGATGTCGCGATAAGAATTGGTGAATTGCCGGATTCCAACCTTATGGCAAAGCGTCTGGGCGTTGTACGCCGTCTATTTGTCGCCAGCCCGGAATATCTGGATCGCCGCGGCACTCCGAATGATCCATCGGAACTAAAGCTGCATTCGATCATCGGATTCACCGGGATCATGTCGAGCCGTGACTGGCACTACAAGCACGGCAAATTACGGGGTCACGTCCAATTGCATCCCCGGTTTGAAGTGAACGATGCAAACACGGCCTTGACGGCCGCGACCGCAGGCGAGGGCATAACAATGGCCTTGTCATACATGGTTACCGACGAAATCCGGTCCGGTCGGCTCGTGCCCGTGCTGATAGATTACCTGCCACCTGCAGAGCCGATCCACCTAGTTTATCCACATAGCAAAATTGTCGCCCCGAAGGTTCGGGCGTTTGTGGATTTTGCCGCGGACCATTTAACCGCAGCTATCGGGCAATCGGAACTTGTACTGAGTTAGTGGAACCTCAGACGACTCATCTGACCGCGGCATTCGAAACAATATCAAACCCCAATAGCAGCCGTTGCAATTCAAATTCCAGATGGCAGAACAGTCCCTGTGAGTTCAACGGGTGGTCGCAACACTTTAGTCTTTTTGGAAAGATGGAGTGTTGAGATATGAAGTACCGCACGCGTACGTTTTATACTGACAAGCAGAAGTCAGAGATG